>CAZEZI010000151.1:0-4738 GCA_964516315.1 uncultured Thioalkalispiraceae bacterium
TGGTATGGAACAGGTCAATATCCTGCTTTGCTATCGGGTGCTGCGGCAGTTCGGACAAGTGCAGTGCAGCGTCGATATATTCAAATGCATGCTCAACGGAGGTGCTTTGCCCAACCTGACCACACTCGATGGTCACCGAGGGGCAGATGTCTGCAAAGGCTTGTGACTGTACGCCGAGTGGCCGGGTAAAATAAACAATAGTGCGGCTGAATAATCTGGCCAGATGAAAAAATGCATTTTCACATTTGTTAATGCAGGCATAATGCGGGTTTAAGCCGGTGTTATTGTGGATGTCTATACTGGCAAAAATATGACGATCGCGCATATCGTCTTTTATTTGTTGCATCATAATAGTTTCGTCACTACTGGCCTGCTCGGTTCCGGGCCAGGTACGATTGTAATCGGGTTGTTGTTCCAGTCGACGCAATTCCTGTTGTGCGGCTTTTACATTACCAATAAAAAAACTGAAGCTACGTGGCAGGGTTTGCTCTTTATATTTTATCAAGAGTTTTTGAATGGCCTGTAAGCCGGTTGTTTCATTGCCGTGTAATAATGTAGATACAAACAGCGGTTCTTTATGCCGCCCCTCTAAATGAAAAAGAGTAGGGCCATTTAAAACCGTATGCAACTTCGTTGAATCAACCGTTAAAAAATTTTCTGGAACTTTGGTAAGCGTTGTTAGCATTTTATATAGACCATGTATGTACAGGTTCGGCTGTATTTTGTCGTTCAGCATAAGCTGCAGTGAGCTGCTGCATGTTACAGGCATGTTTTTTTAAATAGTTGCGTTGCCAGTTGGCACCATGTTGTTCATTATCTACACGTTGCCGTATTATATCCAGGTAATAATCAATGTCATCAACTGCGATGTTCATTTGTTGTAAACCCTGTTCTGCATTAGGTAGTAATTGTTTTATTAATAAACTTTTCATTTTTCCCGAATAACCATCTAACCACTTTATATTTGCCTGTAAGCTTGATTTTGCGGCATTATAAAAATTGTCTTTTGCCGTACTGAAAGGGAGCTCATGCTCAGGTGGTGACGCTAACTGTGCCAGATAATTTGCCAGGCCATAATAAAAAGCGGCATTGGCAATACCATCAACAATAGTGGGACCTGCCGGGATAACTCGATGCTCGATTCGCACATGGGGCTGGTTTGTTGTTTCGTCAAAGCCAATTAAAGGACGGTTCCACCGCCAGATGGTACCATTGTGTAAACGTAAATATTTAAGCTGATGAGCCTCGTCCTGATAACTTGTTGGTAATAAAACAGGATAGTGATCAATGTTTTCCTGAAAGACCGACATCAGTGATTGTTTGGCGTAGTCGGAGCCAAAGCTTACCCGTTTAGTGGGGCCAAACGCGGCATCGTTAAAGCCGCCTACTTCAACCGCCTGTTCAAACAACGGAATGCGGGTTTCATCCCACAGATCCTTGCCAAACAAAAAAGGTGAGTTGGCCGAGACCGCAACGGTTGCCGCAGATGCCAGTATACTTGCATTATAGGCGCGCACTGATTGTTTTACCGGAATTTGCCAGTGTAGTTGGAAGGAAGTAGTCGCTGATTCCAGCATCACATCATGATGTTGTGTTGTTAAATGATCGTGGCCCACAATATCAAGCTGTAATGGTTTACCTTTACGCTGTGCCAGTACTTGTTTGTTGAGCGCATAATAGCGTTTCATTTTCGACATGTTTTTAAGCACGAGTTGTGCATCGGTGACACTGGGTAAGATGCCAATCATAATAAGTGATGCATCAAAACTTGCAGCAACATCGGTGCAATGTTGCCAGCTTTTCTCAAGTGATGTTTGCAGCCGTGATAAGGCGTGGCCGTGTAAGTTTTCAGGTTCACCGTTTAGTTCGATATTAAAACGAGACAGCTCTGGCGACATTAAGTCATTATTTAATTTTTTTAAGAAGCTGTCGTTTAAAGGAGTCGGGTTGGCATTTTTGTCTACTATCCAGACTTCGAGTTCAAAGCCCGCCTTTGGTGCCTGCGCTGAAAGTTGCCCCTGAGCAAACCAGTTGGCTAATAGCTCGTTTTCCTGTTGCAGGTGTTGCTGATAGTTTGCAAAATCTTGTGCTGAAAAATGCACTGCATCTATTTCTTCGCCCATCACTGTTAGTTCCGTGGCTGCTTTGCTTTAAGTCTAGCTGTCTTTTGTTATTTTTCTATTGCCGGATTTGGGGATAAGAGTATTGTTATCGCTACAAAAAGGCGTTATCTTGTTCGATATTCGCCCCAAAGTGTAAAACTACTATATAATAGTATATATTCCACGATAATTTAAAAAAGTATTTAAAAATCATGAACTTAAATTTCCTAGACTTTGAACAACCGATTGCTGAACTGGAAGCCAAAATTGAAGAGCTTCGCTATGTCGGCTCGGATAATGAAATTAATATTGCGGAAGAAATTACCCGCCTTCAGGGTAAAAGCCGTGAATTAACGGAGTCCATTTTCAGCAATTTGAAAGCGGCGCAAATTTCGCAATTGTCGCGTCACCCTCAGCGGCCGTATCTTTTAGATTATATTGAACGTATTTTTACCGATTTTGAAGAATTGCACGGTGACCGGGCTTTTAAAGACGATTATGCGATTGTTGGCGGCATTGCCCGCCTTGAAAACACACCGGTAATGATTATTGGCCAGCAAAAAGGCCGCGATACAAAAGAAAAAGTGAAGCGTAACTTTGGTATGCCACGCCCGGAAGGCTACCGCAAAGCATTGCGTTTAATGAAAATGGCCGAGCAATTTAAATTACCCGTTTTAACTTTTATTGATACACCCGGAGCTTATCCGGGGATTGGTGCAGAAGAGCGTAACCAGAGTGAAGCTATTGCGCGTAATTTGCTGGAAATGTCTGAACTTAAAACACCGATTATCAGTACGGTCATTGGCGAAGGTGGTTCGGGTGGTGCCCTGGCCATTGGCGTTGCCGATAGAACCTTAATGTTGCAATACAGTACCTACTCGGTGATTTCACCGGAAGGCTGTGCCACCATTTTATGGAAGAGTGCAGACAAAGCAAGTGAAGCGGCCGAGGCAATGGGTTTAACCGCGCAACGCTTAAAAGAACTGGATCTGGTTGATGGTATTGTTGAAGAGCCACTCGGTGGTGCACACCGTGATCACGATATGGTGGCACAATCACTTAAGCAAACATTAGTTGAACAGTTGGCTTATTTAAAAACAATTCCTCTGGATAAGCTATTAGAAGATCGTTATCAGCATTTAATGGCGATTGGTAATTTTGAAGAAAAAAGTGCTTAATGCTCACAGTCGAATCGTTCTGGCGCGACTTATTTAAACTTCATTCCCACTATAAGCAAGCAGGTGCACATTACCTGCTTGCTTATAGTGGCGGCATTGACTCCCGTGTATTACTGCATCTGCTTGTCGAGTTAAAAAAACTTAAGCACATTAGCAACCTGAGTGTTGTACACATCAACCATCAACTACATGCAGACTCGTCGCAATGGGCTGAGCATTGTGTGCAACAGTGCCAGCAATATCAGCTACAGTGTGATGTGATTGATGTGGCAGTGGATAAAAACTCTGGTTCAGGCTTGGAAGCTGCTGCACGACAAGCCCGCTATACGGCATTTAAATCACTGCTGACAGATAAAACGTTTTTGCTCACCGCACAGCATGCCGATGATCAGGTTGAAACGTTTTTATTGCAAAGTTTACGCGGTGGTGGTGTAAATGGTTTGGCAGCCATGCCGGCGATTAAACCTTTTGCAAAAGGGTATTTGAGTCGGCCACTGTTATTGGTAAGTCAGCAGGATGTTGTTGATTATGCCAAACGGAACAATTTAAGCTGGGTCGATGATCCGTCAAATGATAATACAAACTTTGATCGTAATTATTTAAGGCAACAGGTTGTGCCTGTTTTAAAACAACGCTGGCCGTCTATCCATAAAACCTTTGCTCGCGTTACACAACACCAGGCCGAAAATAAAAAACTCATTGCTGAACTGGCACAACTGGATTTACAGCAGCTTGAGGCTGTAAATAATAATATTTCAATTTTGCATTTACGTGCTCTTTCGCCACATCGTCAAAAAAATGTTTTACGTTACTGGTTACATAATGTAAATAATTTAAACATGCCTGATGCAACACATTTAATGCGAATTTTAAATGAAGTGCTTCCGGCAGCAGAGGATAGCCAGCCCTGCGTGAGTTGGGGAAATGCCATTGTTCGGCGCTATAAAGATAAACTTTATGCCGACAAGGTTGATGTGGACAAATTGCCCGAGGTTGAAAACTTAAACTGGGCAGTGGAAAAGCGTTACAGTTTTGGTACAAAACAGTTGTTCACAGAGCAGTGCGAGGGGAAAGGTTTAAGCATCAAACAACTGCAATCTAAAAGCGTGACGATTCGTTTTCGCCAGGGGGGGGAAACGTGTTGCCCGCAAGGGCGGGGGCCACATCAGCATAAGCTGAAGAAATTATTTCAGGAATGGCAGGTGCCGCCGTGGCAACGCAATAGCATTCCTCTGATTTACGTTGATGGTGTATTGGCGCAGGTTGTGGGTTACTGTGTTTGCGAGCCTTTTGCTGTTACAGAGAATGAACCCGGCTATCTCATTCAGTTTAATGATATTGAGTAGGTTACTGCAAATCATTTAGAAAAAAATGTCAAAAATCAGCACTTTGTGGGCTTTTGTGATTGCATCAAATTAAGAAAACGCGCAAAATACAATGCCAGAATAAATAAATCTT
>CAZEZI010000152.1:0-4707 GCA_964516315.1 uncultured Thioalkalispiraceae bacterium
GTTGTCATGTTTAAATCTCCCACATCATAGTCTGCATTGACACTGCCTGCGGCCATGATGATATTCGCATCATTGTTAAATGTGATGTCCCCTGAGTTGGTTAAACTGGCTAAGGTTACATTGCCTGTATTATTAATAGTCACGTCGCCTGCTATATTATCGGCTTGCAAGGTCGTCGTTTGGGTGGTGGCACTAATGCCACTGGTTGCGGCCAGATTCACTCGGTTAGAAGTAATGCTGCCTGCGTTACTGTTAATGTTTGTTCCAGCCGTTAAATCTATCAAGGTGGCTGCAGTCAAATTGTTAACATTAAGCGCGGTCGCATCATTCACGCTGATAGTGTTGGCCGCTGTTGCTGTTAAAGTATTTTGAAAATCAGTATTGCTTAGATTGATATCACCACTGCCTGCGTTTAAATCCGCAGCCCCGATTACCGTGACACTGCTACTTCCGATATCTGTAATGTCACCGTTCGCTATTATGTTCAGTGTACCGCTGGCAATTGAGGTGTTAGCAGTGTCGCCAATGTTAATGCCTGATGTATCGTTCACTGCCACATCACTGCCCGTAAAGACAATGCTGCTAAAATCATTTGCCCCTTGAGTTAAATTAATCGCATTGCCTCCGGCATTAAAAGTACTTAAACCGGCAACGGTAATATTGTTTGCGGTGTCATTGATGGCACCATTTGCCATCACGGTGAGTGTGCCAGTGCCCGTAATATTGGTGGTGTCGATTGTTATGCCATTGCCTGCAGCATCATTAATGTTAACGGCATTGCTGCTCGATAACCTAACGGTATTAAAATCATTGGCGGCTGTACCAAAGTCTATTTCCCCAACGCCGGCCGTAATATCGGCAACGGTACTCGCTTGCATCGTAATGGCATTTGATTGGGTCACGTTACCATCGGCAGTGACGGTTAAATTACCGTTTAAGCTTAAACCAGAAAAATTAATTCCATCCACATCGGATATCGTTAGGTTGTTTGCATTAACCACGCTCACGTTGTTAAAGTTATTTTCACCGGTTGCCAACGTAATATTATTACTACCGGCATCCAAGGTTGTTAAGCCACCCACCACCATACCACCCGTGGTATTTAAAATATTGCCACCAGCGGTCACCGTTAAATTACCGGTTAAGTTAAGCGTTTGTAAATCTAAGCCGGTTGCATTGGCGATGGTCACATCTTGTAAGGTGTTCGTGCCGGTATTAGGTTTAGCAATAAAGGACAGGCCATTAAATTGATTACTTGTATTGCCTAAACTAATAGAACGGCCACCATCTACATTAAAAATGGCATCGCCTGCAATATTTAAACCCGCATCGGCGGTGTTCTGCGAAATATCACTGGCAGTTCCTGCCGTGACCGTTAAGTTTTGCCCAATGGTTGAAGCAGCTAAAGTAATGTTATTCGTATCGCTAATAACAACATTGTTTGCGCCCGTGTTATTAAGCGAGACTTCACCTGTAAAATTATTACTGGCATTACCTAACGTAATCACACCCGCACCGGCGTTAAAGGTAGCTTGCCCCGCACCCGCTTGTTGAACAATAGCCCCACCAGTTTGGGTGATGCCAACGGCATTCACGGTGAGTGTGCCGTTACTCAAAGTTGAGGTTGCAAAATCAATATTATTAACATCGCTAATAGCAACATTGCCCGCCGTGTTATTTAATGAAACGCTGCCAGTAAAGTTGTTGGCATTGTTACTTAAATCGATAGCGCCATCACCACTATTAAAAGTAGCACTACCCGCATTGGCCGCCTGTATAATTTCACCACCGCTTTGAGTAATGCCCACCGCATTCACCGTTAAGCTGCCACCGCCAATATTGGAAGTGGCAAAGTCAATGCTATTACTGTCGGTAATAGAAACATTGCCTGCACCATTGGTGATGCTAACCCTGCCTTGAAAGTTGTTGCCACTGTTATTGAGCGTAATGTTGTTATTGATATTATTGAACGTTGCGTCACCAGCTATTTGCAATGGCGCATTCGTTGCCGTGATAGCATCTTGTGTATTAATGGCAAGATCGCCACTATTGGTTTGAATGCCATCGTTGAGTATCACACTAGAACCCACTGCGGTTGTGTTTAAGTTAATGTTGCCTGAAGTGGTTGTGACTTGCGCGCCCGTGTTTATATTGCCAACCGTAGTAATCGCAATATTACCACTGCCTGCGTTTACCGAACCGCTTGTATTGCTAAGTAAACTGCCACCATCAACCGTTATATTGCCGCCACTGCTACTAATACTATTATATACATTGATTCTATTGGCAGTGGTTGAGCCACCCGTTGATACTAAGTTAATGGCATTGCCATTACTGCTAAGTTGCCCGCTCGAAGTGATAATACCGGTTGAGTTAATCGTAACCGCGCCCGCATCAATATTACCGCTGCTGGCATAGCTTGTGGATTTATCCACGGTGACATTGCCACCGTTTGTAGTGACATTACCATTAATCGCAACCGTGCCCCCGGTTGTAATGGCCGCATTGTTATTAACGTTAACCGCTGCATTATTGGTGTTAATTTGCCCGACAAAGGTTAAGTTACCTTGCGCATTAATTGATACAGTGCCGTTTGTGCCGCCGCCGTTGAGGTTTGTATTAATATTTCCGGTGATAGTACCAGAATAGGTTGTACCGGCGTTCACGGTTACTGCGCCATCATCGGTGTTGATGGCGCCGTTTAAATTTATCTGCCCCGTTGTTGTAATGGCAACATCACCTTGCGTACCTGCTTGCGTTTGTATACTGCCCCCCGTGTTATCAAAACTACCACCTTGAATGGTTACCTTGCCGCCACTGGTGGTTACACTATCGCCCAGCGTTACCGCACCGGTTGTGGATATTAAATCAACTCGGCCATTGTTTGAGTTGCCACCTGAATTGGTAAATAATCTTGCGCCTATAGAAAGAGCACCGGCGCCTGAATTAATTAATATATCGCCATCGAGTTCAGCACCAACCGTAAAGGTGCTTCCTGTTGTATTAATGTCGGCACCCGCTTGGGTGGTAAAACCATTTGCCGTTACAACAACATTACTTCCATCGGTTAATATTGCAGCGCCAATATCAACGAGGCCAGCAGAATTAATATTCACGACACCCGCACCGGCGGCTCCGTTACGCGTATCAATTTGGCCGCGAGTATTAAGCAGCTTAGCCGTATTCATACTGGCAGAATTGACAACGCTCACCGTGCCGCCTTCGGTTGTAATATCGCCGTCTAACGTCACAACGCCCGTCATGTTGAGTGACACATTACCGCCTTGGGTTTTAATGTTTTTACCAAACGTTGTTTCAGTTAAAGTAAAGTCCACACCTGTAGCAGTGAAGTTGCCGCCATTGGTATCAATTAAAGAATTATCAATATTGACATTACCGCCGGCGGCATTGTTATCGGTATTGGCGTTAAAAACTAAATTGATACTGCGGTTGCTGGCGATAACTTTTTGGGCGTTGGTGTTAATATCATTAGCGGCGTTTAAAACTAAAGTGCTGTTCTTTCCGTTTTTATCATAATCAAAATCGGTTTCGAAATTAATATCCCCCGCATCGGTTGTGTTAGGAGTATTGCCGGTGATAATGGTCACGATGGCATCATCATTATCGAGCGCGGTATACAATAAATCCACCCCGATACTGGCCGGTGTGGCGGCCGTCCCACCGGTTGAGGTAAACGGGTTGGTGGACGTGTTTATGTTGGAAGAGCCGTTTCCCGATACAATCTCGATATTATACGGGTCGATTAACCAGGTACCGCCTTTGCCTTGTGGTGCGGCAATATCCGGTGCGCTTAAAATTTCAAAGCCTTTTAAGCCCGAGGTTTCGATAAAGCCGCCATTACCGCCATTCGTTCCACCGCGCACCGAGAGCTTGCCGTAAATTTTGGCGCTATCACTGGCAAAGGTAATCAACTTACCGCCATTGCCGTTATTAATTGCATCAGCGTTTACGTTTGTGTTTTCGCCTAAGTAGATAAATTCGGCATTGCGTATTTGTTTATTTTGTCCGCTTTTATCGCCACCTATTAAAATCACACCGCCGCCATTGGCACCCGATGCATCTACTTGTGCGTTGTCGAACAAACCGACATTGTTACCCAGCACTTTTATCGTACCGCCTTGTCCGTTAACAATAGCGCGTGCGGTGGTTTTACTATTTTTTGTGAGTAAAGTGGTGTCGGTTGCGTGTAGTTCAATATTACCGCCATTACCATTTTCGGAATTGGCTTTTATCATACCGCTGCTTGTTACGTTTTCACCAATAACCACTATGTCACCCGCACTTTGATTCATGCCTGTAGTCGAAACATCCAGCGTACCCTTATTCACCACATCAGCACCGCCACCCAATGTAAAAGTGCCATCGGCATTTACCACTGCACTGGTCGCTTGTTGCATACCGCCAGTATTCACCGCACTTGAAAAAATATCACGGCTAACACTGCCGGTTAATAAAATACGACCACCTTCGGCATTGATGTCGCCACTGTTTAAAACAGCAGGGTCAATGCCAAGCTCGCTTTGTAAAACTTCTTTTGTAATTCTTACGCCGAGCAACCCCGCATTATCAAATGTAACAACAGCGGCTTTACCTGCGGCTAAATTAACGGTACCTAGTTTGGCAACTATCATCCCATCGTTTTTAACTTGTTTACCCAATAAAGTAACATTACCCCCAGTGGCCGCG
>CAZEZI010000153.1:0-3225 GCA_964516315.1 uncultured Thioalkalispiraceae bacterium
GGTGTGGGTTAGTGGGTGTGTTGCTGTTGGGGCTTTTATTATTATGATCTCATTAGTCAGGGCTTCTTCTACGATGAATCCTTGTCTGAAACCGTTAGTGGCATCAAACCAATTATTCCAGTTTATTAAGTCATCGATGGCTGAAATGTTTTTGAATTGCCATTGGCCTGCCCGGGTGTTGCCGTGTATTTTGCTGTATTTAACGCCGCCTTGTGTTTGTCTGTCGGTAGTTAAAACGGTTTTTAAAAATCCGTAGGGGTAGGCCGGTTCTTGTATATCTATGAACTGGCCGGGGTAAAACAGTTTAAATTCTGCGCCGCTGGCATCGGCGGTTATGCGCCACTGGGTCGCCGTGGTGATGGTGCTGCCGATATTGATAATCACTGAACCGGTATGCACGGCACTGTATAGGGTGGATAAAAAACCATCATTTGAGGCTTCGACCGTCACGGTGCCGGTGCAATCAAGTAATGAAAAACCGCTGACTGCCTGGCTGTCGTTAAATGTTTTTGAGCCGTTCGATATTAATACCGTTTTTAGTGCTAATTTAGCGCGGGTAAATTGGGCTGAGTAAATTATTTTCATCCTGCGATCACTCCGGTTTCGGCAATATTAAGGGCTATCGGTTCGGTGCGGCTGATTTCTGTGATTTTATCGATAAATTCTTTTACATTGCTGATGCCGGGTAAGTTCAGCTGATTGATGGTAATGTTGACAGCGTTATTACTGCGTTGTTGTTCCGGGGTTTCTATGGTGACCCGTTCGTTAGGTGAGGCGTTAAATGCCACCGGCTGACTGTCTGTGCCGCCAACGCCGCCGACTATAAAGCTGCCTCCATTGGCAAAGTTTTTAGAAGCTAGATGAGATGCTTTCACGTCGAGCAGGTTGCGTTTACGAACTCTTTTCGTTACGGTGCCTGACGTTGAGGCTTGATTGGATCGCGAGTCATTTGATGTTGAACTGGATTGTGCTGCGTTTTGTGCGTCTGCGGCGTTGCGGGCGCTTTCGCCGACGGCATCATAATCTGATGATAATTTATCTAGGGCGTTGCCCTGCGAGTCAAATGAATTTTGCGCCGCATCACTGGCGCTTTTTAAGTTGATTAATGATTGCTGGTAATTTACTGCGCTTTTGTCAGTTTGATTGACGTTTCCGGTTAGTTTGTTGGTGGCATTGGCGGTGATTTCAAGGGCGGCGGTTTGTTGGATCAGCGCTAGTCTGTTTCTGCGAGTTACCTGTGTGTTTTTTTCAAAGGCTTTGGCGTTTTTATCGGCGGCTTTTTTAACATTATTCATCCATTGGGTAATGCGTTCAGAGGGTATTTTCTGCTTAAGCAATTCATCCAGTTCGGCTTTTGTTTCGAATAGATTGTCTTTGAATTCGCCTGCTATATTACTTAATGTTTCGCTGTACTCCAGATTAACACCAGGCAGTTTGTTCAGCAGATCAACCAGACTACGATCAATATCAGAAATAATCCCAATAAGACTGGCACCAAAAAAGCTTCCAGCACCTTCCAGAATTTTAAAAATTATCTGTATACCGTGGAATCCATCTGCCATAAGGCCAATGCCGTTAGAGACATTTTCTATCATCTCAGTTGCCACATTGCCAAAGCCACCCGCCTCTATTGCTGAAGCTGTAAAACTATCGGCTATGGCCGTAATGAAAGGAGCGATTTCAATGGATAGCGTATTGCTAAAGCCTTCGGCGACTTTGCTTATTTTAAGCATGGCATCATTGGCTGCCTCGATCTTTGAAGCCTCGACGCGGGAAATCGCCAGGCCCAAAGCATCCGCCTCGGCGGCTGCTTTGTTAAGGCCATCAGCGCCTAATGCCATGGTGTTGACTAATGCCACACCCTCTGAGTCAAACAGTTTCATTGCCAGGCGTACTTTATCAGACTGATTTCCTACGCCTTTCATAGCTTCTGAAATTTCAATAAAAGCTTTATCGGGGCCGATGTCTTCCAGATGCTGGGCATCGAGCCCCAGTTCTTTAATCGCGTCTTTGGCTTCACCTGTTCCCTGAGCGGCTTCGGATACGCGGCGGGTCATCCGTTGCAAGGCCATATTCATGGTGTTAACCGAAACGCCGGTTAATTCGCCGGCAAACTGTAAACTTGCTAAAGATTCAGTGGTAATACCGATTTTATCAGACATTTTTGCTAGGGCATCAATGGACTTATTAGACGAGGCAACCATTGCGGTGACACCCGCGATGGCTGCCCCGCCGGTAATTGCTGCAAAACCCAGCATTGCTGATTTAGCGACCCCCAGTTTAGTAACTAAACCTGATACACCCCGGGTTGCACTCTTCATGCCCTTGCGCATTTTTCCGGTGGCTTTTACGCTGACATTACCTAGTTCTTTAACATTGCCTTTGGCGTCGGTAGTCACTGCTTTTAGCTGCTTGCCATCGCCCGAGAGGATCAGTTTTAATTCTAGTTTTTTACTTGCCATGGTCTTTTATAAACGTAAAAATGCAGTAGAGAAGGGCAACCACAAGGGATTGCCCCTACGAATTAGCAACAAAATTAAAAATATAAATTTCAATTTGTTGCAGGCCGTCAAATAAGGCAGGGGTGTTTTTAATCCCCGCCAGCCTCCAGCCTGATTCAACCCCGGTATAATTAAAGCCGTCAAAGCGGCCGTTTATTCTGTTCACCTGCGTCTGGATGGTGATGAACGCCAGCCATACACTTTCATGCTGCGGCCATAAAAAAAAGGGCGGTTCGTCCGTGATCCGCATTTTTGTTAATAACTGTTTTTTTTGTTCAGGCGATAAACCCCATTGGTGCAGGTTATCTGCCAGTTGATTTTTATTGTCATTGTCAAAATCACCGGACAGATATTTGCTTACCGCCTCTTCGAGTTTTTTCTTGCAAAAGTGGAGATAGCCTCGTAATAAGCACTGACTACCTGCATCCTGAAGAAAGAAAAATTGTTCATTCTATCCAGGTTTTTCGGGCTGAATAACAGCGCGGTTTCGTCATCCTGTCCGATGCCGTTCCAGCCTGTGATCACAGCATTTAATAGTGATTTATCGCCTTTTAGGGCAAGTTCTTTTATCTGATCGTCTGGCAGGACCTTGAATTTAACCTCTATTTCTATGCTCTGGTCTTTTTCGATTTCCAGGGTGACCGGCCAGGTTATATTTATGTTTTCAAGTTTTGCTATGTTTAGCATGTTTTCCGCCTTATCGGGGCAATCCAAAATGGGCAAT
>CAZEZI010000153.1:3325-4587 GCA_964516315.1 uncultured Thioalkalispiraceae bacterium
CAAAATGGGCAATTCAAAATGGGCAATTCAAAATGGGCAACCACAAGGGATTGCCCCTACGGGGTTATACATTCACCGTAGGGGCAATCCCTTGTGGTTGCCCGTATACGGTTTGCGTTTATTTAACCGTGATTTTTAATTCATCATCACCCGCATTACCGGGTATAAACGCCAGGTTCATATCCAACGTGGCGATACCGTTTTTTTCGCTGTAATTGGGTTGTAGTATCTGGGTGTTTGGCGTGTCGATTACTACGATATTTCCGCTGGTCTGACCATGTTGAATGCTCATAGATCCTGTGGTGTTGGCCAAGGCGTCGGTAAAAAAGTTTTTAGTCGATAATGCCTCCAGTTCTACTTTTAACTGGCCGGCCGGTTCTCGTCCGGCAATAATGATTTCATTGGTGGTTAATGTTTCGTGAAACACCACACCGTTAGCCAGATCAATATTTAATGACAGCGGAATGCCGGCCCAGCCGTTTAAGATAAATGCCGAGGTGCGTCCCTTTCCTGCGGGAACAGGCACCTGAAAGGCGGAAAAATCCGGCGTGACTGCGGCCACGGATGAGGGCGCGTTATAAATACCGGTGAATGAAAAGTTAAAGTGCGGAATGCTGTTAACATCCTGCTCAATCGTTACTGTTCCGCGTGCCCCGGTGATTTTATGCAGCTGGCCATCGAGGTTAAAATAATGAGTGAGTGATTCAAATGCTGCAGAAACCGGCAGATAAACCGCGTCTTGAGCAACCGTTACGGTTTCAGCAAGGCCGCAGCCACGGAGTAATTTTCCAAAGGCCGGGGCGGTGCCTGCTGCCAGTGCCGCACTGCCTGCGCCAGCGACTTCACATTTAAAATCGAGTTTCACGTGTTCGCCGACATGCAAAGCTAAATCACGCCCCAGATAGGGTTTTAAATTACCACGTTCTTTGGTGCTGGATTCTAATGGAGTAATTGATAGTTCACTGACTAAAATAGCATCAGAGCCCACCGGTACCGGATCGGTGCCGTATACGCTTTCTATTTTAGAAATAATAATCCGTTTTCTGTCTAATAAACTCATGATTGCGCCTCTTTTTTGTTTTTAGCTGCTTTTTTTTCCGTTTCTGTTGGGGCAATCCCTTGTGGTTGCCCTTCTTTGTGCTCGGCGATCGATAGCGTTCTCTCGACCAATACAGGTTCAGAATCCTTGTTTTTCTTTGTGTAACTGCCGCCGTGTCTCATTTTTTATGCCTGTGTTTGTTTGTTTTTTTTACCATGAAGGA
>CAZEZI010000154.1:0-4577 GCA_964516315.1 uncultured Thioalkalispiraceae bacterium
TAAAACATCTCCTTAGGGGCCACATCCACCGACCATCTCACTTTCTTCCGGTTGGGTGGTTGCCCAATAAGTGGTAGCCAGAGGTGCATCAGTTGCTGTAAATCATTTCTGTTACCTGACCGATGATTTTCTTCGTATCACATCTCGCACATTCCCCGCTTTCTCGGCTTCTTTCAGGATCTTTACAATTTCTTCTTCTTTGGATTGTCTTGCCATTGCTTCATCCAGTCATTAAAGTTTAACATTTCAACTGGACGAAAATCCTGGGCTGGTCAGATCTAATAACCCACAAAAAAAAGCTGATAACCTTATGGCTATCAGCTTTTTCATTTAATACTGAGATTTATTGTATAACTTTTACCCCTAATTGAGGATCCCAACCTGCACCAGGGTTTGGTAAACTGGTCGCATTGCCACCTGTTTCACCAGCAACACCCTCTACTTCCCTGGCAGATCCAATCCTTTGTCCATTGTCAGTATCCCATCCTGCTACTATATAGTGAGAGACTGCTCTATACCCTTTACAACTACCTTCACGGTAATTATTTGAGAAGAATTCTTCAACTAAACTTGTAGGCGTAATATCGTCGGCACCTAACCAGGCATTCGTTGGGCCAACACTTGGGTCATATATAGTTGTATCAACTGCTTTTATTTCTGGTATGCCATCAGTAATATTCTTCAAATAGAGTTTAAATGTAAATCCATTTGGTGATGTACCACCTGCCCGGTTTGTAACAACGCCTTCAACACGAATCCATTTACCATTATAGAATGATAATGGTTGATATGCATTTTTAGTAGTAGGTCCTGCCCAACAACAATCACCTACAACCTTTGTTCCATTATCGTACGTCCAGTTATTCCAGGAACCGTAGTATTGCAACTTAACAGTAGTGGTTCCAGACATGTTACCTACAGCTGGGCCCTGTCCAAATTTACTGTTAGTACAACCGTTACTGTTTTTATATTCAAAATCTGAGGTATGGTACACATAGTATCTAAATGCCATCCTTTTCGTAAATTTTGAACCTGCTTTATGGCCTACCATAAATACGGCATAACTGGAGCCGATATTATCGATTGCTCCACGAATATAATAGTTAACACTATTTCCGGATGGCAATGAAGCAAGTACACTACTATCGTTGTCAGCAAAAATAAAATCTGTTGGATCACTGCCGCCATTATTACCTACGACAACACCGCCCTGCACTCCGTCAAAGCCTCTACATTCTTTTGCTGTGGTATCCTGTGGGTCCAGACTATATTGATTCCCTTTTTTTACATAATTATTTGTGTTCAATGGTTCCGAGCAAACACAATTTGTACCTAATTGATCGCAGCGATCTTCATTACCCGTTCCATTGTATGCCTGAACGTTAGTAATGCTCAACATCATGAAAACAATCCACAATAAACTTACTAACATTCCATTTCGAAGAAAATAATTAAAATGCATTTTATTATATGGCCGCGTGTGATAACTATTCATGCTTTGAAACCTCCTGAAATATATCAGCTTGCCGCGAAATTTACTCTCATGCAGGCACTACAACAACTGAATAATCATGTTGGTAATAGTTTTGAAAATTACATCAAAGTGTTATGCAGGCGGACGATGAAGGCGTAGTGTAACCCGCTTCATTGTAGGCCTGTATGTTAAAACAAACTTGATCGCCAGTTGTTACACCAAATTTCGCTGCAACATCAAATACGACAGAGGGGGCTGATGGATTGAAGCTTGGCAAAGACGTTGCAATTTTTGCTGCTGAAGTATTTACAGAACTTGCTGTTGTGCCATAGTTAATTGCATATCCATCCACATTGCCTGGATTGGGATTCCAGGACAGTTCTACATTGATGGTGTTACCAGAATTGTTGCCACCACCAGATGTGTTAGAACCCGTTGCCCCGTTAATTTCAGAGTCACTGTTCTGGCTACCACCACCACATGCCACTAATGTACCCATAACAAGTACCACAGCTGTGATGTGTAAAATTTCACTACATCTAATAATCTGTTCTTTCACCACGTTGTTAACCCCAAACAATCAATTATAAAGCTAACTCAAATTTAAACATGTAAATCAAAAGGTGAATTAATCTTTGCATTCTGAAGCACACTATCACTTAGTATATGGGAGTCCTATCACAACAGTACCAATTTTGTGATGCCCATTAAAAACGACAGGGTCACAAAACTACAGGGTCAAGTCTTGCCCCGTGCCTTTGCCCTAAAACATCTCCTGAGGATCCACATCCACCGACCATCTCACTTTCTTCCGGTTGGGTAGTTTCTCAATAAGTGGTAGCCAGTGGTGTAATAGTTGCTGCAAGTCATTCCGGTTATTGGCTTGTAATAACATCTGGTAACGATAACGCCCTGCGCGGCGAGTCATGGGGGCGGGGAAGGGGCCAAAAATTTCGACTAGATTGTTATCTTTATTCTCGATAGCGGGGCGACTATTTTTAGCTGCTTGTAAGAATTCGATGGGAGCTTCTTCATCCATTGCTTCGGCACGGATCAGTACGTGGTAAGTATAGGGCGGCAGCATGGCTTGCTCGCGTTCAATGAATAAGTCTTTACAAAAATCCGGGTAGCTGTGGTGTTGCAGGTCTTGCAGCAGTGGGTTTTCTGGGTGGCAGGTCTGGATAAGCACTTCGCCTTTTTGCTTTTCACGCCCCGCACGTCCGGCAACCTGCAATATCAGTTGCCCCATGCGTTCGCTGGCGCGGAAGTCGGCGCTGTATAACCCCTGATCAGCACTTAAAATACCAACTAAAGTAACGCGTGGAAAGTGGTGGCCTTTGGCGAGCATTTGGGTACCGAGTAAAATATCAATGTTACCGTCTTTTGCCTGTTGCAGCTTGTCTTCTAGTTC
Source organism: uncultured Thioalkalispiraceae bacterium (assembly GCA_964516315.1). GTDB lineage: Bacteria > Pseudomonadota > Gammaproteobacteria > UBA6429 > Thiohalophilaceae > SZUA-37. The sequence goes on from CAZEZI010000154.1 coordinate 2,886, forward strand.
GCCTTTTTTACGGGTGCTGTCACGGTCAATTCTTAAAATGGTTTTATCCGGGAATAAAGTTGCCAGTGCTTCTTCAACTCGCTCGGTGCCGAGTCCAACGGGGTTAAGTTCGCTCTGGTTGCCATTGCACTCACAGTCGGGGCAGTGATGTGGAATACGTGTTTCGCTGCCGCAGTGGTGGCAACGTAATTGTTGCGCGCGTTGATGCAGGGTAAGGTAGGCATCACAGCGTGGGCAATGTGATAACCAACCACATTCGTAGCACATTAGTACAGGTGCAAAGCCGCGCCGATTTAAAAATAACAGGGCCTGATTGCCTTGCTCCAGATGTGCGTGGATACGCTGGATAAGTTGGGCCGATAAACCGTGTTCCAGTTTCTGGCTGCGTACATCAAGCAAATGAATATCCGGCAGGATGGCATCCCCCGCACGTTGTTTTAATATCAAGTGGATATAGCGCTGTTGTTGTGCATTGTATAAGGTTTCCAGCGAAGGGGTTGCCGAGCCTAGTATAATAGGTATATTCGCACTGTGGGCGCGCATAATGGCCACGTCACGTGCGGAGTATCGCAAGCCATCCTGTTGCTTTAAAGACAGGTCATGCTCTTCGTCGATTAAGATCAGGCCTAAATCCTTAAGCGGTGTGAACACAGCTGAGCGGGTGCCGATTAATACGTGTGCCCGGCTGTCATCATTATCATCCTGGACGGCTAGCCAGTTATTCAGGCGTTCGGTGTCATTCATGGATGAGTGCAAAACGGCAACATGGGTATGCAGATGGCGTTCAAAGCGCTCAACCAGTTGCGGGGTGAGGCCAATTTCCGGCACCAGCACCAGCACTTGTTGCCCACGCTTGAGTACATCAAGAATTACCTGCATATAGACTTCTGTTTTGCCACTGCCGGTAATGCCTTCGAGTAAAAAGGCCTGATGTTGGCCCAGGCCAGCGCTAATAGTGTCTGCGGCCTGTTGTTGCTCGGCGTTTAAGTTATGCAATGCAGTGGCGGCGGGCTTTAAGGTATTGGCAAAAATAGAGGCTTGCTGCATTTGTGTGGCCAGCCCCTTCTGTTCCAGTCGGCGCATTGCATCTCGCCAGTTATCCCATTGCTGGTTGAGTCTGCTGGCTGTTTGGGTGGCACTATTGTTGGTAGTCGCCTGCTTTAGAAAGTCTAAAATCTGCCGTTGTTTAATGGCGCGACCAAGGGTTGCGGAGTCGGTGTTGCAGCCTTGTTCGGTAAGCTGCCAGACACTCTCTGTGACTGGCGACATCGGTTTCCCTTGCCGCAGTAATGCGGGCAAAGCATGCGAGAATACCTCGCCGACAGGGTGCTGGTAGTAACGGCTTACCCACTGGAGCAATTCGAGGATGCTATTGGGCAAGCAAGGTGAATTGTCGATAATCTCAACGATGAATTTTAATTTATGGCTGACATAGTTGCTGGTTTTGTCGGTGTGGATAACAACACCAATAAGCTGTTGTCGGCCAAAGGGCACTTTTACCCGCATACCGGGTTGTAGTTTAACGAGTTGTTGTGGAGTTACCCGATAATCAAAAAGTGAGCGCAAGGGTTTGGGAACGGCGACCTGAATTGTTTGTAAATTTTCTGATTGCTGTGTAACTCGAGTCGGAGATTCGGGGGCTGGGTTAAAAAGAGAGTCTTGCATGGGGCGTTACGTTAACGAAGTTTTGCA
>CAZEZI010000155.1:0-4561 GCA_964516315.1 uncultured Thioalkalispiraceae bacterium
ACCTTCCAAAGTTCTTAAGCCATTAACCAATAATTATTCGAGTACAGCGCTATACAGCATACAAATGCAAAATGACTGCATATTTCCTGGGGAATTTAATCAAAATTGATCCACCTCAAGGCACTTCCTGCATTATCTTCTATAATGAAATTAGTGTTAAACAGCCGCGAATCAGGTGGTTTGACAAGCGGCTCCTGGATAAAAGGAGGATACCGTCATGACACAGACACAAAAACATACTGACCCTACCGCAGTAACCAAACTCAATGAAGGAAAAACCAGCCCGGCACGCCGTATGCTGGCACCGTTTGACGAGTTTGATCATTTGTTTAACCAGCTAAGATCCAGAGACTGGATGCATCCATTTCACTGGCCCGATGCGGTTCAGTCACGACTGCCACTCTTTGCCGAAGGCAGAATACCTAAAGTTGACATTATCGACCGCGACAAAGATTTGCTTATTCGAGCTGAACTGCCCGGAGTGGATAAAAAAGATCTGGATATTTCCATGACGGATAATAGCGTTACTATCAAAGCAAGCAGTTGCTATGAAAACAAGGAAGAAAAAACTGACTATTACCGTTCCGAAATTGCACAAGGACAATATGCACGCACTGTTGGGCTACCTGCCGATGTAGATATTGATAAGGCAAAAACATCATTCAAAAATGGTGTACTGGAGCTAACCGTTCCAAAACTGGAACGCTCACAACGCCGCAATATTGAAATTAAATAAATGAAAGGATAGTACTTTTCCTCAACCTTAACCGGTGTCCCCCACACCGGTTTTTTTTATCACACGTTATTAAACCCAAAATAGAACCAAAACTATACTGACTCTCCCTGATCACATTTTTTACACTGCAATGCTGCACCAATGTGTTCAGTACGGCCCTCTCCAGATATAACCCATAGCCTGTTTTGCCAGGGAAGTTTATGCCGAACATGCTGCGTATGGCCACATTCCAGATCAGCTACCCAGTCATTTTCTTCATCTAAATGAAAACCTGTTATTTTCTGCCGCATTTATTAACCTGCAATGCAGATATTACGACCACTGTCTTTGGCTTTATATAAAGCCCTATCGGCACGCTCAAACAACATTTGTACCGTTTCATTTTCACGGATTTCGCAAATACCGGCAGAAGCCGTCACCTTAACCGGCTTATCTCTAAAATGAAAAGCACAAGCCTCAATGGCTAGACGAATATTCTCGGCAATTTTCATTGCTGCGGTCAATAAGGTACCCGGCAGCACCACAACAAATTCTTCACCACCATAGCGTGCTACAAAATCAGCATCCCGAATATTTTCGGATAACATTTGTGCAACAATTCTTAACACTTTGTCACCAGCCTGATGGCCGAACTCATCATTCACACGTTTAAAAAAATCCACATCCCATACCATTAAAACAAACGGTGTATTGTATTTTGTGAAGCGATCATGCTCCTGACTAATCCATTCATCATAAGCCAGGCGATTTGGAATGCGGGTGAGTGTGTCATGCGTAGCCTGCAACCGTTTTTTCTCAAGCTGCTCACGCAATGCTTCAGCTTCACGCTTTACAGTTATTAATTCTTTGGCTAATTGCTGAACTGCTTCATCTGAATAATTCTGTTGGGTCTTTTCTGTTGTAAGAAACGTATCCATATGATGCCGGATCATAATAACATGCGACTTTACATTATCTTTTAAGGTGTCGATATTGGTTTCATCATCCAGAAAATTATTAATATCATCCGTTGTTTTATTAAAAGAGTCGTTCATTGCTCTAAAATTGTCAGACCTTTCATCACTGATACCCGATAGTTTTTTAACTTCTGCATCAATCTCCTGCAGGCGGCCACCCAACTCAGATAAAAACTCTTCCAGTTCCTTGCGTTCATTTTTAAGTTCCATTTGCAATGTCATGACCAGCTCAACAGTCTGCCCCAAACATTCTTTTAATTTTTCAGGTTCACTCATTAATGTTTGCCGAATTTCTTCAGCTATTACACTTAAATCATCGGGTAAACTAATCAGCTCCAGGAACTCAATCAATAAGCCCACTGCCTGACTGGAAAATATGTCGGTCTCCGAAGATATTTCTTTTGCAGGAGCAGACTCTGACACACCTAAACTACTGGCAATAAGATCCATCGTTTCCATCGCCTGCTGACGTGTTTGGCTTGAGGCTGCCTTTAGTTGTAGTTGCCTTATTTTTGTTTCATCAATAAAAGTGGTTGGTAGTTTTTTTAGAAAGCTTAATAACACTACTGAATATTCAAGTGGTGCTTCCTTTTCTATTTTTGGAGCTTGAGTACGGCCGGTTGACGGGTACGGAACAGGATCTTCACTTCTAACTTTCTGATTTTCACTATCATCTAAATTGTTATTTTCTTGTGTTTTGAGAATATCGGGGCTTTTCCCGGATTTTATCAAATCCAGATTTTCATCATGCCAGAGGAATTCCTGATTAACCAGCTTGGTAAAAGAATGGATAAACTTCTGAACTTCATCATCTCGAATATTACTGAATTGTCGCGCAAGACCACGCTTGAATTGCTGTGCTTTCTCTGACCACTTAACACGCTCAATACATTCTTCCACCAGTTTTTTAGCAGAGTAACCATTGTCAAGCTGATCATCAACGGCATCTATGTCACGAATAACCGCTATAATTTTATCCAGCTGTACACGCAGATTTAAGCTGTCCTTGCCATTGCGAATATCTTCCCGCAACGTGTTCAGTAATTTAGTTAACCTTTCATTTTCTGTACTGGCGGCCAGACTAATACGCACGATGGCATTGCGTAACAGCTTTTCAACCTGATGCCATTGTTCTTCTTTGTGTTCCAGGTCGTCCAGACTATCGTAATATTTCTTTTTCCACTGTTCAGGCTGCCCATCGTCTTTTGTTTTTTTACCAAAAACCATGGCTTATACACTTCTTCTGATATTTTTAAATGTTTGCTTCACCTCATTTAACTGCAATCCTTCTGGCAACTCAATATCCATCACCAAAGGCAAATGATCGGAAAAAGTATCTGAAAGCGCCTTAACATCCAGCACTTTTAATTCAGATGTAATCAAAATGTGATCAATTGGTTGATGTGGCCGCCAGCTCGGGAAAGTATGGCATTCTGATACAGGTCGACGCAATTTTGTTTTTCGAAACAATAAATTCATTTCATCGCTATCGGCTTTGCAATTTAAATCACCCATTAAAATTGCATGAGCGGAATCATTAACAAAGTCACTGATAAAATCGAGTTGATTTAATCTTGCTCGTTTACTCAACGCAAGATGCATAATAAAGATTGTTAAAGCCGAGTCACCTTTACCATACCTTACCATTATTGCCCGCCGACCTGGTATAAAACCAGGTAAACGAATATCGGTAATTTCATCTGGCTGGTAGCGACTAAGAAAACCACTGGCATGTTGCGCCAGATGGCCAAGGTTACGATTCACCTGATGATACCAGAAAGGAAAGCCGGCACGTTCGGCAAGAAATTCAGCCAGATTAATAAAGCTACTACGAATACTGCCCGCATCCAGTTCCTGCATACCAACAATATCGTAGTCCTGAATTAAATCTGCAATGCGGTCCAGATTGGTTAAACGAAAAGAATGCGGTAAAACATGTTTCCAGCTATGCAAAACATAATGATGCGGCTTTGCCGTGTGGATACCAACCTGCACGTTATAACTCATCACTCGTAATATTTTATTTTCAACACTCATGTGTTGCTACTTAACCTTATATAAATTGTAAATGAATATTATATCGGGCACACCATTTCACCAAGCTTGCTTGTTAGTTTCAGATTTTCACGATAATCAACCGGACAATCAATAATGCTTACGGTATTATCAGCCAGTGCTTTTTTAAGCGTTGGCAATAAGTCATCACCGTTTTCAATACGATAACCTTTAGCACCAAAAGATTCTGCATACTTAACAAAATCCGGATTGGTAAAACTAATGTTGGATGTGCGTTTAAACTGGTTCATTTGCTTCCATTCAATTAAACCATAGGCATTATCCGACCAGATTAAAATAACAATCGCCGTGCCTAGACGCATGGCCGTTTCAATTTCCTGTGAATTCATCATAAAACCAGCGTCACCGGTTACCGCCACCACCTTCTTGTCCGGATTAACCAGCTTGGCGGCAATCGCGCCAGGCACAGCAATACCCATGCTGGCAAAACCATTGGAGATAATACAGGTATTAGGATGTTCACAACGAAACATCCGTGACATCCACATTTTATGCGCACCGACATCACTAATAGCGATGTCGTCGAGTGCCATTGCGGTACGCAAATCCCAGATAATTTTTTGTGGCTTCACTGGCACCACGTTATCATCCTGATGTTGATTCATTTCCTCAATCAACACATTACGCAAAGCATGCATTGCATTGCCTGATGCAGGTGTTGCCATCTTCATGATACGTTCCAGTGAATGCTTAATATCACCAACCACGCCAATATCAACCGAATAATACGCATCGACTTCGGCATGATTTTGATCGATATGAATAATGTTTCTGTCTTTTGTCTGATGCCATA
>CAZEZI010000156.1:0-4553 GCA_964516315.1 uncultured Thioalkalispiraceae bacterium
TGATAAATAACACCCGTTAGTAAGCACTGGAAGAGAAAGTAAAAAAAACTGACCATCCCGGGCATAAATGGGAAACAAGAAGGAGAATGTCCTTGATAAGCCGAATAAAGAAATGGGTATTGCTACGCACTGTACTCATCTTATTGGTGGCTCTTGTTCCTATAGCCAGCCAGGCAGACGTTGTTGTTATTGGCAACAAAAGCATCAGCGTTGATAGCATCACAGCCAAACAGGCAAAAAAACTCTGGCTGGGAAAACTTAAAAAACTCGGCGGCATAAAAATAACCGTAGTAGATCAAACTGCAGGCAGCCCTGTCTTCGAAACATTTTATACCGCCGTTGTAAAAAAGAACCCTTCCCAACTTAAAGCATACTGGGCCAAGGTCAGTTTTACAGGCAAAGCCTTCCCCCCCAAACAATTAAAAGACGATGCCGCCATTATTAAGTGGGTTGCCAGCAATCCGGGCGCACTCGGTTATGTCAACAGCAGCGCCATCAATGACACAGTCAAATCATTACTGACTGCGAAATAAGGAGATCACAATCATGCTGAAAATTATAAAAATAAGTTTGCTGGCCATTGTTGCTTATGGTCTACAAGTTACACCAGCCTACGCAGTTAACTTTGGTCTGTTTGGCGATATTACTTACAGTAACAGCGATGAAGCAGGAACCAATGATAGCTTCACACTGGGTGCACTGGACTTTTATGCCACCCATCAAATATCAGATACTACACGCGTTTTTGTTGAGTATGTGTTTGAGAATACTTCATCCGGTCTGGTGACCGATCTGGAAAGATTATGGATTTCACACACCTTTGATGACCGATTTGTACTGGCCGCAGGGCGTTTCCATTCTCCCTTAGGCAACTGGAACCGTGCCTACCATCATGGCGCAATACTACAGGACACGGTATCACGTCCTTTCTTTTTAGAATTTGAAGACAACGACAATGGTATTTTACCGGTTCATATTGTTGGCTTAAAGGCAAATGGTAATTTTACTGTCGATAGTGGCGACATCAGTTACGAACTGGGCATCGCTAATGGTTCGTCACTGAATACTTCAACCGCCGGCTTTGCAGCAACAACGGCAAACAAACCTGAAATTGAAATTAATGCCGCTTCTGATGTAAACAACAACAAAGCAATCTTTTTGCGTACTCTATACAAACCCGACAACTACCCATTACAAGCCGCACTCTTTTTTATGAACGGCATCGTAGCAGAGTCAAATGGCACCGGATCAGCCGTTACAACCAAAGGCTCAGCCATTGTAGACCAGACTATTATTGGTTTTGACTTTACCTATGAAAGCGAAAATGGTTTTGATGTATTAGCAGAATATTACAACATTGAAAATACCAACAAGGTTGGCACAACAGGTACCTACACAGGCAAAGCCTATTATGTACAACTTGGCTACCAGTTTACAGAAACCCTCAAAGGCATTATTCGCTATGAAGATTTAAGTTTTAATACTAATGACAGCTACTTCAGGGTTTTAGCCACCGCAGAGACCAGCCACAATATACTTGCGCTTCGTTACGATATTGATGATACCAATGCACTAAAGTTTGAAGTGGACGCAGCGGATCTAAAAACAGGCACCGATACAACCACCTTTACTGTTCAATGGGCGTTCCTTATCCCTTAAACGTGTAAATATAAGGTTTTTTAGCAAACCGCTACTATTTTAACACCACCCTGACAGCCTCAATTTCCGGGGCTGATTTTTTAGGTGTATTTTCTTTTCCCTGCGCCTTGGCTTATACTAAAGACTTATTAACCACCCATAACCAATTATATATCGTCAACGGGATATGCACCCCGCTGACGACCAAAGGGGAGAGCTTCGCTTCTCCCCTTTGGAAACCCCAACAGTTTTGTGCCCGCCGCAAGCGGACGGGAAATTTAGATTAAAATGTATACACGCTGTCCCATTTGCAAAACAAACTTTACTGTTACCGAAGCACAACTGCAGGTTGCGCAAGGTAAAGTACGCTGTGGTTCCTGCAAAAATGTTTTTAATGCACGTCAGCATATTCACTACCGTTCTGCTGCATCAACTGCCGTTAAGAACAGCCCGAAACAAAGCACCGCACCTTCGGTAAGCAAGCAAGAATCGCCTGCATCAAGCATAAAACAAACAACTCCAGAAACTGAGCCAACTGCCAGTAAAAAAGCCACTCAACATTCCGATATTGATGCTATTTTTAATGCTCTCGATTCTCAATTGACCAGTGGTACCTATATTGATATTGCACAACCGGTTGACACCGATATTCGCGAAGCCGACTTTGATGATAACGATGCAGCTGAAGCAGCCATTACCCAACAGCCCATTATTGAAGATAGCAGTGAACCCGACCTGGATCTGAAATCAGACGCGAACTGGGACTTAAGTCTGGATGACGATACAAAAGAACCGGACAACGAAGAAGCCCCCCCTTCATCAACCGACCACCCCGGGCTATTAAATGCCTTCGATAATATTAAAGCCAACCATACTCAAACTAAGGGCTCGGCTAAAACACCCAAACAAAAACCACCTGAACAAGACAGCCCGCAGCATACCTTTGATTTTGTTAGTTTGGCAGACGAACCCAATCTGTCCCCTGAAGATGAAAAACAATTTTCAGCCGTCAATAAACCACTCGATACAAAAACAGATGCCCACTTTAAAAAACAAAATGAAAATGCAGCACTGCATGCGGCAATTGACAACATTATTAAAGTTGACAGCAAAATAACAACACCGTTCGAAGAACAGGATGAACACCATTTTGTTATTGAAATGGACAACCAACCCGATGTTGAACTGGTCGGCGAGAATGATATTGATAAATTATTTGCCAGCACTGACAGCCTGAAAATGTCGGACCTGAAATTTGACAAGTACTTAACAAACAATCAAACAGAAGAACCGATTTCAATCCTGGGCGAGAACAACAGACATAATAACCCTGAAGCGGAAATTGAATTCGAAACAGATTCCAATAGCACCTCAGACGATGCATTGCCGGAACCGGAACAGGATCAATATAGCGAAACAGCCTTTAACCAACAAGTTGAAGAACAACTTAAACCCGAAAGTCTTGAAGCAGAAAATTTTAATAACGATGATGGCTTTAATGAAAATGATTTTGATTCTAACAGCGTCGCCTCAAAGATAGACAACAACAACTTTGATATTGAAGAAGAAATTGTTCTCGCCAGCCCGGATGAAAAGGAAACAAGCATTCCGCATCGGTTACGCGATGCTATTACTTCTTTTGACCAACAAAAACCCCCGCTCAGTACCGCCAAACGTACCGTATATTCCCTTGCCAGTGTTCTTCTTGTTCTGCTGTTGGCGATACAACTGGTTTTATTTAAAAGCACCGCACTGGCAAACAGCATTCCTGCTTTGCAGCCCTTACTTACATCGCTATGCAGCAGCTTGCCCTGCCGCTATACCGGCAACCATAATAGCAAGCAGATAAAAATTGTTAGCCGCGATGTACGCCTGCACCCTAAAATTAAGGGCGCACTGCTTATTAGTGCCACCATCGTAAACCAGGCCAGCTACACCCAGCCCTACCCCACCATTTTGCTGAAATTTACCGACCTCACCGGCAATACCGTGGCACAGCGCTACTTTCCCCCCAAAGACTACCTGGGCCAACTAAACAAGCCATTTGCACTCATGCCAAGTAAAAAGCCGATTCAGCTCAATATTGAGATACTGGATCCCGGTAGTGACGCCATTAATTTTCAATTTTTCTTCCTATAAATGTGAACCAGTTCACAATAACTATTGTAAAATGCCACTTTGGGCTAAATTACAGGTGCAAATTGCAACTGCTGCTTTAATCACCAAATAGAAATAGGTACACTGTTTTCCCCCCAATTTGTTTTTACTTAAATTTAAACCTAACGTAAGATTTATGTTGATTGGACCTTATAAAATTTCGACCCCATTAATTCTGGCTCCGATGGCCGGCGTAACTGACCGACCCTTTCGGCAACTGTGCAAGCAACTCGGCGCCGGCATGGCCGTTTCCGAGATGGTGTCATCCAATTCACTGCTCTGGGGCAGTGAAAAAACCAGGCGCCGCGCCAACCATGACGGCGAAACCGACCCTATTTCTGTGCAAATTATGGGGACCGAACCGGCCATGATGGCCACCGCTGCCAAACATAATGCTGACAATGGCGCGCAAATCATTGATATTAATATGGGTTGCCCGGCCAAAAAGGTCTGCAATGTGCTGGCAGGCTCGGCCTTAATGCAAAATGAATCCCTGGTAAAAGACATTCTGGAAGCCATTGTGGCAGCCGTTGACGTGCCCGTGACACTCAAAATTCGCACCGGTTGGGACACCAACAGCCGAAATGCACTGAATATTGCAAAAATAGCCGAACAGTCCGGTATTCAGGCACTGGCCATCCACGGCCGAACCCGCGCTTGCATGTATAAAGGCGATGCGGAGTACGACACCATTGCCAATGTTAAAAGTAGAATTTCCATTCCGGTGATCGCCAATGGCGACATTCGCACACCGGAAA
>CAZEZI010000157.1:0-4542 GCA_964516315.1 uncultured Thioalkalispiraceae bacterium
CATTCATACGTTATAATTTTGCTGTTTAACAAATTTAGCTGTCCTTCATCAGGAAGGCTTTCGATATCACAAAAAAAGTATTCTGGATTAAGCCTTGCCAGTCTTTGATATTCTGTTGTTATAGCAGCATTCCATTCATCTAATATAGCTCCAATGGCTACCGTACCAGATGGCAAGTCTGTTTTCTCTCTGATTAATTCAAGAATATCAAATGAAAAAGAAATAACGACACACTGATTTATTATTGGCTGAAGGCAGGTTTTAATAATATCAAGCACGATATCTACACCAAACCTGTCAATACTTATACGCTTTAATTCTACAAATAAAGTTACTTCAGGATAAGCTGTAAACAGTGTAACCACCTCATCCAGAGTTGCAATTTTTTCTCCGAGATATTTGTCTTGAAATCTGTCGGGCGAATAGCTTGAAAAACCCCGTAGTGTTTCCAGTGAGTAGTCGTGTATTGAACCTGGCTGCTGACACAGGCGTTGCAAATCCCGGTCATGAAAAACCACCGCCTGCTTATCGGCGCTTAATTGAATATCAATTTCAATATATTTAGCGCCTTCATCTAATGCAGCCTGAATCGCAAGCAGAGTATTTTCGGGAAAACACTGCGAATATCCCCGATGTGCCACCAGGTAATCTTGCGGTTTTTTATTTTTATCCATAAACATTTCCAGACCTTTATCAATTTACTCGACTAATAGATTTAAGCTTTTTGTTTTTATCCATAACCAGCTTAAACCTGCCCTGGACACCAGAAACCGTTACAAAAGGCCGTAATATCTTTGCAGGAAACTGGACACGTTGCCCATCATGACTCGTTGCGATCACGCTATTTATATTTTGAGCATAATAATGTTCAAATTCTGCCGAAGTAATATTCAGATTAATATAAAAAATACTATCCATAACATATTGCATCATAATCCAGCTATAGGTTGTGTTATTTAATCTACCATTTATCAGTTCAGTTGTTTTAAAATTTTAGTTATACTTCTGTTTTTTGTTACCTGTTTGGAAGTTATATTATGAAATCATTATTACCGTCTCTGCGTATTATCGGCATATCACTTGCCATATCCCTTATTATTGGCACCATTGGCTATTTCATATTGGGCTCAATAAATACCGGCATTGAAAGTACCGCACGCTATCAAACCTATATTTTAATGGTTGGAGCCTTGCTCGGTGCACTTGTTATTCAGATTATCCACATATATCAAAATCGTTCAACCGAGGTTGTCAGCCTGTTTATTGGCAACCTGCCTTTTCGCGCCTCAAATCAGCAATTACGTCAGGTTTTTTCAGCACATGGCACAGTACATAACCTTCGCCTGATGACAGACAAAGTGACCCGTAAACCTCGTGGCTTCGGCTTTGTTGAAATGGATAAGAATCATGCAAAAATTGCGGTTAAAAAACTTAATGGTTATGAGTTTATGGGTCGCGAATTAAAAGTGAATTATGCCAATGAAAATAAATACTAGACTTTTAATAAGCCCGTAAAAATAAAAAAGGGCTTTAAAAGCCCTTTTTTTCTCCAGGAAAATTACTGACAGGAAAAATAGATTAGGTGTTCATTATCAACCGATACGGTTTTACCTAAACTGATAAAGCCGGAACCGGACAGAGGGTATTCTTCATTCTGTATAAAAACTTCCTGCCCACCCTGGGTTTTAATAAAACTGCCATTGGTGCTTTGATCCACCACTACAAATTTACCTTTACGATAAACCAGCTTTGCATGATGTCTTGATACACAATCTGCATCAACAATAATATTACAGCTCTTGCTTCGGCCTAACATTAAATCATTACTGCGGGATGATGCTTCGGTAATACGTTCATGATAAGTTAAGTATAAATGCTGACCACGGGTAAACAATGATTTAATCCGTGACTCACTCATATTCTGGGTTAGAGTGGTGCGATCAAGGTCATCAACCGAGTCAGCATCATGTATTTTAACAACTTGTGATGAATCACTGCGTGCATTTTCCAGAAGTGCGACAAACGACGATTCACGACGTAAAATCAGGTTACCAAATTCATTTAGCAATTCTTCATTTATAGCTTCTGATTTTATTGAATATTGCTGACTGCCAATTGATGTGTAGTTATCAATAATAACGTAAACACGATTTTCCAGAAAATTTGACTTAAAATAAATCCGAACCGGGATCATACCCTGTAGTTCAAGATTATAGGTTGACTGCTCGGCGATTAAACAACCTGCATTCTTTATCGTGCGGATATAATCCTGGGTAGATTGTGATGAATCCAGCGATAAAGAAATATGTTCTTTACGCTCAAGCTTAAGCAAAAAACCAACCACATCATCATCATAACTGCTACGTACATGGATTTCGTAATTTCTTTGTTCCAGGCCATTAAGAATCAGCTCATCATTAAATTGATAGTCAACCGAAATAACCGGTTTAACTAAATGCAGTTGATCAAGTAGCTCGTGCATATAATCATATACATTCCGCAAGCTATCGATAACCCGACTGCGCTGCAACTCAAGCAGCGATTCCGGTGTTTCCGAATGCGCATCTTCTTTGTGTAAAATCGATTGTGCCTGTAGCTTTAATTCTGTTAACACGCCCATGTGTTGTTCTCTCTAATTTTCCGCTATTTATATAATATAACCTTACTAATAATACTACCTTACAGTTTTAAAATATCAAATTCAATTCCTAATATATTTTTTGCGTCACTTGCAGCAAGACTCGCTTCATTTGTTACCACTGCAATATTTTCAGACTCAGAACACAAATAACACTCAGCAACTTTCCTTAAATCTTCAACTGTTACAGCCAGAACACGCTGACGAAAGGCTTGCCGTATATCTGGTGTGCGACCAAATAACTGGCTTTGGAAAGCATCCTTTGCCTCACCGGCAGGTGAACCTGGTTTATCCAGAGTGCCAATAACACCAAGGATAGCTTCTTCTAGCAAACGTGGTTCATGTTTGCTGGAAACCACCCAGTCAATGGCATGATTAAAGTCCTGCAAGGTTTCAACTAAACGCGGGTCACGGTACGAATAAAACCGGAAAGCGGCCAGTTCTGTATCATAACTGGCTCCACCACCATAAGCACCGCCTTTTTCACGAATACGTGTATGCAAAAACCCGTTACGCATAAAAACAGCTAATACAGTTAATGCAGCAGAATCTGTATGTGTTAGCGTGACACCAGAATAAGCTTTTGCACAAAAATTAACTTGTGTATTAGTAAGCCAGGCCTGTTTAACAGGCAAAACATCCTCAGACAAACAAAACCGACTACTCGTTTCTGTAGCCTGATTATGCGACCAGGGTTTAAGCATATTATCCTGACATTCCGCAAGTTGATCATTTTCGGCTATTAACAGAAATTCCCGTGGTGTTTGCAAAATCTGCTGATGCAAACCAGAAAATGATTCTGCAAATTTCGTTAATTCAGTTTTATTAACCAGACTATCATCCAGCTCTTTTAATTTTTGAATACTTTCCAGACCACGTAACGAGTGTGCCAGTTTTGCTGCCTTGCTCACACCGGCAGAAGCGGCCAGCATTGCAAGGCTATGCCCGTTACCTGTCACACTTTGTTCTGCGTGCACTCTTTTTTGTGAAATTAATTCACGAATACGCTCATACTCATCAAAACGAGGCAACTCAAACGTATTTTGTAATAACTCACTTAGAGCCGGCTGATTACGCAATAACGCTTTGCCCGATAAAACAAAATAACCGGACAAGGTATTGGCATCATTCACTGTACCACGAATCGTGTGAAACGAATTAATCCCACCCGTTACACTGTACTGCCAGTTTTGCACTGCAAGATAATCTTTGTCTGCCACACCTAAACGCGGCAGGCAACTCGAAAAATGGGGCAAATAAGATAAAGTTTGCTGATCCATTTCTGGCAACGCACAAATAACCTGCTGGTATACCAGACCATTCGTAGGTTGGGGATAAAGTGAAATGGATGTTTGTTGAACCTCAACTTTGTTGCCTTTGGCAATCGACATCTCGAGCGGCACATCCTGCAACGTCACTTTTGGCAATATTTCAATATCGTCTTCACTGGCCTGTCTTTTTTCCAGTGCTCTTGCCTGAGAAATAATCTGTTGCTTTGCATCACTGTCAAGTGATGCATTAATAGCGGCTAACTTCGATTTTTCAAATGCTTCTTTACGCTGGTTTAGTTCCGCATCCGGCTTCATGGTTAAACGCACCCGATGCAGGTTATTTATTAAATTTGTTTTAAGCAGAGCTTTCACATAATCCGGATCCTGAATTTTTTTACGTAAAGATTCAATCACCGGATCAAGATTAAGCAACTCGGCCGGATCACCACGATGCATAGCACAGGATAAACCTTCCAGTATAATCGACAAACCATAAGGGTAACCATCACCACTTACTTCACGCTGGCCCAGTTCTAACTGGTGCAACACCGCTTCAACATTTTCCAGTGCTACGCCATTGTCTGCAATGTCGTTAAACACATCCATAATCAAATCTTCAATCTTTTGTGCATC
>CAZEZI010000158.1:0-2190 GCA_964516315.1 uncultured Thioalkalispiraceae bacterium
ACTGGACCACCGGGATCGACGATTACGCCATTGACCACACCATCGGCATCGGTGGTGCCGCCATCGGTGAGGGTTAAAACAGCCTGACTTCCGCTAAACTGCACATCGGCGGTGATATCGATCATGGTGTTGCCCGCCAGATCATATTTGTACCACTTCGCATTAGCCGGCAACGTGTTTGGAAGGTGGAAGGTCAGGTGGACCGTGGCCGGGTTGGCCGTATCCACCGGGAGGCCATTGATGCGGAAATTAAACAGGCCGTAGGGCAAGGCACTGGCGGGTAGCAGGCCGGTGGGAATAGCACTCTGCGGGGTGCTGGCAAGATCCGTTAGTGTTCCGTTGCCGGTTTTGATGCCGACCGGACTACCGGTTTCCGCATCGTACAGGGCGTGGATACCTTCCAGGTTGTCGTCCACACCGTTGCCGTTGGTATCAACATAACCTGCAACCTGGTAACGATCATCTACACCGTTGTTATCGAGATCATTTGGATTAACCGCAACGGTGGTAAAGCTAAGTGGTGCTGACCAGACTGACCACAGGCCGGTACTATCACGGTGACGGGTACGAATCCAGTAATTGGTCGCTTTTACCAGAATGCCGAACGGTACGGCGAGTTGGCGGTACTCGACCTCGGTGGCCTTCGCCGTTTTTTTCAGCACCTTATGGAAGACTTCATGCCCTGCACTGAAATCGGATGCGGTGCTAATCTGCCATTCGGATGCTGTCATATAATCGCCCAGGCTGATATCGGGATCATTGAAACCTTCCACGTCAAAATGCTGACCCTGCAAGGGAACATCACCGGACACTGCCAGAATCACAGGTTGATACGGCGGCTGGTCTGCCGAAACGCTGGCTGACACTGTGGCGGTTGTGGTGGTAGTCGTGTTCACTGTAGCGGAAGGTCCGGGCGGCTTGTTATACATCTTCTTGAACAGGCCAAGATCGAGCGAATTAACGATACCGTCACCGTTAAAGTCTGCATCGGCATTGTGGGTGATAAATGCCTGTTTCAATAGCGCCAGATCGGCGGAATCAACAATGCCATCGTTATTCAGATCGCCATCACACATATTACCGTAACCATCGCCGTCGGTATCGCGCTGATCGGCATTGGCGACATTGATGCAGTTATCCCGATTGTCCGGAATTCCATCACCATCGGTATCAAGCCCCCAGGGCTTGAATAACACGTTGTCACTGACCTTGTTGGCCAGACCAGAGGGGTTCAGGGTAGGTTGGTAGGGGCCACTCTTATTACCCCATTCAACATAGCGCGCATCAATTGATTGCACTCCTGAGCTATAGACACCGCCACCACTATTATTACGGATGGTATTGCCGTTCAGTGATATATCTGCGGTGGACTGGAAGTAGAGTCCCCAACCACCCATCTTTTCAATCGTATTACCCGTAATCGTCGGACTGGAACCATCTATCGCATCAATGCCATAGCCAGGATTATTCCGAAGGGTGTTATTCGTGAGCACCGCATTCGACCCGCTCAACCAGATCCCAATACTACTCCTCTCTATCACGCTCCCGCTGATGGTCGGCGAGGCATCTTTTACATAGATCCCCGTGATGGCGTTATCGCTGATCGTGCTGGCACTCACCGTTAAACCCGAGGTGGCCGTATATAATCCAGAACCCGTCCCGAAGTTATTATTCCCCCCATACCGCACTACTACGTGATCCAGTATATTGCCCGTGCTGCTGCTGGCAAAACCCACGCCTCCCCAGTCATTTGCCGCCGGACTGCCGGCCGTCCCGTCCCCATTCGTATCCCCCCCCACACTGTCATCCTTAAATGAGGTAAATACGATCGGTTTCGCCGCCGTGCCATCCGCCAGCAACGTCCCATTGACGACCAACTGACCAGTAGTCCGACTATTAGCAGCCCGTCCCTTGATGACCGTGCCCGGCGGCAGGGTCAACACCACCCCCTTCGCAACCGTCACAGGTGATGACAAGATATAGGGCGCATTTATCGTCCAGGTCGTATCCTGATCTATCGTGCCTCCCCCCACATAAATCCCGTCACCACCGCCATTACCCGTAAGAGTATTGCCACTCACCGCGGCGGCAGTGGATTTGATACCAAGAAAAATCGCCTGAGCACCACTGCCGGTAATCGTATTACCCGTAATCGTCGGACTGGAACCATCTATCGCATCAATGCCATAG
>CAZEZI010000158.1:2290-4517 GCA_964516315.1 uncultured Thioalkalispiraceae bacterium
CGCCGCCGTGCCATCCGCCAGCAACGTCCCATTGACGACCAACTGACCAGTAGTCTGACTCTTGATAACTACACCAGGATCTACGGTAAGGGTTACTCCTTTTGCTACAGTCACTGTACCGGTCAGAACATACGGGCTACCCCAGTTATCCCATTTTGTGTCACTGGTAATTGTCATTGATGGAATATAGGACGGAAAACCCTTGGTTCCAATTAATACTCCATAGTTGATGGTTGCGGTATAACCTGAACTTCCTGTTACAGTCAGCGTAACGTTTCGGTAGGCATCACTGGTATATTCATGGGTCACAATCGCCTGATCGGGTCCGGTTGCACTGCCCCCATCCCCAAAATCCCATGCGTAGTTGGTAATGGTACCATCTTCGTCATAGGAACCCGTTGCATTAAAACTTATGGTAATAGGTGAAGGCCCTCTTCCAGGATTGGTATTGAAAGCTGCATGTACCGGGCTATTTACATAAATATTTTCGGTCGTAGAAGTTGTTAAGTTTGAAGAATCCGTTACGGTAAGCGTAGCTGTATATGTACCTGGTGCGTTGTAGGTATGGGAAGTCGTAACGCCAACGCCCGAAACCCTATCCCCAAAGTTCCACGCATAGGACTGAATACTCATACCTTCACCAGCACGGGAACTGGAAGCATCAAAATTTACGATGAGAGGGACTTTGCCAGAGGTTGGAGTAGCCGAGAATAATGCATGAGATGAAAGCCCATTTATAAATGCTTGCCCCACTAGCCTTTTCTCATCTCTATATTCAGAAAATTTCAACCATGATTCATATATTTTCTGTGCTGCACCATAAACATCTTCCCGAGTGTAGTTGCCAGGATGTTTAGGTGCATATGAGCCGAAAAGATCCAAATTTCCAACAATAGACAACCAGCCCTGATCATCAAAGTAAATACCATCTGAATCAACACCCTGCATGACAAAAGCATGACTTTTACCAAGCTTTCGTGCTTCTATGTATAGGGTCACCTGATTCTTCCAGGCCAACCCGACAACTTTAGTACGAAATGCATCAAGACTTAACTGAATAGGCAAGGCAGCGAGTTGTGCTATACTCCACGCACTCCCTATCACATCGCCCAAGACTGAAGTCTTAAAAAGCACCATCTGTGCGCTGTAAAGACCTGCGGTCATTAATGCCTCGCGATAATTTCTGGTAGCAATCGCATTTGTTATTTTATCCGCCACGATTATGACTTTAAAAAGATCAAGGAAAGTTAGTCCTGTGGATGAACCGGAAATATAGGCTTGTTTGTTCAACGCATTTTCTAAAAAAAGTGCGTCCAACCCTGATGCCACTGGGTACATCGCACGAACATAAGTACGAACATCCCTGTCGGTCACTTCATCAGCATTAACCTGATGCACGTAGGATATCGACAACAGTAATACTGCTAACAAACTGGACAATAAACGGGGAAGTTCCACTGTACTACCGAACCACTGAATGCGGTGGGGTGCTGGTGCTCGAAGCGAAATCAAGCTACACACCATAAAACACAAAAACCACCCACCCCGGTTTCCCGCAGTAAATGACCAGAAATTATTTCCTTCTCTCTTTTTGTTTTTGTTATATGATCCATACCGTCCTTGTTTCCCCTTAATAATTTAATGGACTGGTGGTTACCTATTTCACCCTTCGACAGGCTCAGGGCAAACAGAATTAAAGCTGATGCTGCTTAAACTGTATGGTCTTAACATTCCCAGCATGCCCAGCCCACTCAGCAGCAACCAGAATGCCGCTGGCAATGGCACCGTGGTGACCGAACCGGGCAGAAATGTGACTGGCGGATTCAGCAGCTGGCCACCGCTGGCGAAGGGATTGAGAGTAGATTCGGTTAACGTTAGAGGACTGATGCCCGTACCAATCGCGCTGAACTCAATAGTGGCGATAGGAAAATTGCCGGTCGCACCAATGAAGGAAGCAAACTGAATCTCGGAAACAGTGCCTGCGGTATTGTCGATGGTGCCGGGAGAATCGAACCACTCCCAAACACTCGTATCCACCGTCACACGGTTTACACCCAGTACCGACGAATCAAAAGACAGGTTTACGCCACCGCCATCGACGACATCTGTAAACCCCGTGCCAATCAGGTCAAGGGTAAAGGTCTGGCCCGTGCTAATGGTGGGGTTTGAAGAAAAGAATACGGTTGAAGCCTCAACCTTTGCGCTCAGTAATAATAGCGTGGCAAGC
>CAZEZI010000159.1:0-1579 GCA_964516315.1 uncultured Thioalkalispiraceae bacterium
ATCGACACACGGCGTATGATTTTTTTAATGATGAAGACTGGACGTTGGATTATAATTATTATTTTTGATGAGGTAATGTGCCATTTTATACAAGGTAAAATGAAGCGGTACGATGTATAAAATGGCCAATATACTCTTTTCGTATATATATTAAAATGGCATTTCAATATATGCAGCAAAACCGGTTTGATGAATAAGGTTTAATTCAAAGCCGACTTTCATTTGGCCCTGTAATGATTTTTCTACGCCGGCAAATATACCAATGTTATCTGAAGCTTCAAAATCATATGAATAACCAAGGTTTGGTTCAATGGTGCCGTCAAGGAAGCTCAGCACACCTCCACCATAAATATCCAGACCCTTATCTACTGTTTTGCTTATGCCTGCACCGAACTCATAAACCAGAACACTGGTATCTGAATAATCATCTGACAGAGATGATGTTTGAATTGAACCGAAGCCGCCCAGTTTCAGGTCTGTATTGTTTAGCGGGATATTACTGCGGAACAAAGCGCCAAATAAAATTCCGTCAGAGCTGCCGCTAGCACCATTTACATCTAATTCTGCTTTATCAAGACCGATGCGAACCTCAAATTCAGACTGGTCGCTAACAGCGTATGTGATATCTGCAGCTAATAATGTTTGATCAGCAGCAGCGCCTGTTCTTAAACCATCAGAGGTAAGGTCTCGTGACATGCTAACAAAGGAAACCCCTGCTGATTTTTGTCCGGCTGTTGTTTTCGTTACCGGGTTTTTGTACAGCACAGCATTTGCCTGAGAAGATACCAATATTAAAATTAAAAGTATGTTTTTAAAATCAGAGTGCATAGTTCATTCCTTAGTGTTTGTTTAGTTGAAATTTAAAATGAGCTGAATACCAAGTTGGGCATTCAGCTTTACCACACTGCCAGCAGACGGAGTCTGTTCTGCTGGCGTGATAACAGTAAATAGGTGATTTTGCTAATTTCTCAGTAGAATTTGTATCGCATCAACGGTTATGGTGTATAAATATCAGCAGTTAGAGTGTATGGAATGTTTGCAGAAGTAGTAGTAACGGGCTTGATTTGTATATAAAACACTTCGCCAACGAAAAGCGGACTCGTTCTAAAACCCAAGGTGCTGTTATTAAGAGGTTTTCCACTTGAATTAAAGAATCCTATATCTAATGTGTCGCTAGTCTTATCATAAGCTATAAGAAATTTGTAAGGGGCTTCAACGAGTACGGTGAATTTATAAGTATCAGTATCCTTTGGCGAGGTAGAGGTGACGATTGTACCTTTCATCGGTACTCCTGCTTTGACGATATTGGCCACGATATTGGCCACGTTAATGCTATCATTATCATAACTGGCATTAATATTACCGCAACCAGTAGAGTTGTTACGTATGCCTGAGAGTTTTGAAGTGCCTGAACATGAGCTTGTTCCATCAGTCCACGACCAGGTGCCTGTGCCTGAAAAGTAGCTACAGGTGCTACCTATTGTTAATGTGGTCGAGCCTGTTGTAGTGCCGCCGTCTTCAGGGTAGCTTCCAGACGAGGTAAGCTTGTTTCCAGATAGGGTGCCTGTGAAATTATTAC
>CAZEZI010000159.1:1679-4517 GCA_964516315.1 uncultured Thioalkalispiraceae bacterium
CCCTTCACCGCATGCTGTAGCATCAGCAGTTGATGTTACAAGCCAGCTACCAGTAATATCACCAATAGGTGTGGCTGGGGCGCTATCGCCACCACCACTACTACATGCTGATAACATGGTAATAATTGAACCAGTGATAAATATTGATGTTATGTAATTCATGATATTTCCCTTAATTTCATTTAAGTTTATTTAATAAAAAGTCAGCCTGCGTCAACGGTGATTTTTATTTTGTATTTAATCTATATCTGATTGAGGCTTGTTATGGTGAAACTTAACGAAAAATAACGGCTGGCGGTATCCCGTAAAAATGGGACAAGATGTGAATTTATAGTTTTTTGCGATTTTCTTATTCTTGGTTTTTTATATTTTAATAGACACAGTCTTATGTGGTTTGTCCCCCGTTCAGGGGGCTTTTCAAAAACTAAGAATTATTACAGAATGGTGTCGTGTAATTCGACTCTAAAGTATTTTTAGAAATACAACATGCTAAAGGAGGAAGCCATGTATTCTGTTTTGCTAGTTGAGGATGAAGATAGTACCCGTTGCCGTCTGGCTGAGGTGATCAACAATCATCCTGAGCTTGAGCTTATAGAAAGTAGTGCTACCTTTACCGAAGCAATGGCCTGTATCGAACATACGCAACCAGATGTTTTGTTATGTGACCTGGGCTTGCCTGATGGTAATGGTCTGGATCTAATTAAAGAAATAGGTGAACGGGGTTATCATACTGAAGTCATGGTGATCACGGTGTTTGGTGATGAGCATCATGTATTATCTGCTATCGAAGCAGGGGCAACGGGTTATTTGTTAAAAGATGGTCGTGCTGATTATATTGCAGAAAGCATCATGCAAATGATGGAGGGTGGTTCTCCCATTAGTGCCTCTATTGCTCGTCATCTACTAAAAAAATTCAAAGTTGATGCTAATGATGGTGCACAAAATGGCGTTCAGCATACGTTAAGTAAACAGGAAGTTACGGTGTTGCGTTACCTGTCTAAAGGTTTTTCCAGTTCTGATATTGCTGATTTACTGGATATTTCTTCACACACAGTAACTACCTATATTAAAAGAATTTACCGTAAACTGGCGGTGCATTCCCGTAGTCAAGCGGTGTATGAAGCACATAAGATGGGTATTATCAGTCTGGACGATCAATAAGCCGAGGTTTATTGCCTGTTACGAATTTTTTGCTTATTGTTTCATCTTATGCGATAAAGAAAGAAAACTTTACTACATAATAACGGATTGTTCGAAAAGAAGGTTTTGTTTTATAAACGTATAAAATTGATATGCTGGTTGTTTCTGTTTGTGCTGCAAACGGTGTCAGCAAATGACTTCCCCGAGCCAGTCATCAGTTTTCAGCAAGTATTGTTTGCCGATACACAGATTGATAGTCCACCACCAACTAATGATGCCAGCTGGCGGCAAGTTAACTTGCCAGACAACTGGCATGAGTCACACCGTTCGGATGCAAAACCTGGCTGGTATCGCATGGAATTTATGATCGAAAAGGTCGAAGGTTCCTGGGGTATTTATTTACCGGCAATTAATACAAACGGGGTTATATGGTTGAATGGAAAACGTGTTGGTGACGGCGGTAGTATGCAAGATCCTGCTGCGCGAAACTGGCATCGACCGTTGTATTTTAGCACTGGTAAACATCTTCTTCAGCGGGGTAATAATTCACTTTATATACAACTATTGCCTAAACATTCCGGTTATGGATTTCTGGGTAATATTTATATCGGGCCTGACACTATTTTGCGGCCAGCTTATGAGCAACGCTATCTGATTAAGCAAATATTACCCGAGATATCGACAGTATTATTGTTTAGCTTTGGATTATTTATTAGCTTGTTATGGTTTAAACGTCGTAAAAACAGTATGTATGGCTGGTTTGCTGCGGCATGTTTTTTCTGGGCACTTGTTGCACTCGATATGGTTGTTCAGCATGTAGTTGTACAAGAACGTCTTTGGGATGCTTTAGTGTTTGCATCCGTGGGCTGGATTGTTATTTGTACGATTATTTTTCTGTACCGTTTCTGGGGCGAACAACATCCGCGGTATGAACGTTTTTTACTATGGTTTGGTTCTATAGGGACGGTGACGTTATATCTTGTTGGTGACGAATATTTTTATTTTTTCTCGTCATTTGTGTGGGACAACTTGCTTATTATATTTTCACTGTATATGGCCTGGTTTATTATTCATCATTGTGTGAAAAAACCTTCAGTTGAGGCATGGATATTGGTGGCCGCAACGATAGTGGCTATTAGTTTTGGTGGCCATGATAATCTGGTGCAGATGGGTATACTGAGTTTTGATCGCCCTCATCTTATGCCATTTGGTGGCGTGTTATTGCTGGGTGTTATTCTCTGGATGCTGATAAAACAATTTGTAAATACCATGGATGAAATGGAAAAGCTTAATCGAGATCTGGATATACGTGTGCAAAGTAAAAGTCGTGAGTTAGTAGAAAATTATATGTTCGGTAAACAGGCTGAACAGGAAAAAGTTCTCGCCGAAGAGAGAGGGCGAATCATGAGGGATATGCACGATGGTACAGGTGGCCATTTAGTTGCAGCATTGGCACAGGTTGAAAAAGGTGATTTCAATAAAGCTGTTTTAAGTGAAACTTTACAAAGTGCCTTAGATGATATTCGTTTGATGATTGATTCCCTCGATCCTGTTGATGAGGATGTTGTTACAGTGTTAGCAATGTTCCGTTCGCGCATTGAGCCACGTTTGAGGTACAGTGGGATAAGTATTCGTTGGCAAGTGCAGGATGTTCCAACTATAACGGGATTCAGCCCTGAGAAGGTTTTACAGTTGATG
>CAZEZI010000160.1:0-4362 GCA_964516315.1 uncultured Thioalkalispiraceae bacterium
ATAAAACGTTATTCTAATTTAGCAAACTTTTATTACAATTTACAAATCTTTTTTATCAGTTAAATAAAACACTTAAGCCATGAAATTATTTTTAACATTCTTTTTTTTATTTACACATTGAAGCTTTCATCTAACTCAGCATTAAAACCTGAAACCAGTTTGCACAAATCCACCAACAGAATTATTTGTAAAGACTGCAGCAATGTCCAGATTAAAGCCTAACCAGAAACCGACACCTGCAGTTAACGCTGTATCTTTAGCGCCAGATGAAATACCACTTGCCACATTCTTTCTTGCGCCAACACGCAACTGTGCAAAGCTAAACGCATTAAACTCTGCACCGACAGCCAAATACTGTGTTTTTAAATCATCAAACACAGGGTTCGCTAACAACGGTTTATTCTCTGTCAGATCATAATCAACAGCCACTGTCATCATTCTGTTATGGTAAGCAATGCCGATGCGGGTATTGGTGTCAAAATTTAATTTCGTACCGCCCAGATCAAATTCATCAGTAAGCAGGTTGCGAATATTCAACCCCAGGCGCAAAGAATCCGTTAACTCAACGGCGGCACCCAGATCAAACGAAGTGAATGTACCCAGGTCAGATTTTTTTCCATTATCAAAAACGTCGCCTAAACTGTTGGTATTAAGGATGGCATCACGATAGACAAATGCCTGCAAATCGACAAGCTTCGGCTTGATCCCGAGAGATACCCGCTTATTATAAAAACGAAACTTTTTGGCAAACGAGACACCGAACTCGGTAGCGATCACGCCTTCCAGGTTAAGAATATTGAAGTTGGGGTCAACTACCTGTGCTGGCGTTTGCGAAAGATTGGTAACAGTTCCCGCACCAATAGCATCAGCGCGAATACTCAATGCCATAGCGAACTTATCAAATGCCATGCCAACAGCTGCCACACCTGATGCATCAACCGCCATATCTTTACCATCGATACCGGCAACAATATTTACCATATCCAGTGCAGCGGCAACTTCTCCGGGCACATCACCCGCAGTTTGCGCTGTTTTCCGGCGGTTATCCGCCGCCTGAAAATCGTCAATATCACTAATCAAATCATCATCATCTCTGACAAACGCACCGACACCAATCAACAATGAGAAATCATCATTCGGTCGCTGTCTGGTCAGCATCGCCGGGTTTGCCCAGGCAGCCGTTGCCAGGTCAGCGGTAGCAACAGACACACCCCCCATACCAAGCGATCGGCCTTCAAAGGTAAATGGAATTGAAAAGGCTGAATGAGAACAGACGGACAGTACAACGACTGATAGAATCTTGCTTTGAATTTTCATAAGTATCTCTCGAACATCCCGGGGGCTTTAATGTAATGAATCCCTTGTCACGAGCATATATCATACTTAACCAAATACAAGGTTTCCTGATAACATAGGCCGCCTGTAAAACCTTGCTTAGCACCAATCACGGCTGACACCTATCTTTTTATGACTGACCCAACAAAAACCCAACCTGTATACGCCGGTTTATTCAGACGCCTGTTTGCCATTTTTTATGACGGTTTTTTATTGCTCGCTATTCTTTTTGTGGTCTCGATGATAGCCACGGCGCTAAACCACGGTAAAGCAGTTGAACCGAGTGATATGTTGTACCCTGTCTTTGTTCTTTTAGTCTTTGGACTGAACTATCTTTACTTCGCCTGGTTCTGGATTCACGGCGGCCAATCACTGGGCATGAAAACCTGGCGCATACAATTACAACGCGATGACGATAGCAACACACAAATTAACTGGAAAATTGCCGCCATACGATTTTTTAGCGCTCTCATTTCCTGGGGATTTTTCGGACTGGGATTTTTATGGACGCTGTTCGATAAGAAAAACCGAAGCTGGCATGACATGATCAGCAAAACCGTGCTGATCGATTTACGCGAAAAGAAATAAATCGCCCGGCAAAATTTTTATCAATTCACCCGCCGCATAAAATACAGGCTGACGACTGTCACCAGCAACAGAGGTATCGCAGCACTCAAAACCGGGGCAACATTCAACGCCAGCCCTAGATGGTTGATAGAACGATTGACCACAAAATAAACAACACCAATAAACAGCGCCAGCATCAGACGCTGGCCGACGCCACCACTTCGCGGCGATGTCGAAAACACAATCGGCATAGCGATCAGCAGCATCGCCAGACAGGTAAACGGGGTGAATATTTTTATCCAGAAGGCCAGTTTGTATTCACCATCATCAAGCTTGTTATCCTGCAAATACTGGCTGTAAGTCAGCAACTCGGTCGCCGACATATCTTTTGAGCGCAATTCTAATACAGTAAACAGCTCCAGAAGAATCAGACGCTTCAATTTCAACTGTTTTTCAAACGAGGTAGTAATACCGTCGGGGGATATCTGTGAGCGTTTTATATTATCCAGCACCCACTCTTCATCTTGATATTGTGCATGTTCCGCGTAAATCATCGCACTCAACTGCTGGTTATCATCAAGCTCATATACATAGATATTCCTTAATTGATGGTCAGGCAATATCTGCTTCACATTGACATAACGATTACCATCACGTGCCCAAATGTCATTGGTGCTGCCAACGATCAGTTTTTTCTCAATCGCCTGCGCGCGATAAGCGGTTGCCGTTCTGGTTGCCGACGGCACGATATACTCACCCAGCAAGGCGACCAGAATCGCAATAACAAAACCGGTTTGCAACACCGAGCGCGTGATACGCATGGTGCTGATACCCGATGCACGCATCACGATCAATTCAGAATTTGCAGCCATCGCGCCCAGCGACAAAATACCACCAAGCAATAATATCGACGGCGACAGATCATATAATCGCTGCGGCAGACGCAGTAAAACAAAAACCGCCGCTTGCAGCGCACCATAATCACCGGTGCCGACGCTGTCTAACTGCGAAACATAATCAACAAAAGCAAAAATTGACAGCATAATAAAACACGCCATCAAACACCCGGTGACAACTGCTTTGGCAATGTAGCGATCAAGAACCACCCTGCACCCCTTTTGCCTTCGAAGAAAAACCGGTTACTCTCAGACCCAGAAAATAGCCACTGCGCTTTAACAGATAAAAAGTAAAAATTACGGCAATCAGATGCACCCACCAGATACCGACCCAGAGCGGAACCTTCTCCTGCACAATCCAGGTTTGAGCAACACCCAGAAAATTGGAATACACCAGATACAGAATTAAAGCCAGCGCAAGTTTGGCATAGCGGCCACTGCGAGGATCAGTGCGACTCAGCGGCAGCGCCATGAAAGCAACAATAATGGTGGCCAGCGGCAGCGCAAAACGCCATTGCAGTTCAGCCTGATCTTTTGGCGCAGTCGAGTGCCAGAGTTCAGTAACACTTTTGGACTTTTCAGAAAAATGTGCCGTCACCTGTTTTTTAGCAACGTAAATACCGTAATCTTTGTATTTAATAATTCTGAAATCAGCATCACCCGCGTTACCAACATAATGCGTGCCATCGTACATCATCATGTAACGCCTGCCATCTTCGTTATAGTGGCTGCTGGTACTCGCCGCCAGGTCAACGTGTGTCTTGCCCTCCCGGCGCTGTTCAAAAAACACGTTATCAATTTGTTTACTGTCTTTATCAGACGACTCCAGAAACAATACACCACCACCTTTGCTGGCACGATTAAACTGTCCCACCAACAAGGTATCAACTTCTGCCGTACTCTGAATTTCAGCCGTAATCTGCGCGCGCTGAATGGTCAGTATCGGCCTGACAAACATCATCAGTAGCAATAACAAAATTGTTGCTGGCACTGCGACCATCATCAGTGGCCGATACCATTGCAACGGCCCGATACCGGCCGACATGATCGCCGCCATCTCACTGTCACGATAAAGCCGGCCAAAAGCAATCAATATTCCCATCAACAGACTAAGCGGGATTAACACCACAGCAAATTCAAAAAGACTGTTAATTAAATAAGGAATCAATGCAGGAAGCGGGATAAATCCCTGTGATACCCAGCTTAATAGATGCACCAGTTCGGTACTAAGCACGATGAGCAGCAAAATAAAAAGCACTGACAGGCACGATACCAGCAACTCTTTTGCAATATATTTGTCGATTATGGTCAGCTTCATGCGATGCCGGCGGCCCGTTTTTTAACCCCTGTAATTACAGAAGTTTACCCTGAAAACTTCTGCTAATAATAATAATTCATGAGATAACTCAAGAATGATCTAAAAAACGAACATTTAACTACCCCCGGTAGTTCAAATTGCATACAATCCTCACTATTTATTTTTAGCTTAAAAAATCAAAACACATTTTATTTATTGCGGAGCTCCCATGGAATATACAGTAAAAAGCGGAAACCCCGAAAAACA
>CAZEZI010000161.1:0-4339 GCA_964516315.1 uncultured Thioalkalispiraceae bacterium
GCTTGATTCCGGTTGCTGCAATTGGTCATGTAGTGGGCTTGAAAGCACATGACAGAATTATTCAAAATGAGCAGGTGTTCAAACGCTGGGTGGGCGGTGGCTTGGTTGTGGTTAGTGTGTTTGGTTTGTGGCATTTGTATGAGGCGAATGATGGCAGAAAAGTATCTTTCTCCACGTCCGCAGCACCACACGTCAGTCATCACGTGTTTCTCACAAGTTTTCTATTACCCGCGACACATTTCAACGCAGTGAGAGCAGCTTGACCAAGACTAATTCCAGCTCAAAATACGGGCGGTAGGCCATAAGTTAAATGAGCCATTGCAAGATATCCTATGAATACAGGGATTAATACCCAGCCATAATAATACTTAACAACTGGAATGGTTTTCAGCATCCAGCCCAGCGCCAAAATTGTAAAGACTAGCGTCATTAAATACGAATGAATAAACATGACCCGCGAAATCAAGGTAAACGGTAACCAGTTCATCAACATTCCAAGCACGATAGCGATTACTGATTCATCTCGCCAGTGTCTGGGGCGGACAATAAAAACAATGGTGAGTGGCCAACATCGCTAGTGATGCCAGCCACCAGACAACCAGATTCGCTTGCAGTGCGATGTCCACCCTCCCTTTGCGTCAATACCCTAGGGATTTTTCGCCCAGTGGCCATTGGTACCAGTGGCTGCTTGCCGAATGTTTACTCATATGTTGATTGGCCCGAAACATCTCCTTGTGAACTTCGACAAACTGTACAATAAAATTCATTGTTGGTTACACAGTGTCCCCGGTGTACTTGTTTCCTATCAAGCCCATTTGAAATTCTTTGGTCATATGATTGTCACCTGGCCCTGATAGTGGCAACAACTTGAAATGAACATAGAATATAGCTACATAAACCAGTAATGCCATACTTAGTACGATAGACGCATTACGAACCAACAAGGCAAATGAAGTGCGTCTCCTTAACCACCACAAAGCATCTAAATAGAATGGGTAAAGCGATAAATGTTGCATTAAAAATGCTTTAGTTTTCTAGCAGCTCCTCAGCTAATACCCGGCCCACATACGGCGGGGTTGTTGTGATTTGACCAGAAAACAAAAAAACCTAGAGCATCAAGAATACGAAAATTTTTTATTGAGTAATTAGATATAACCGGTCAGGAGGTTAGTGATGTTTAAAAAAATTTGCAAAATTAATGCGTTAGTACTCTTTTTAACTTTAAGTTATTCCCAGATTGCACAGTCGCTCGAACTCATTGATGTATGCAATTTTAATGAACTATCTAAAGCGATTGAATTTTCCAATCAGACTGATGAGGAGGTTGTTGCAATAGCACACCAAAATATCCTGCTGGAATCAACATTACCTCCAATTAAAGGAAAATTAACGATTCGTGGTCCAAGATTTACAGCTGTGAATCCAGCGGTAGGGCGTATTCCCTTGCCTGTAATTCAAGTTGAGTCTGGAGGAGTGTTAAAACTCGATGATTTCAGTTTCGAAGATTTGGATTTATCAACCAGGTTTGATGATGATTCATCTCCGTTAATTATGAATTCAGGAAATCTTCGGATCACTAACGCTCTATTTAGGAAGCTAAAAGGGATTTGCCTAGAACTCGGCGGTTTCGGTCCGCACCTTCAAAGTACAAACTGTAGTTCTACAATAATCAACAAAGGAGAGTTAACAATAATAAATACCGTTTTTGAAAATATTTCAGTGAAAATTGATGCTTTCACTATTCCAGCTAGTTCGGTCCTGAGCAATTTAGGTGGTAATGTCAGGCTGATACAAGTGATTGTAAATAATACTCAAGCAGATGATGCAAGTTTCAGGAATGAGCAAAGGATTATTCCTGCAATTAGACATAGCGGTGGAACTATGAATATCAGAAGTTCAACGTTGACTGGAAAAAGAGGAGGTATTTCTGTTGATGCTGATTCGACTTTAAATATAGCTAACTCACTTGTCGAGTTTGATCAGGACAATTGTATTTTTGATTCTCATGCGAATATCCAAAGCCGAGGTGGGAATATCAGCAGTGACTCCAGTTGTGATTTGAGTGCGACAGGTGATTTAAACGGAGTTGCCACGGGACTGCTGACAAAAACAACAAGGAAAATCTCTTCGTTGTCATTAGTAGCCACTGTTCCAAGTTTGACGCCTTCTAGTCCAGCAATTGATAGTGCTGTTCAGTCTTTGTGCCTGGAAAAAGATTTTTTTGACGAACAACGAACAATTGATGGAAACAATGATGGTATTGGAGGTTGTGATCGAGGTGCTGTTGAAACAGCTGATGCTGTTCTTATTTCTGGCGGACTCAATGGAATGTATTACAGTCCCGAAGCAGATGGTCATTATTTGACTATTCTGGAAAATGTAAATGATACAGTTGTGATTACTTGGACTACGTTTGATAAACAAGGAAATCAGGCTTGGGTATACGGTGTTGGTGAATTAATAAATGGTCGTTCTATTACGATTGAAGCCTTTATTAATATCAATGGAGCTATGTTAGCGAGCGGTCAACTGCTTGCGGCTGATGCGAAGCCTTGGGGATCAATTCAAGTTGATTTGAATTCCTGCAATAATGGGACCGTTGAATATAAATCAATCGATGATAATAAGTTCAGTTCTGGACGTTTTAATATCCAAAGGCTTGTAGCAGTAAAACAGCTTGGTTGTCGTGATGATTGATTTCTAATATGCGATGCAATCAAAACGCGTGTGTTAAAAGCATGTATTTTGATTGCATCCTGATAGTTTTTTCAGTAACGGATGGAAAATAGATTCTGAATTAATAACGACATTCACCCCATAATGCTTCATTGTTTTTCCATAAGCTGATCAAGTAACTGCGATAAAGTTCGGCTTCTGGGACTGTGCCGAGTTGATCGATATAATCCATCATTTCTTGTGGCTGGATGGCATTGAATGTAACGTCCATTATTTTTTCAAACAAATTTGAAAAGGTGCTGGAATAGACAAATGCTGATTGCTGACAGTCCAGTCGATTGCCCAACTGTGTGTGGTTGGTTGTATCGAGTTGGTTGCTGGCGACAATTTGTATCCACACTGATTCTGCATAATCTCTGACTACGGAAAATCCTGCTTTTTCAACATATAAGCGAAATTCTTCTGGTGTGCAAAACTGATTGCGAGCCACGTCTTTGCGTCGAGAATGATCCATTTTGAACCAGTTGTCAGCTTCATATTGCCAACGTTTCCAGCCAATTGGATGGCTGATGTTCCAGGTTTCCACGAAAATAGTTCCACCTGGTTTTACAACACGACGTAATTCTCGCAAATAGTTGAACAAGTCTTCTTTATCGAGATGACAGAACACCGCGATGGAATAGGCTTTGTCGATTGAGGCATCTTCTAATACTGACAAATCATTTCTTGGTAGAGCGTGGAGTGAGGTGTTATCCAGTGATTCTAATCGTTGTTGAGCACAATCAATCATATTCGCTGAAATATCAACGCCAATCCAATGTTTGCAATCAACGGCTAATTGTTTGCCTATACGCCCTACACCGCAACCCAGTTCCATGACAACATCGTCTTGGGTAATATCCAATGCAGCTTTAACTTGAGCGGCTGTCCACAGGCCATTGGTGACCAGTGTTTCCTCGGTTGTGCTGCCATCAACGGCAATTGCGCCTGTTTGTAACGATGTAACGCGTTGATCCCACGTGCTTTTATAGCTGTTTAGTTCCATTATTGTTTGTGTGTTCCTGTGATTTAGCGTTGAAGCTTAGTTTGTTGAGCTGCTTCAGTCACCTTCTCTCATTGCTTGATGAGGTGGTGATAGTATGAGTATTAGCCTGGTTTTCTAAGCGTAAAAAAAGCATCGTCTATTGC
The DNA here is from genome assembly GCA_964516315.1 of uncultured Thioalkalispiraceae bacterium. Classification (GTDB taxonomy): domain Bacteria; phylum Pseudomonadota; class Gammaproteobacteria; order UBA6429; family Thiohalophilaceae; genus SZUA-37. The sequence continues at coordinate 3,865 of CAZEZI010000161.1, forward strand.
TAGATCAAGAATGCTGTATTGCTGCATTTCGTCAGTATAAGCAACCTTGTTGACAGCTTGTAGCCCTGCATTTACGAAATAATAACCATAGTGTCTCAGTTCTTGTTCCAGCTCTGCAATATGGATTTTGTTTAATTCTTTATAGAAACGCCAGAATTCTGCATTATCAACATCAAAACCTGAACGATCAATTGTATTGGGGTCGGTATTTAATACATGATCTTTTAATGCTTGTTCTTCAATTTTCAAATGTAAATGCGGAATATCACTGAACTCACCGAGATGACTGCCGTAAGGTGCGTAAAATAATCCAGGGTTTAGAAAAAATAATCCACCGGGTTTGAGTACGCGCCATACCTCATCCAGCGTTTTCTGATAACCATCTTTAATGTGTTCGATCGATCCCCAGGAAATGACTAGATCAAAATAGCCATCGGCATACGGTAGCGATTCGCAGCTTTGCTGCAAAAAAGTC
>CAZEZI010000162.1:0-4249 GCA_964516315.1 uncultured Thioalkalispiraceae bacterium
GTTAATTTTTCTAAAGTATAATTCTTGCTAGGTGTGATTTAGCCGACGCTTACGTATTTACAATTCCAAGTTCAGAAAATCTGGATGATGAAAAAAAATGGGGTAAGAGGTTAAATAACCTGAACTCGGGATAAGGGATGAACTAAAAGTCAGTTTACCGATCAGAAATTTTGACAAAGAAACAACTGATCACAAAGGTAAACTGACATGAATAAAATGGATTAATTTAAGCCGTAATCGCAATAACCCAAAATCATATATCCTGCTACAAATTTGACATTTGGTTGCAGCGCATCAAAAAGGCAGTCTAACACTAAATGAAAATTAGGTATTTTGTTGGTAAATTAATTGTTACCAAAATTTGGCGTTATTGCGATAAACGAAATTTTCATTCTAGCCGTATAGCAAATAAATTTGAGTTTTCTGGTGGTATGCTAGGATCATTAGGGTTTAACTTAAATGACTGCCATGCAACAGTTGTAGTGCCATCGATACCAGATGTAATATTGATACTTTTTACATCCCTAGCTATAACATTTTGGGTTGGTTGCCATCCAAAATTTACGCCTGGTTTATATCTCTTGATATATATTTTTGAGTTTGCTGCCCATGCAATGGTGACAATATCACGAGGACCTTGAAAAGAATTAAACAACTTGGTTGTTACGGTTTCCAAAATCTGCGGTACTTTCCATCCTTTAATAGTAGTGTCGTACTCAGCATAATTTATTACAGTGTTACCAAGAGTAATAGCAAGTGCATTACCAGAAGGGAAGGTTGTTACATCAAGTTGTTTTCCAGTAAAACCAGGAAGTTGACTACTCATAATAAATGGTAAATCTGGGTTCAAATTTATTTGGGTGTCATAAGTTAAAAATAGCCTGTAGTTTTCATTCACCCAACCCATCACGATGTTATTCTTAGAGCTGCTAGAAACGATTGTTGAACCTTGAGTATCATCTTGCAATATCCGATATGTATCTAATACAACGCGATCTTTAGAAGGAAATGGAAATTTTGCCAAAATTACTTTTCGATGCTTGGTATAACCTGGTTCGGGAAGGAATAGTTCCTTGTAAAGTACATAGATGTTTCCAGAACTATCTGAACTCATAACGGGTCTATGTTCAAACAAAATTCCTTCGTAAGTTGGTATTTCCATAGTGGTGACACGACTTTTGGCATCCCATAATGTTCCAAACCTTCCATTCTTTGATTGTAACAATCGCATAGCGATTACAACTTTTGGATTGATAGTAGTATCTTGTTCAGTCCATGCTACAGCAACAGTCCCTGTTGTTGAACGATAAACAGATGCTTTTCTCTTGAAACTATCATATGTGCTGTCAAGAGTTTGAGTCGCAGATCCTTTATGAATAATTTCTGGAGTATTCCATTTATCTGTCGACTTCAACCAGGTTGAAGCTACATATGATGTATATTCTTGTGTAGTGCCGCTATTATTGACTTTGTCTCGCCAAATAATCATGTGGTTATCATCGTCATCAGTTACAACTGAATTTATATGTGACAATAAACGGGGTAAACCAGTTACTGGTGTTGTTATATCCGTTGAGTTAGAATCCCACGTATTATTTTGATATCGCTTTGTCATTATTATTCTATTTGTTGAATTAGCCTCAGTACTTTCCCAAAATGCGTGTACAGAACCATCTTTTTTTGTTGAAAAATGGATGGTATCCCATTTACCCAAGCCAATGCCTAATGGCGTTGGTGTTGGATTGTTTATAAATGAACCGTCAGAGGTATGAAATTTACTAGCAATATCGTTAGTGGTGATAAGTTGGTTGCCTGCTACATCCGAAATACTATCGAGTAACGTAATTGTATATGTTTCAAGCAAACGCAAACTTTTTGGGATATTAGGTGTATTTTCTGATCCGGGGGTGAATGTTAAAATATTTGAAATTGGATCATAAGTGATTTTACCAAAAACCTGTATACCGCTTTCTGTTTTAACAATAAAGTTGTTTAAATTAATTGAACCCCAGTTCATTGATTCTTTACTGTTATCTGAATTAGTAAATTTTACTTTAATAGTTGAGTTTGGTTGATTACCGGTAGAATTATTAATTGGAGAAATTATTTCAAATTTGGGTTGCAACCCATCATTGATTTTACTTGTTTTAAATGAGTAACTATGTTGCCCGGATAAAGTATTGCCATTAGTATCGGTAACACCTGTGTTTATTGTTACAGTATAGATTGTATCAGGGAGTAGCTTTTCTGGTTTATAATCAAGAATAGAGCCTGTTAATTTTAAGGCACCTAGAAAATTATCCTGGTTTATTAACGTACCAGTACCAGTAATGATTGACCCACCAGCTTTAATTTCAAAATTTCTTGAACCGGTGTTATTAAATTCTTGCTTTAATGTGTTGGTATCTATTGGTTCAGAGAATTCAATTCTGATTGTATCATTAACAGATATAGGGTTTGAGACTGAATCAGGTATTGTTGATATTACGGTTGGTGGTACATTATCTTCTGTTTCAAATGTCCAACTTCTTTCTTTGAGTGGATTGTTTGCATTGTCTCTTATTGAAGTTTTTAATGTTATTGTATATTGTGTGCTACCTTTTAGATTTGCTTCTTTAGTTCGATAAATGGCCTTCCTGGCACTATTATCATATTCAATTACACCATCACCATTATTAGGGGTAACGATAAACCCATCTTTTACGGATTGGACTTTCATTGCTTCACTAAAAATAACTGAGATTTCTGTTGAAACTGGAACAGTTTTATTTGTTAATAAAGCTTCGAAGGATGTTGATATTATGGTTGGAGGAGTCTTATCTGTATCCGGTAAACCATTATTACCATTACTGCATGAACCACACATTAAACCAAAAATAATTAAAATGCTTACTCTCAATCGATATAGAATATGATTCACAATGTTTCTTCCCTGTTAGTATTTTTCATTAAGTATAATGATTAAGTTAATGTGCATCAACATCTTGTATAGATGATGATGAAGTTATTGTAAAGTGAAGATTAACAATTAAATTTTAAGTAAAAAACAAAATTGTGACTGCATTATAGTTTTTGACAATGGTAATGTGTTCTCATTAAAAAAACAATTAGGTAATCCTATTATTCAATAGTTTCGAGCAAGCGCCATATATTTTTGATGTAAAATATTTTACTCGGATATTTGTTTTTATTGGCAATGCAATCAATCATTGGATGCGTTATTAGGTAATTTAATTAGGTTTATTAATTAAGTTTCTTTATACTGAATTAACATTTTTCTTAGGTTTAAAAAATGAAAACTCTTAAAACTCTGCTCCTAAGCTTATTCTTTGTATTTGGTTTATTTTCTTGCGGTGGTGGTGCGGGTACCGAAGATACACCTTTATCATCTCCACGTTTAACTCCAATCCCAACCCCAACGGACAATAGCCCTGTTCAATTAGTTATAGACTTCTCTGAGGGAGCCGATGGGTGGAGTGCAGACTTTGCGGATTACCCTATAAAAGATGAAATATTGTTTGATTTTATTTCAGGAGTAGAATCAATTCCATCAAAATTACAGAACATCTCAGGCTATAGGCTTTCAGGAATGAATCGTAGTGATGATCTTTTTATGTTTATCAAAAAAGGATTTAGTGGCTTTATCCCAGGTGCAACATATCAACTTATATTCGATATTACGTTTGCAACAAACGCACAATCGAATTGTGTTGGACCAGGTTCACCAGGGACTGCTGTTACTATTAAAGCCGGTGCATCCAGTATTGAACCATTAAAAATACTCAATGATCAAAATATGTACCGTATGAATATTGATATTGGTAATCAAAAAAATGGTGGTTTAAATGCAATAGCAATTGGTAATTTTGCTAATTCACAAGAGTGTGATCCGACTAACGCATTTTTTGAATTGAAAACACTAACAAATGTTAATGATAAGCTATTTATTATAACAGCAGATCCTAATGGAGTATTGTGGTTCCTCTTTGCGACTGATTCGGGATTTGAGTCATTGACCAACATTTATTTTGTTAAAGGCAGTATTGTAGCTACAAATATTTAATTTGATTTTTCAAGTTTAAGAAACTTTAACTAGCTTTGAGGTTTCTTTTACTAGGGTAATAAGTTCAGACTGTAATTTATCTTGTTGTTTCTGTGATTTTTCTAGTGTGGTAGCATATTCATCCGCACGTGCATTTGATGCGGTTATTTCGACTTTCGCTTTTTCAAGTTCAATCGTGATTTGATG
>CAZEZI010000163.1:0-4229 GCA_964516315.1 uncultured Thioalkalispiraceae bacterium
GGAGATTGCGGAGAACGAGGCAAAGGAAAGCGCACAGACAGAACAATACTGGCTGAATGAGTCGCAGGGCTGTATTAAAGCGTTTTTTGATCTGGTTTTGCCTACGAACACTACGCTGGGTAAAGCCGGGGCACATGTGGTGCTTTTGTGAGAATAGGTTATGAGCATAGTTAGTTCAGTAATAAAATCAAACAGACCATACGGGCAATCAGGTCAGCTCAAAGTAGAGGAGCAACATACGGATATAACTGGCGCAAAGCACCGAGTTATCTATATAGCTAACTCCGGCACTGATTTGAATATTAAGCTTGCTGAACATGCTGTAAATATCAGCAGCAGTTTAGTATTAAATGAGCAGCAAAGATTTATAGCTGAAGTGGTTGTTGGAGACAATCCATTTGTAGACGGTTCTGGTGTAGATATAGCTCCAGATTTTAATACAGCTAATGAACTAAGAACTATTGTGTTAGAGCATTTTCTATCTCTTCCTGATCCGACAGGACTAACTGCAGCAGTTCCCTTGCTGGATAGACTAACCGACCCTGAGCTTATGTTTCTATTGTCTATAAATCAAGCAAAGGTAGATGAAATAAGAGCTAGTGCTAATGATGTTACAGCGATAGGGATCAGCGTAGATAATTACACTCCACCTCTGGGAGGTGCGTAATGGTTTATTATTATGTTAAAAATGTAAATGGTACAGACACAGGTACGGCTACAGGTGATGCAGGCAGAGCAGCTACATTAAGAACTGGTAGTTTTTCTAATATGGGCGTATCAGCATATTATAAAAATATTTATGATGTGTTCAATGGTGTTCCTACTACAGCCCCAGTCTCAGGTGATGTAGTTATAGTATCTGATTTACATGACCATCGTTATAGTGCAAACACTATTCTAGGTTGTTCTGTTGAGATAATCAGTGTAGATGATGCTAATGCGGATGTTTATAAAGTCGGAGCTTCTGAAATAACAACTGGCGGCAACTACAACTTAAATATAAACGGTGGACCTGTAGGTAATGTAACAGCAATGTGTGGCATTACATTAACAGCATCAAATGATTTAACTATATTTGCTGGGGAAGCTCAGAAACTAACTATTATAGATGGCACTGTAGGTTTAACAGGGGCTAGTGGGTTTGATAATTTTACGCTTGGTGATAAAGATGGCTCATTGTTAGTTCTGCTTAATACAGACATAACATTTGGTAATGCAGGTCAAGGGATTAGAGCTATTAGGTCACATCTTCACTGGTTTGGTGGCTCATTAGTCGGCACGGCAACAGACTATCTTATAAAGACAACTTCGGAAGGGGCAGCATTTAAAATAGTCAATGTAGACATGACAGCATTAAATACTGCTGTAGCCTCTGTATTCACCTCAACATCGTCTGATATTCCTATATTTAGTTTAGAACGATGCTTACTTTCATCAGGAGTGTTGCTAACCAGTGGAACTATCGAAACTAGAAACGGCTACATCAAAGGAGAGTCACTATCGATAGGTAGTGCAGATGCTTATCACTATCTGCAATACGAGCTATATAATGGCACTATCTCAGAAGAAACAACTATAATTAAAACAGGAGGCTCTACTTACGATGGTACAAATGAATTTAGCTTAGAAATAGCTAGTAATTCTAATTGTTCTTATTATAACCCTGTTGAAGTCCCAGTATCTGCGTTTAGTCTAGCAGCAGGCGGAGCAACAAACAAATTAGATTTTGATGGAACAACATATACGGGAACGATAACATTTACAGTACATCTAGCTAGAAATAACGGTACATTATTACAAGATGACGAGTTTTGGTTAGAGATAGAGCATTCAGACGGTGCAAGCAATGCATTGGGTGTTTTAGCAGATACTAAGCCTGCGCCATTTGCAGCAGGAAATAATCTTACAGACGAAGCAGGCGGTTGGGAAGGATTGACAGGCGTTGAAGGTACAGATAACCAGGTTATGAGTACATCTAAAACACTAACGATAGGAGCATTGGCTGACAATATAGGTCCAGGACCAGTTAGAATTAAAGTTTGTACGGCAATTGATACATCTATATTAAGTAATATTTTCATAGACTGTGACCCAGCATTTAGCTAATGACAACTGTTAATCTACTGCCAGGGATAGGTTTAGTTAAAGATGGCAAGTCTGGTAGTACTGTTTTATTGCCTGGCGGATTGTTTAAAGAATCCGAGGCGGCAGCAACCGGCCTAACCATCACCCCAACCGGAATAATCTCGGCCGAAACCCTAGGTAACCAAACCCTATCAACCGGCAGCGTTGACCTAAACCCAACCGCCATCGGCACCCAGGAAACCATGGGTAACCCACAGTTATTAGTCGAGGCGATTATTCAGGCACTCGCTATCAATAGCGCTGAAGCACTGGGCACCGTCACCGTGGAAACCGGGACGGTAATCATACAACCGACGGCGATTAACAGCAGCGAGGCTATCGGAAACCCAACATTACAAGGGGGTTCGATTAATCTTGAACCCGCTGGCATAGTCTCAGCTGAAGCACTCGGCAGTTTAAACCTGGCGTCCGGCTCGGTCACCCTGCAACCCGGCAGCATCAACAGTGTAGAAGCACTGGGTAATACCGAATTAAGCACAGGCGCTTTAAATATCAATGCTGCATCAATTAACAGTGATGAAGCGTTAGGCAATCAATCACTCCAGACAGGCTCGGCTATCGTCGCCCCGGCTGGCATTGATTCAACTGAGGCCATCGGCGTTGCGGCGATTAATGCCGGTGCCGTGATCATAGCCCCCAATGGTATCACCAGTGCTGAATTAGTCGGCGATGCTATGGTGATCAACGGCGCTATCGTGATTAATGCATCCGGCCTGGTCAGTGCTGAAGCATTTGGAGCTATTACTTTAATCGGCGGGCAGGAATTTATCGGCTGGCTAGAGGCTAAATTATTGCTACAACCTGCAGTTGCGGCCGCGCTAGTCACCGAATCGGTTTTGAAAGCAAACATAGGCCTCAATCGTGTCAATTAATATTTTACTGGCGGGCAATAACAGCAATCATTTAACGCTGAACGGGCTAAAAAATGCCATTGACGACACATTTATTAATAATGCCACCGTCACGGCTCAGATTAATGACAGCGCAGGAACCCCCCAGCCAGGCATGACCTGGCCGGCGAATGTTAACTATATTGCCAGCAGCAATGGCAATTACGATCTGGCGCTGGATAGTGCATTGAATTTAACAGAGGGTGACTATTACACGGTCATCGTTACGGTGGTCTCCGGCGGACTGGATGCAATTTTTACATCATATATAAAAGCGACAAACAGGAGTTAGATCATGACGAATTCACTTTACGGGCTGGGACGCGAGGGCTTTCTAGGGGCAGATGTAGACTGGGATGCCGACACTATCAAAGTGGCTTTGATAGACACCGGTGCTTATACCGTGGCGATTGATACCCATCAGTTTTTATCCGATGTCGCGGCCGGATCACGGATCGCCATTTCATCGGCATTAACTGCAAAAACCAAAGCACTGGGCGTGGCAGGAGCGGCGAACGTGATCTTTTCAACGGTTTCAGGGGTTCAGTGTGAAGCTTTGGTAATTTATCAGGACACTGGTGTTGAAGGCACTTCCCGGTTAATCGTTTTTATCGATACCGCCACCGGCTTGCCAGTGATCCCCAATGGCACGGATATTAATTTGAACTGGGATACCGGGGCTAACAAAATATTTAAACTGTAATGTAGGGCGGACTTCACTAGGGCAGGATGCCCGTAGGTAGAGTAATGCAGGAGCAATTACCGAGACCGCCAGGACTAAAAACTGATAGAGGTATTGCGATGACTAAAAAAGAACTGGAAAAACTGAGTATTAATGAGCTGGAGTCTATGTCTTATCGTTTGACGGCAGAACGACTGGCAATACGCAAAAAAGCATTGCTAGTGCAACGCGTGTTAAGCGACAAAATCGAGGCATCTCAGGTCTCTAAAATGCTGGGCCGTGAGGTGCAGGTCATTGAGCCTGAAGCAATTGGCAGCGCTGAGGACGTGCTCGGTGACTTATAAGCTAAACCCTTATTTTAGTCGGTCTGAGTTTGCCTGTCCGTGTGGCTGTAGTGGCGACACGGTTGATGCTGAATTGCTGGCAGTGCTCACTCAAATCCGAGTGTATTTTGACCAGCCGGTGACGATAAACAGTGGCTTTCGCTGTGTTGAACATAATGCCAAAGTAGG
>CAZEZI010000164.1:0-4228 GCA_964516315.1 uncultured Thioalkalispiraceae bacterium
ACATTGTTTCCCGGATTGCATTGCATTTCATCCGGGCTGCCTGCTTAATAAAACATATTCAGCACAACCATCATCACAATTAAAAACAATATCGTCATGATGCCCCCCGCCTTCATAAAATCAACCACACGATAACCACCGGGGCCCATAATCAAGGCGTTAACCTGGTGTGTTGGGATTAAGAACGAATTGGATGTTGCGATAGCCACAGTTAAGGCAAACAATGCCGGATCTGCACCCGCACCTATTGCAATGTTCACCGCAAGGGGCACCAGCAAAACGGTTGCGCCCACGTTTGACATTACCAGCGTAAAGAAAGTTGACAATACCGCTACAGCCAGCTGAATAACCCATATCGGCATACCACCTAATACTGACAGTGTTTGATCTGCAATCCACTTCGCTGTGCCCGTTGATTCCACCGCAAAGCCCAACGGTATCAGGCTTGCGAGCAAGAACACGGTCTTCCAGCTGATGGCTTCATAAGCTTCATCAATGCTTAATACACCCGATAAAATCATTCCCACAGCACCCGTTAATAGCGCAACAGAGAGCCGTAAATCAGAAAACAGAACCAGCCCCAGGGCCAGTGCGAAAAATATGCCTGCATGCAGCACTTTGTGTGGACGCACTTCTTCATGAGGGTATTCCGTTGTTACAACGACAAAGTCCTTGTCTTTTTCCAGACGCGCCAGCGCATCCCAGGTTGTATGTACAACAAGGGTATCACCGGCTTCAAAAGGAATAGTGCGGATGCTGTCGCCTTCTTGTTTAGTCTCGCCGCCACGGTGCAGAGCAACCATCGCAATACCGTATTTTTTACGCATCCAGATATCTAAAGCAGACTTACCTATAATGGATGAGCCAGGTGGAATAACAACTTCTGCGATACCGGCTTTTGTAGAAGCTAAATGCTCAGAAAACGTTTGCAGGCTTTTACGCTGTCTTAAACCAAATTCTTCCACAAAATTCGCCACCTGCCGGGGTGAGGCCAGGATACCAAGTACGGTATTAGTACGAATTTCTACTTCACGGGACAGGCTTCCCGGCCCGATACGCAAGTCTTTAGCCGCCCGGTACATTGCAACAATTCGAATATGCGATTTATGCTCGATGTCCCCCAACTCAACACCCACAAGCGGGCTGTCTGCAGGAACAACCACTTCAAATAAACCATAGTCAATCGAGTAGATGTCCTGAAAATAATCCATTGTGTTCGTTGCGCTTACACCTTCTGTTTTAACAGTTGGCAGCACGAAGCGACCCGCAACAACAAAATACAAAATACCCACCGTGATCATCACGATACCAATCGGCGTTACAGAAAAGAGCGACCACATCTCCATCTGCTGCTCTGCCGGTAAGGCTTTATTTGAGGTCATGATTAAGTCATTTAACAAAATCAACGGGCTTGAACCCACCATTGTCATCGTGCCACCCAAAATGGCACAAAAACCCATCGGCATAAGTAAACGCGACATAGGAAGGCCTGAACGCGCTGAGATACGACTCACAACCGGTAAAAACAGTGCAGCCGCCCCTACGTTTTGCATAAAAGAGGAAATAACCCCGACCGTGCCTGAGATAATAGGGATAATACGGCCTTCAGTCGTACCACCATATTTAAGAATAACTGCAGCCACCTTGCCCATCACGCCGGTTTTATCCAGCCCGGCACCAATGATCATGACTGCGATAATCGAAATCACCGCATTACTGGCAAAACCATCAAATAAATGTGTATTGGGTACCAGGCCTTTTTCAAGCCCCATCATCGGTGCCAGTAAAGAAGTAAGCCCTAACAAGACCATCACGGTTAGTGCGGCCAAATCAACACCCACTACCTCAAAAGCAAACAAGTAGATGGTGAAAATAAGAATGGCCGTTACCCAGGCAATTTCGGCAGTGGGTACCACACCCGCAAGATAAATAGCCATAATCGTGAAAATAACTGCTGCAACTATCTGTTTAATGGATAAATTTAGTTTAAAATTGGCCAAAATTGTAACCCCTTTACTCGCAACCGGTAAAATGGGGCGCATTATAGTACTTTCAAGATGTTTTCGCAGCAATTAAGTGGGTAATTATATAGCCATACTATTATTTACATCATACAATTCACCCCAATTGCAGTTCGTCAGTGAATCTCTTAAAATTGTGCTGGCAAAAACAAGCCCAACTCTTTAATTTCGAAATATTTTCTCATTTCGTGAGGTGGCCTGTTAATGCCCGATCTAATATCAGCCCAACTGAAAAGCTGCTTTAAAAATAATCCCTTTTTACAATTATTTCTGTGAGTTTTACTATGGAATGGCTAACAAAACATGTTAATGGTCTGCATTTCAACAACCTTCGTGGTGATATATTTGGCGGCTTAACCGCTGCTGTTGTAGCTCTTCCACTGGCAATGGCAATGGGTGTTGCTTCCGGTGCCGGGCCCATTGCAGGCATTTATGGTGCCATTTTTGTGGGCTTTTTTGCCGCCCTGTTTGGTGGCACACCCGCGCAAGTTTCGGGCCCCACTGGTCCCATGACCGTTGTAATGGCGATTATTTTTACCGAATACACCGGCATGTTCCCCAACGATCTGGCACAAGGTGCAGCAATGGCCTTTACCGTTGTTATTATGGGTGGCCTGTTCCAGATAAGCTTTGGTCTTTTAAAGATAGGCCGGTTTATCGAGCTGGTACCACATCCGGTTGTATCCGGCTTTATGGGTGGGATTGGAGTTATTATTATTCTACTGCAAATTGGGCCTTTACTTGGCCAGCCATCGCCATCCAAACCGCTGGATGCGCTGGTTGCCATCCCCTCCTTTATCGATTCACCACACACCCATGCACTGATCCTCGGGCTCATCACCATCAGTCTGGTCTATCTTATCCCTCTGTATTTGCCACGGCTTAACCGGTTATTTCCCGCACCTTTATTTGCGCTTGTGAGCGGTACGCTTTTTTACCTGTTGTTTTTTGCCGAAACCGGCATCCCCATCATCGGTGAAATCCCTGAAGGTTTTCCAGATTTTGTTGCCCCTACTCTTACCCTGGAGTATTTGCCAGGCATGATTAAATCTGCACTGATTCTGGCCGCGCTCGGCACCATTGATTCGTTGCTCACGTCACTGGTTGCCGATAATGTGACCCGCACCCAGCATAAATCAGACAGGGAACTTATTGGCCAGGGTATTGGTAATACCTTTGCCGGTTTTTTTGGTGGATTACCGGGAGCAGGCGCCACCATGCGTACCGTTGTTAATGTAAAGGCCGGCGGTTTAACACCACTCTCCGGCGCGCTGCACGCGGTCATTTTGCTGGTTATTGTTCTTGGTGCCGGGCCACTGGCTTCTTATATCCCTAAAGCCGTTTTAGCCGGCATCCTGATTAAAGTTGGAACTGATATTATTGACTGGGATTATTTAAGAAATATTAAACAGGCACCCAAAGCCGGTGTCATCATTATGCTGGTTGTTTTATTGTTAACGGTTTTCGTTGGCTTGCTTGAAGCTGTTGCAATAGGAATGATTATTGCCAGCTTCCTGTTTTTAAAACGCTCCGCAGAACTACAGGTAGACAGTATTTCGACCATTACAAATGGAGATGCGAATCAGGAAATACCATTGTCTGGAGCTGAATCCAGAATTATGGCTGAAGCAGGCGGCCGGATTTTACTTTACCATATTGGTGGTGCACTCAGTTTTGGCGCAGCAAAAGGCATGATGCGCTGCTTAAATGGCTATACAGACTACGAACTATTAATGATCGATTTGTCCAGTGTACCGCTGGTCGACTATTCTTCATCACGTGCATTATTTGATATTATTGATACCGCACAATCTGAAAAACGCCAGGTTATTCTGGTTGGCATCCAGAACAAAGTTCAGCCCTTTCTACAAAAACAGGGAATCCTGGAATTAGTTGGAAATAATTTTATCTATAACAACCGTGAAGATGCATTAAATAATGCTGCTAAACAATTAGGTTTGTAAATAACTAACCTGAACTCGGGATAAAGAAATCTATATTGGTAAACTGTCAATCCCATCTTTATTATTTATGTAGCCTGGATGTAGCGCAGCGAAATCCGGGAGTATTAATGCATTATTTCCCGGATTACATTGCATTGCATCCGGGCTACCACTGCCAATCCCATCTTTTTATTTATGTCGCCTGGATACAGCGCAGCGAAATCCGGGAGGTTAACATTGTTTCCCGGATTACATTGCATTGCA
>CAZEZI010000165.1:0-4224 GCA_964516315.1 uncultured Thioalkalispiraceae bacterium
TGCTGCCTACGCTAAGCACTACTCAGGAAAAGACATAACCGTTTACTATGGGGCAATGCCAAAATGATCGCAAAAAAACAAATCACCCTCATACTGAGTTTAATTGCCCTTGCATTGTTTGCTACAACACAATTCAGTACCGCAGATGGAAACAATTCTATATTATCTAAGGCAGATGTTTTAAAAGCGTTGATGAGAAACAACAATGTTTTATTAAAAAATGCCAAACATTGTAACGGTGTGGGAACTAATGAGAAGGATCGAACAATAGGCGATTATCTAAGCGGTTTTTGGGCATTCCATACAAATAAAAATGGTAATAACTGGCTTGATATTAATGTATCAAAATCTTCCGATACATTATTCCTGGCCAAGGTTATGATTTACCGTAAAAATGGCGAAGAAAACTGGGGCTGGGGAGTGTCTTTCAAACTTGATAGTAAAGCAAAAGTTCAACGGGATAGTTTTACCTGTCTAGGTAGCGGCTAGAGTTAAACAATACCCTATTTGCCAGAATAAAAATCAGAAACTGGTTTGGTGTGATTTGAAAATCTTCATATTCCAGGTCCGGCCACCACTTCAACAACCTCCCTAAAAACAACGCTTATCCACAAAACCTTAAGCTTGTCATTTATCCAAAATACAAAGTTGAAATGCCCTGTGTAAAACTCCGAGATGCTGCCAGTAGAGCTCTCGCATGTTTTATATCTCCCTGTATGCAAACAAATAAAACCCGTTACACCCGCTAATATTTTTTATTTTGGGCAAAAAAAACCCCCGTTCGAAAGCGGGGGGCTTTTAGAAGTTACTAGTTTGTTAATTAAGATTTTCGTCTTGCTACAAAAAGCAAACCGAACAGGCCAATGGCTAACAAATACATAGAAGAACTTTCGGGAACACTTCTACAACTGCTCTGGTTGATTGAGAAGTTACCAAACCCCCAGAAAACCGGGTCGATGGTAACTGAGGTGAGTGCTGAGCAGCCACCATTACTGTTGTCAGCATATATACCAAAACCAGGAGTATTATCACGATTAACGTTAAACCAGCTTTTGCTAACACCAGAACCCGTCGATTCCTCTGCTGTCATCCATGCATTTATACTCGTACTACTAAGGTTTGCACCCACATTAAAGGAAAATGCACGGGTATTTTCCGGTAGCAAAATAGTAATTAAGTTCTCACCGGTTAGAAAAACATCGTAATCGAACGCTTCGCCATTATTCCACCAGCTCACATTATTAGCTTGATCGATTACCATGGGGGCGGCATTGTTATTTCTATCGAAAAAGCTCAAAGAACCGCCAAGAGGTGATAATATGCTTGTCGTGGTTCCGCTTCCGCCAGTAAAGGCAAAATCGGTCATCGTATACCCGCCCACCGTTGTTGGTGTCGGGGTGCCAGATCCATACGTTTCCAGAACCGCTGCTTGTGCGCCTGAAGCAAACCCTAATATCAATAGAACTGCTGGTAAAAGTTTCATTTGTCCGCCTAAATTGAAGAAATTCGTTATAATTTGATTAAAGTTTACACGATAAGCACCAAATCATCTGTCACCTAAATGGGTTAATATTTCAGCACAAAAACCACAGTGGGTTAACCCATTTTCAGTAAACGACATACTTGCATGATTTCAGACTAAAAATAGCTACTTAACTTAAACGCCCTCATCCTGCTAAACAACAAAAACCAGGGTTGATTGTCCACACAAAAACATTTAGTATTTGCGCACTTTTCAACTCACACCAGACCTGTAAGCATCTGATTTTTATAATATATCCCCCTGTGCAAGATTATCCCTATGCCTCGAAAAAAAACTCAGGACTATGTTGAGCAAATATGCCAGCAAGGCTGCAGCGTTGTACGGCAACACATTGGGTCACTCGAATGCACTACTTCCGGCTACCTTCCTGAATTGCTTGCAAAAACTGACAAAATACAACAACAGGAGATATTAAAAGAGTTAAAAGCCATTATGGCTGTTTACGATAATAAAGATTGCAGCGAAGACTAAGGCTAACTATCAACAGGTTCCGTTTCACAATACGAAACCCATTCCATCTGATTATCACCGAAAGCGACGAAGTGCGGGTTTAATAAACTGTCTTTGGTGTTATAACGCAGCGGTTGCAGACTTAAGTCCACCAGGTAACCACCGGCTTCTTCCAGAATGCATTGTGTTGCCGCCGTATCCCATTCCGAGGTCAGGCCAAAACGTGGGTAAACATCCGCCCCGCCTTCGGCAACCAGACAGGACTTTAAAGCACTGCCCAGATTGATAACGGTATATTCGGGAAGGTTATGCACAAAAGCAATAAACTCGTTATTAGTAAAAGACTGGCTACCGGCAACGCGCACCGGCTTTGCGCAATGTTTGGCAACATGAATTTTTTCTGCACTATTATGTGCCGATGTTTTGTAGCTCCCTTTACCCTTCAGTGCGTAATACATGACCTGCAGAACCGGCGCATACACAACCCCCAAAACCGGTTGCTGGTTTTCAATTAACGCAATGTTAACCGTAAACTCACCATTTTTTTGAATAAACTCACGGGTACCATCTAAAGGATCCACCAGCCAGTAACGCTGCCATTTAGCACGCTCGGAAAAAGCCGGAATGTTGTCTTCTTCCGAAAGCACAGGAATATCGGGCGTTAATGCCTTTAAGCCGGCAAGGATTACTTCATTTGCAGCCAAGTCTGCCTGTGTTACCGGTGTTTGGTCGGCTTTCTTTTCGACACTAAATTCGGTTTGATACACCTCGAGGATTTTCTCACCCGCCATGCTGGCCAGGTTTCGTACTGCTTCCAAATATGATTGCAAAATATCCATATGAAACGCGATTTTGACAGTTTAAGGGGTATTTCGCCAGTGCTATTAGGGCAAAAAAGAACCATGGCCTGTGAATGTGGCTAAATAACCTTAAGTTGGGATAAGAAATATGCGTCATTCTCCCGGATTTCGCTGCGCTGCATCCAGGCTACATAAATAAATCTACAAGCAGTTAATTCACAAAAGTCAGCTTTGTTTTTAAGCGCCCCTCAAACCAGGCATCGATGCTCACTGTTTTAGGCGTTTGAGTCACTTTAAAGCCACGCTGTGCCACAGGCTCAACCGACACCAGTGCCAGGCTTGTTGCTGCAAAATCAACATCTATGGTGACATGAATAGGAAAATAGCCATCCAGAAATTTACGCATAAACGGGCCATTCGTTAAACGATAACTACCATCCTTATTCTTAAACAACGCCCTGGACCAGGCCTCAATACAAAGCCGTGCATTATCTTTCACATTTTCCAGTTGCACGGTGTTCTTTTCTACCCAGGCTTTTTCTATTGCATCTGACTTTACTACCTTGATATCACGAATACGGTCTTCATTAAACACCACCTGTACTCGTGGAACCCGATCCATATTGCTATGGCACTGTTCCAGCTTAATCCAGCCATCGACCAGGCTCGTTTTATAGAGGGTAAAGGCGTTATGGTGGTGGTGAACAGATTTTACGGGTTTTTCTGTCAGAAAAAACAACTCCCCATCATTAACTTCAACCTTCTGATAATTTGGTGGCTCAAGATCATCGCTGTTGAGCCAGCGTTCCATTTCTTCTTCTGTTAAACTGTTGGCTAAAATAAAGGGGCTGAAAACGAGTGTCAACAAGAGAGTAGAAGCTGATAAAATTATTTTTAATAAGTGCATCGTTAATGTTTCCATTGCATAATAAAGGCTTTAAAAACAAGTCTAGCTTAAACTACCCAGAATTCCCGACAGCACCTGAAATTACTGCAAAACGCACGTTGAAATAACATTATGATTAACTGGAAAAACATTAAAACAGTGCTGTTGGATATGGATGGCACCTTGCTCGATCTAAATTTTGACAATCACTTCTGGCAACACCATGTTCCCGTTCGTTATGGCGAAAAGAATAATCTGAGCTTTGATAAAGCCTACGATACCTTAATGCCTATTTACAAAGAAGTTGAAGG
Source organism: uncultured Thioalkalispiraceae bacterium (assembly GCA_964516315.1). Taxonomy (GTDB): domain Bacteria; phylum Pseudomonadota; class Gammaproteobacteria; order UBA6429; family Thiohalophilaceae; genus SZUA-37. Next base: position 3,991 of record CAZEZI010000165.1, read on the forward strand.
TACAATTGACTGGTATTGTGTTGATTACTGGACTGAACGGCTGGAACTGGATATTGCACAACTTAAAGCAGAAGTAGCTCATTTAATTGCAGTGCACCCCTTTGTACGTGAATTTTTAACGGCTTTAAAGCAAAACAATATTGAAACCGCGCTGGTCACCAATGCACACCAGAAAAGTCTGGCACTTAAACTCGAAAAAACACAACTGCATCATTATTTCGACCACATTGTTTG
>CAZEZI010000166.1:0-4165 GCA_964516315.1 uncultured Thioalkalispiraceae bacterium
GACAACCCCACCAATCACACCTAAGATTATCATCACAAACGTCAAGCCCCAATACCACGTGGGAAAACTTGCGCGTATACCGGCGAGCTCTTCGGCGGTTGGAACATGTTTACCTTCTAAGCTGGCTAAGGCCATTTCTATGCTGTTACGCATTAAGGTATTTTCCTGTTGTGCCTTGATAAGTTTCGACTGGGTACTGTTTGGGTCAATTTCTTTACTGTCTTTAATTATCTGCTCCAGAGACAGTAATTTATTTTTGAGCCTTTTAATTTCCTGATGTGCCTTTTCAATCTCTTCTGAATCTATAACCTGAACATTATTATCTGACACACCGGTAGTAGCGGCTGCATTTTTTTTCAGTTCTTTAATAGTAGTACTGGCATTTGAAAGCTGGTCACGTTTTATTTGTATTTCGCGTTCTTTTTTCGTTAAACGCTCATTAACAACTTTAAGGGTTTCGACTGTTTTTTGATATTGCTTAAATAAAGTATCGTACTGTTTAGTGGCAGGCTTATTTTTGACTAAAAAATTGGCTGCAACCCAACCCTGGGTGCCATCTTCAGTTTTTACATTAATAAAATTGCCTTGCTTGCTTAAGACAGTGACCGTACTGCCGCTGGCGATAGAGGTTAGAATAGGGCTTTGCTCGTCAGCGGACTGATGGATACCCAGTAAAATACGGTCGGTAACATATAATGTTTCTGCAAAAGTTGATGCTGACATTGTTAAAAATATAACGCCTGCGATCATCCTTAATTTATTGTTCATGATATTAAATTTCATTTTATAGTCTCAAAATGTTTTATTAGGCTGCAATACCCGAATGCCTGAGCAGGGCGTCTATTTGTGGTTCTCTACCGCGAAAAGCTTTAAATAATTCGATAGGCTCCTGACTGCCGCCTTGTTCAAGAACAGAGTGTAAAAATTCCAAACCGGTTTGCCGGTCAAAAATACCTTGTTCTTCAAACTTAGAAAAGGCATCGGCAGAAAGTACTTCCGCCCATTTATAACTATAATAACCGGCGGCATAACCGCCTGCAAAAATATGTGAAAAGCTGTGCTGAAAGCGATTAAAAGCAGGCGGGGTAATAACCGCTACCTGGCTGCGTACTTCATCCAGTACAGCCTGAATATCCAGACCTTTTTCAGTTTTAAATTTTGATGTTGCATATTCGCTATGTATTTTAAAATCGAACAGCGCAAATTCAAGTTGCCGCATCATAATCATGCTGGACTGAAAGTTTTTTGCCGCGTGCATGCGTTCAAACAAAACCTCCGGCATGGCTTCATTGGTTTTATAATGAGCTGCAATTAGATCAAGCGCCTCTTTTTCCCAACACCAGTTTTCTAAGAACTGACTGGGCAGCTCAACTGCATCCCATGCTACGCCATTAATGCCCGATACGCTTAAGTAATTTACCTGGGTTAACATATGATGCAGGCCATGGCCAAATTCATGGAATAAAGTAATCACTTCCTGATGGGTAAATAATGCCGGTTCATCGCCAATAGGGGGCGTCAGGTTACAGGTTAAATACGCAACCGGGTATTGTAATTGCCCGGTTTGATGCATGACACGCCCCTGGCAATCGTCCATCCAGGCGCCGCCGCGTTTTTTCTCGCGTGTATAAAGGTCAAGATAAAACTGGCCCCGCATCTTGCCGTCTATATCTCTAATTTCAAAAACGCGAACGGCTTGATGCCAGGTTTCAATGCCCTGAATTTCTTTGATATGAATGCCGTAAATTTTATTAACCACGCTAAACATGCCATCGAGTACACGCTGCTCGGGGAAGTAGGGCTTAAGCTCTTCCTGGCTAATGGCAAATTTATCCTGACGAAGCTTTTCTGAGTAATACATCACGTCCCAGGCGGCTAAACTGTCCATGCCATATTTTGATTTTACGAAGTCCGACAATTCCTGATATTCATTTTCTGCAACTGCTTTTGATTTATCGATTAATTGGCTTAAAAAATCAAATACATCATCTGTTGTCTCAGCCATTTTTGTGGCCAGTGACAATTCCGCATAATTTTTAAAATTAAGTAAACCCGCAAGCTCATGCCTTAAACTTAAAATTGCCTGCATGTTCGCGCTGTTATCCCATTGTTTTGATTTTTCATCGCTGCATTGGTCTGACGCACGTGTTACAAAAGCGCGGTACATTTCTTCGCGTAGGCTACGGCTATCGGCATACATCATGACGGCCATATACGAGGGTGCATCTAAAGTAAAAATCCAACCACTTAATTCTTTTTGCTCGGCTGCTTGTTTCGACATGCCAATAGCAAAGTCGGGTAAGCCGGATAAATTCTCCTGGTCTTCAATATGCTTAAACCAGGCATAAGTTGCATCAAGAATATTTTCTTCAAATTGTGTTTTTAATTTTGAAAGCTGCTGTTTAATTTCCTTAAAGCGTTGTTTTTTATTTTCGCTTAAGTCAACGCCGGATAGATGAAAGTCGCGTAAGGCATTGTTAATTATTTTTTGCTGCGCGATTTCAAGTGTTGAAAAGGACGGGGCATTGGCAATCGCCTGATAGGCTTGAAAAAGCTTTTCATTTTGCCCAAGTTCGGTAGCGTAATTGCTTAATTTTGGCAGGCTTTTGTTATAGGCTTCACGAAGTTCGTCGCTGTTAACAACAGAATTCATATGGCTCACCGGCGACCATACACGTTGCAGCCTGTCAGCCATTTCTTCCAGAGGCTGAATAAAATTACTCCAGTTAAAACTTTTTTGTTTTAGCAAGCTCGATAACTGCACTCTATTTTCGTCCAGTATCTGGTCAATGGCCGGCTCGATATGCTGCGGCTTAATATATGCAAAGGGGGGTAAAACCGCCACGTCACTTTTGGTCGCCTTTTGTAACATGTTTAATAGTGGGTTGGTCATGGTATATATATAGTGTGATATGATAAAAACTGACTGGAGTTTACTAGACCAACGTCAACTAAACTACTGTCTACACTACTATTTTTGCAAACGACTACTTTTAGCGCACGGATTTGAGTAATGAAACCAGAAAATGACGTGCCCTATGAAAATTTAACCCCTGATAGTATTTTAGATGCTGTCGAGAGCCTGGGGGTTATCTCTGATGGTCGTTTTTTGGCTCTAAATAGCTATGAAAACCGTGTTTATCAGGTGGGCATAGAAGATGGGCAACCCATTATTGCAAAATTTTACCGCCCAAACCGTTGGACGGACGAGGCCATTCTTGAAGAACACCAATTTGCGGATGACTGTGTGCAACAGGAAATACCCGTTGTCGCACCGCAAGTTATTCGCCAGGCAACACTGCATTATTTTAATGGCTACCGCTTCAGCCTGTACACCAGACATGGCGGCCGCGCACCCAACCTGGATAATATCGAACACCTTGAGTGGCTAGGCCGATTTATTGGTCGACTACATGCGATTGGGGCGCAATTTCCTTTTCAACATCGGCTTAAATTAAACCCTCAAACCTTTGGCCACGATAGTTTAAATTTTTTACTCGAGAATAATTTTGTACCCGCTGAAATACAACATAACTACCAACTGGCCGCGAATCAGGTTTTAGAAATTATTGACCAGCAGTTTAGTAACTTTAATCAACTACCGGTTATTCGCTTACATGGCGACCTACATGTTGGCAATATTTTATGGACCGACAGCGGCCCACATATTGTCGACCTCGACGATTGCATGATGGGGCCTGCGATACAGGATTTATGGATGCTGTTGTCGGGTTCTGAATCTGAGATGGTGGTACAGCTCAATAGTATTTTAAAAGGTTATAACCAATTTTATGATTTCGATCCCATAAGTTTAAATTTGATCGAAGCCTTAAGAAGTTTACGCATTATTAACTACAGCGCATGGCTTGCCAGACGCTGGCATGACCCTACCTTTCCTAAAAACTTTTCATGGTTTAATGAGCCGCGCTACTGGGAAGAACAACTTTATACCTTGCGTGAACAAATTGAGCGCATGCAATCCTCGCAATTACTTAACTTATATAAACATTAAATAATAAACACCATTGTTTACTGCTGTCCCGTTAACTTATGAATAAGATGTTTTTATGAGGCCTATTTAAGCAGTAAAAGAAAATAGTAACTTCCTGGACATAACATGGGTGTGAGTTTGTCGTTGCGAGCGATAGCGCGGCAATCTTGTTTA
>CAZEZI010000167.1:0-4141 GCA_964516315.1 uncultured Thioalkalispiraceae bacterium
TATTCTTTTCTAACGATATACAATTTAGGCTCTTTTGATTTTACACACGACGAGAACCCGAATTCAACCCCTAAGGTGTCCACTTTTCGTGGGTAACATCATTCTGACCCATTTTGCTGCATCCTAAAGCAGACACTCATATGGGAATACCGGTAACAATTGGACTTCCCCCAACTTCACGGACACCATAATTAAGCAACAGCCATCATTTCTTCATACACAAAAGGTGCTTTGTTATTAATGAAAGTATGTTGTCGCTTTCGGTTATAGAAGAATTCAATATATTTAAAAATAGATTGTTTTGCTTCTTGTCGTGTTGCAAAGTCTTTATCGTAAACTAATTCTTCTTTTAGGGTATGAAAAAAACTTTCTGCTACTGCATTATCATGACATTCACCTTTGCGACTCATACTACAAATCATGTCATGCTCGGTTAACTTATCGCGGTATTTTACAGCGGTGTATTGACTGCCTTGATCCGAATGAACCAATACTGATTCATTTGGCTGTCGTTGTGCTATCGCCATATCAAGTGCATCCAGTACAAGCTTGCCATTGATTTTATCACTCATTGACCAGCCAACAATGGCTCGAGAATATAAATCTAATACAATCGCTAAGTACAACCAACCTTGACGTGTTTCAATGAAGGTGATGTCTTGAACCCATTTGGTATTCGGTTTACTCGTTCGAAACTGTCTATCAAGGACATTATCTACCGGTGCCACGACACCACGATGCGCTATCGTACGTTTGTGTCGCCGACTACGACTCGCTTTGATATCATGCTCATGCATGATGCGTTCAACGCGGCCTTGGCTCACAGCAATCCCTTGTTCGATAAGTTCAATATACATACGCGGTGATCCATAACGTTGCTTCACTTCGTGATGTATTTTTATGATCTGCATTAATAAATTATTCCGCTCGTCTGTTTGTCGACTGGGTGGTCGTTCTAGCCAATCATAATAACCGCTCGTTGAAACACTTAAGGCATTACATAAACGTGTAATAGTATAAGCCGTTTCATTTTCTTTTATAAAGGCGTACTTCACTTGAGCTCCCGCGCAAAGTACGCTGCGGCCTTTTTTAAAATTTCAACTTCTTCCTTTAATCGTTCATTTTCTCGTTTTAAGTCATTCATTTTATTATCAGAGGTTAATGGTCGCCCCGAACCTTTAAAGGCACTACCACCTTTTGTTTTAAGTTCATCCTGCCATTTATAAAGCATGTTGCGACGAATACCTAATTCTCTTGCTATCTCAGTACCGGGTTTATCCGACTTTTCAAGTAATCGGATAGCTTCGAGTTTAAATTCTCGGGTAAAACTTTTTCTTTTGATCATTGTTCACTCCTGTGGGGTTATTGTCCCCTATTTGGAGTGTCCGTTATACTGGGGGAGGTCCAAATTGTCCCCGCAGTCGCTTGTTATATTTTTATTGGCATAAATACTCATACATACAAGCCTGCCCGCCTTTAGTTGCATACTCATGAAGTGGAGAGTAAAAATCACGTATATGTTTGAACCCAACACTTTCATAAAAACCACTTGCACCTAGCTTATTAGTTTCTACTATGACTGATTTAGCGCCCGATTCTTTACAGTTAGAAATAAATTCAGATAATAGTCTCTTTCCATTCCCAACTCCCTGGTAATTTGGATCTACCACAAAAAGAACTATTTCGCTTTTACCTCTCGCCACTACTTTTGATCTGTTTATTTCATGAGTATTGATGGCTTTTAATAGATGCCTTTTACCTTTAAAGGCCACTCCCTTTAAAAATAGTAACTGCCGTAAAATACCCAGTCCGAATAACAAACTTCCCCTGGGCTTTAAACACATTTCATTTAATCCAAATATAAAACCGACAACTCTGCCATTGACTTCAACGACCCTCCGATAATTACTTCCTATAACTGAACCCTTCGTATAAATACATTTGGCAATATCAGCAAACTCCTGGGGTTTGAATATCATATCAAACCCCCATGCATTATTTACTAAATCTTCACAACTATCATAGTCAGAATCTTTGTAATCCCTAAATAGCGAGGTAATTTTGCTCATTGCTTTAAATGAACCTATAAATTGCGAAAAATATAACGCCGCGTATGAGGTGCGGGCCAATGAGCTTACCACGTCAGCGCTGCCGCGTTTCTCCCCGTCACTCTCAATGCGCTTGTTATAATGTTGACTATGGTCAGTAAAAGCATAACAAATGTCGTATTGTTACGCTGCAACATCATCATGATCTGTGCCAGTAATTATATCATGCCATTCTTCAATTTCTTTCTCCATTGTTGCTATCTTTTCTCTGAAAACAGCAAGTGTATCTTTTCCCAACATTAAGTGCACAGGTGGGTTTTCGCAGTTGGCAAGCGTAATAAAGGCCTGAGCCAATTTTTCAGCGTTTCCCGGCTGTTTCTTGTTAGCCAGGGTCATTTGGTTTCGCATTTCTCCAGCAGTATCAGCATAATCTGCAATTATATTTTTAGTTGTTATCAGTGAAGAACTATCCAGAAAATCTGTTCTAAAAAAGCCAGGCTCAACTGCAGTGGCATGAATACCTAATGGCGCCAGCTCCAACGCCATTGATTCTGTAATGCCATCGACTGCAAATTTGGTTGAGCAGTATAATCCCCATCCAGGAAAGCCGGCTAATCCGCCAACCGATGAAAGGTTTATAATATGACCGGATCGCTGTTGACGGAGTTGCGGCAAGACTTCACGGGTGACATTCAAAAGGCCGAAAACGTTTGTCTCATAATTTTGTCGCACTTCTTCGTCCGACGCTTCTTCAACGGCACTTAGTAATCCATAGCCTGCATTGTTTACTAGTACATCAATACTTTCGTACTTATCTAAGGCGGCTTTTACAGATGTCCTTACTAAATTCTTATCGTTAACATCGAGAACAGTAACCAAAAGATTTTTATCATTGTTTAATAGATTTAAAAGATTCTCCGGTTCGCTTCGGACTGTTGCTACAACTTTGTCACCGGTTTTCAAAACTGCTTTTGCTATCTCAAAACCAAAACCTCTTGATGCGCCGGTTATAAACCATACTTTTGTCTTGACCATGCTATTTTCTCTTTTTGATTTAATTAAAAACTATTGTTAAGAAAATAGTACCTTCTGGGAGAAGGTGCTGCTTCGTGCGGCCCAAAATTATTGTTAATTTAGCCCAATTACTTTCTATGTGATGAAGGGGAATGACCGTAATAGGATTTATACACTTTTGAAAAATGGGACATATTTTCAAAGCCAGTGGTGTAACAAACATCTGTAACTGACATCTCAGTATTGGAGAGCAGTTCCTTTGCTTTTTTCAGGCGTCGTTCGCGAATCCACCGGGATGGAGGAATATTATAAATAGCTTGAAAAGCTCTTTTAAAACTTGAGAGACTCCGACCAGACAAATACGCAAGGTCATTTATTGAAACGGGACTCATATAATTTTCTTCCAGCACCTGGCTGATGTCACTGTGCACCTGCCGTTTGAGCTGCAGAAGCTGCTGAAGAAGTCTTTGGTCCGTATGGGTTATTCCGTAAAGAAGTTCGAGCATTTTGAGTTTAATCAATCCTGCCTCAATCTTGTCGGGCTCGCTAAAATAAGGGGTTAGCGACTGAACAAATCCAAGCAGTCGCTGATTCACATTTTTTACTGATATGGGCGATAGCTCATTGGATTGTTTTACTGGAAGATTAACCTTTCTTATAAATTCTCTTAAAAAGTCATCTTTCAGAAAAAACATCATAAATTCAGAAGTATTATTATTTTCAGGGTCACCGGATTTGTCGTACTCAACCACGATGGCTTTTTTTAGCAGCACCATCTGATTTTTTCCTAGAATATATTTCTGCTTACCATAGTGGATGGCATACGTACCTTGCAATACGAACAATAATAAATGTTCTTCTAAAAACATGGAGCCTGTTTTGCCTGTCACATGAGTGCATGACTGAACAACAGTAAGACCATCCAGTATCAGTGAACTTTGAAGATAAGGTGCCACGCACAGGCCGCCGGGAACTTTTAGCGGTTTACTCTCCATATTTACGAATATTCCTTTCCTAGTATATTATAACGCCGAGCTAAATGGCACTTAGCCATGAGCAAAGCGAATGGTTAAGTGTCC
>CAZEZI010000168.1:0-4086 GCA_964516315.1 uncultured Thioalkalispiraceae bacterium
AAGCTGGATGATGCCGGCGCGATTGAAATTGCCAAACGTTCCCGTGGTACACCGCGAATAACCAACCGGTTATTACGTCGTGTCCGTGATTATGCAGAAGTGAAAGCCAATGGTGAAGTTTCTGGTGAGGTTGCGGAACGAGCCCTGAATATGCTGGATGTGGATGTGGAAGGTTTTGACATGATGGACAGAAAATTATTATTGTCGATCATGCAAAAGTTTGATGGTGGCCCGGTGGGTGTAGAAAGTTTAGCCGCTGCCATTGGCGAAGAACGTGGTACGATTGAAGATGTGCTTGAGCCATTTTTAATTCAGCAGGGTTTTATGATGCGTACCCCGCGTGGCCGAACTGCAACCCAACAGGCCTACCGGCATTTTGGTTTAACACCACCGAGTAACCCAGCGGAACAACAAGATTTGGAAATATAATTAAAGAAATGGTCATTGCGAGCGCTATCGCTCGCAATGATAAAGTTATATTGTTTTATATTAAAAAACTATGTGGTTAAAAAATAATAAAATTATAGAGTATTGTGAATACATTTAATTGGCCTATCCAGATATATTATGAAGACACCGATTCTGGTGGTGTGGTTTATTACGCGAATTATTTAAAGTTTATGGAACGTGCACGTACCGAATGGTTACGCAGTTTTTCGATACAACAGGATGATTTACGTGAACGGTTCGGTATTATTTTTGCTGTGCGTCAGGTACAAATAGATTACTTGCTACCAGCAAAATTTAATGATGAACTGGTTGTCGAATCGAAGGTCAGTAAAAAAGGCAAGGCCAGCATTACCTTTGAACAAATAGTTAAGCGTGATACCGAAGTATTGGTAAAGGCAAATATTAAAATAGCTTGTCTGGATGCGGATTTATTTAAACCGCTACCCATGCCAGCAGAGATTCTGGAAAAGTTAACAGGGGAATAAGTGTGTCAACAGATATGTCGATAATGCGTTTGGTAATCGATGCCAGCTTTGTAGTGCAATTGGTAATGCTCTCGTTACTATTGGCATCAATAATGTCATGGATTGTTATTTTTATTAAACGCTCGGTAATTAAACGTGCAAAAAAATCGGCCAAACGTTTTGAGGATCGTTTCTGGTCTGGTATTGAATTAAGCGAACTTTATAAAAGTGTTTCTGCCCGGCGAGATCGTTTAACCGGTGCAGAATCTATTTTTGAAGCCGGCTTTCGTGAGTTTGCGCAGCTTAGAAACCGTAAAGGTTTTGATACGATGGACATTGTCCATGGTGCGCATCGTGCGATGCGGGTTGCAACCAATCGTGAACTTGAAAAACTTGAAAATCATTTGCCTTTTTTAGCCACCGTTGGCTCAACCAGTCCTTATGTGGGTCTGTTTGGAACCGTGTGGGGGATTATGAATTCATTTCTGGCACTCGGCAATGTACAGTCAGCCACGATTGCTTCGGTTGCACCGGGTATTGCCGAAGCTCTAATTGCAACAGCGATGGGGTTGTTTGCTGCAATACCGGCGGTTATTGCTTATAACCGTTACGTTAGTGATGTTGAACGCTTAACCGGGCATTACGATACCTTTGTTGATGAATTTGCCACCATCCTGCAACGACAAACGCATAACAACCAGTAGCCAGGGTAAAATTATATGCAAGCATTAGTGCCAAGACGAGCTAAAAAACGGCCTATGTCAGAAATCAATGTGGTGCCATATATTGATGTGATGCTGGTGCTACTTATTATTTTTATGATTACTGCACCGTTATTATCCGAAGGGGTCAAAGTTGCTTTACCGCAAGCGAACGCAAAACCCATCACAAAACAGCAACATGAACCGGTTATCATTACGGTAAACCGCAAGGGTTTATACTATTTGAATATTGGAGACCACCCTAAAAAACCGGTGGATGCAACCACACTGGTGTCTCGTGTTGCGGCGGTTAAACGGCAGCGTAAAAGTAGCATGTCGGTACTGGTGCGAGGTGACCGGCGGGCAAAGTATGGAGATGTTGTTAATGTGATGGCACTGTTGCAGCAGGCCGGTGTTGATGATGTAGGTTTAATTACCAAAACACCCAAGCGAACCCGGCGCCAATAGTCGGTGTTTAAGTTGTAGCTTATGTGGAGTTTAGTCAAGAATCATCCTAAGGCAGTTTTCTGGGCGGTGATTGTCCATATTGTTTTTTTAGTGGTGATGGGAGTTAGTTTTCGCTTTATTGATGCTCCCTCGGTTATCGAGCCAGATGTTAAAGTGGTCAAAGCGGTATTAAAAGATGACTCGATTGCACGTAAACAGGAATTACAGAAGTTAAAGAAAGAACGTGAGAAGCGCGAACGCCAGAAAAAATTAAAGCTGGAAAAAAAGCGTAAGGCGGAACTTAAAAAGAAAAAGCTTGCCAAACTGCAGGCGCAGAAAAAACTTGAAAAACAACGGGCTTTAAAAAAGAAACAAATTGAAGAAGAAAATCAAAGGCAGTTAGAAGCTGAAAATAAACGTATAGCACAAGAGAAAGAAAGAAAACGACGGGAAGATGAGTTAAAGAAAGAACTGGAACTGGAACAACAACGTCTGGCTGCAGAGCGTAAGGCAAGAAATGCAACCATTATTTCAAAGCAACAGGCAATTATTAAAAGCCATATTGAACAACGCTGGATTAAGCCAGCGAGTACGAAACCTGGAATGGTGTGTGTAATAAGGGTGAGTTTAATACCCAGTGGCGAGGTTATTAATATACAGTATATAAAAAGAAGTGGTAATGCCGCTTTTGACCAGTCGGTTTATTCGGCGGTCAAGCGCTCTTCCCCTTTGCCCTTGCCCCCCGTAGAATATGGTTTGTCTGACCAATTCAGGCAGATTGAATTAAAATTTGGTACAGAAAAATAATTTCAGGTTAAAGAACATATTATGCATAAATTACCCCGCTTTATCCTTTTGGTGTTATTTGTTTTCGGTTCGGCACGAGTGAGCTTTGCGGCATTGACAATTGACATTACCCAGGGCATTGATGGCGCCTTACCCATTGCAGTTGTGCCTTTTGCCTGGACAGGCACCGCACCTGCACAGGGCGCAGTTATTGAAGCACCTGAAAATATCGCAGCTATTGTGGCTTCTGATTTACGCCGCAGTGGGCGCTTTGCCCCCATCCCAACGAGTGATTTAGTGGGTCGGCCATCACATGGCTCAGAAGTTAATTACACTGCATGGCGCACATTAGGTGTGGACAATCTGGTTGTGGGGCATATCAGGCCGTTGGCTGATGGCACGTATGAAGTGCAGTTTCAGTTACTTGATATGTTTAAAGCAGAACAGTTGGTAGGCTACAAAATACGCAGCCGACGTTCTAACTTACGGCGTACTGCGCACCAGATCAGTGACTTAATCTATAAAGCGTTAATGGGAGTGCAGGGTGCCTTTGATACCAATATTACTTACGTCACTGTTACCAAAAACCATCGTCACGAAAAGGTTTATCGTTTGGCGATTGCAGATTCAGACGGTTATAACGAAAAAATTATTCTGGAAACAAAGTCACCGCTTATGTCACCAAGCTGGTCACCGAATGGTTTGCAGTTAGCCTATGTTTCCTTCAGCCGTGGGCGGCCAGAAGTGTATGTACAAAGTATTTTAACCGGACAGGCTAAACGGGTTGCTGCGTTTAAAGGAATTAATGGTGCACCTTCATGGTCTCCCGATGGCAAAAAACTCGCACTTACCTTGTCGAAAGATGGCAATGCCGAAATTTATATTTATGACTTGAGTCGGGGGACGACACGGCGTGTTACCCACAATAGTGCGATTGATACGGAACCGGTTTGGCTACCCGATGCCTCAGCCATTGTTTTTACCTCGGATCGTGGTAATGGCCCGCAATTATACCAGGTTGAAGTGAATGATCGGGGTGCCACGGGGCGACCTAAGCGTCTGACTTTTGAAGGTAGCTACAATGCGCGTGCAAGTATCTCGCCTGACGGCAAATTTATTGCTATGGTACACAGAATCGAAGGCAGTTACCGGATAGCGGTACTGGAACGGGAAACAGGTTACCTAAGAGTGTTGACCGAGTCACGTTTAGACGAGTCTCCCAGTTTTGCTCCGAACGG
>CAZEZI010000169.1:0-4008 GCA_964516315.1 uncultured Thioalkalispiraceae bacterium
TAACTAAGATTAAAGAAGATAAGTTTGAAGATTATCGCTTGTTTAGAAAGGAATCTGCTCCCAACGTTAAATTAATGACGCTGTACAACGAAAGAGGAACAATTAAAGCATTGTATAATTTTGCTAAGGAAAAAGGCTTTATACATAAAGGATATGAGGTGCGCTTTGGTGAGTGGGAGAAGATAAAAAAGAGTGGCGAAAAGTTAAACAGGGATGCACTTTTACCAAACGAGTGGACAACAATATATAGATACATGCAGAGTTGGCATACAGCAAAGCATGTGAAAAGTGACAAGCAAGCTGAACAAAGACGATTTCTTTACCAGTTCACATTAATACTCTGTAGCTCTGGTATACGCTTTGGTGAGGCACGAAGACTGCAATGGCGCGATATTGAATTATACGATGAAAAAGTAATAGAAAATGATAAGAGAATTATTAAAAAACGCTGTAAAATCAACTTGCCTGCTAATAAAACAAAAACGGGTACAGCAAGAACAGCAATTAGTAGGTTAGGAAATCCATTTGTTTTACTTAAAAAGATATCTAAATATACTAAAAGCGATGATTACTTATTTGTAGACAATGACACTGGCTTGCAAATTAAGAAGGATGTTTACTACAAAGAATGGAAGGCAATGCTTAAAGGCACAGGGTTAGACGAGGGCAATAAGAATATTGTTTATTACTGTTTACGGCATACATATGCAACCTTTGAGTTGTACAAAGGCACTGATGTCTTTAATCTGTTAAAAGTTATGGGCTGTGGTATAGATTTTATACAAAATCACTACGGTCACGTTGATATTGATGTAATTAAAAGCCAGCTTACAAAAGATTTGCGCGATACTGAAGGTGGGCGAATGTTGCTTGAAAGTTGATTTAAGTCTAAATGGCGTCTAATTTAGACGCCCTGTTAATGTTATGATTCGCAAAGATTAGTCTCTCTAACCACCAAAGCATAAAACAACAAAAACTGAGAAAGAGCTATGGGAATGGATATGAATGTCAACAAAGACATGTACCAGCAAAAAGCCGTTATATTAAATTATCTGAGAGATAGGGCTGCAGAGTCATATGGTGAGATTATTAAAATATACGGTGAACGCGATTTTAAAAAGAGAGCTAGCGCTAGCAATAAAGCAATTAAAGAAACAACACAGAATTTAAAAACGATTATATTTCAGCGTTCATTAGCGCAAAAATGGACTAAGGAAGAGATTCTTAACAATATCCTTATGGTTACATATTGTTCATATGTAATTATGATTGAATATAGGAACCGTGCATGGGCATACGAGTATATGACGTTTGCACGCAGAATTGGAGAATTGTGGGAACCGTTTTGTAAAAATTGTTTTGATTTTCCTGTTAGAGATGATGTTGAGTTGTTTGAGCCTCCGCTTTTTTCAGATGTAAAAGAATTACTTCATAAAGAAATTAGAGATTATATTGCTAGTTTAAAACTAACAGATGTGGAAAAAAATCAACTACTACAATATTACGATAAAGTATGGGGTCTTGCTACTTCAGGTGAAATTAAGCTAGAGCTTGATCTGCATTTTAGAATTGGTGAAAAAAGATATAATGTTGATTTTAAAAGTGGGTTTCAATCAAACGAAAAAGGTAATACCAATCGATTATTACTTGTGGCGTCTATTTATAAAAATATCCTAAGCGAAAACAACGAGTGTATGCTTTTTGTAAGAGCTAATGAGGCAGACAATAATCATTATTTACAAACATTAAAGAATTCAGGTATTTGGGGTGTTTATTGTGGTAGTAAAACATATGATCAAATAAAAGAATACTCAGGTTTTGATATAACAGCTTGGATAAGTGAAAACATGAAATGGGAAGACGATTTAGATAAGGATACGGTGACATATTTTAAAGAAAATGACTTGGTTAAATATTTAGCATGGTAGCACTAGCTAAACGGAAGCAAGATGAGTTTCAAGCTTTCTACACAAACTGCAAACACATTACTTCATATATGATAGGGCTCTTACGTTTTGATAAGCATATGACAGTGCTAGAACCTTGTGCTGGAGAAGGTGTATTTATTGATGGAATATTAAGGTACAACGATACTATACAAGTTGATGCTTATGAGCTTAATGGCGATAGTGTTAAATTATTAAAAGAAAAATATTCTAATCTTACAAATGTTGCTATAGAGCAAGAAGACTTTCTGTTGCCATCTAGTTTTGATCAAAAAAAATATGACAGAGTAATTGCAAATCCGCCTTATGGTGCATATCAAACACCAGAAAAAAGAAAGCAACTTAAAAAAGAATATCCCAATTTGTATGCAAAAGAAACATATGGTCTATTTTTAGTAAAGGCGATGGAATACTTAAATGATAATGGACGCTTAGTATTCATTATACCTGATACGTATTTAACGCTACATATGCATGAAGGTTTAAGAAAGGTATTGTTGGAAGGGTATAAAATTGAATCTATTACATTGTTTCCCTCAAAATTCTTTCCAAATGTTAAATTTGGTTATGCAGGATTAAGTATTATTTCAATTGTAAACAAGAAGCCAAATGATAAGCATGAATTTCCTGTATATAATGGATTAGATTCACCTTCAGAGTTAACAAATTTGTTAACTAAAAAATCAAATGAATATGAAGTTTGTCGCCTGACATATAGTCAACTTAAAAGAAATCCATCTAGCGCTTTTTTTCTTCCATCTAAAAGTTGGATAAGTGCTGTGTTACGTGCTGACGGATTAAAAATCGGTGATGTATGCTCTGTTGCTACAGGTTTTTATTCTGGTAATGATGGTAAGTATTTAATGCGGTTGAATACTGTTACTAGGGGTGTAAGGAAATATAAGGAAATAAATAACGATTTAATCTGTAATGATGCTCTGTCTAAATCTCCACCACTTGACGGTATAAGTGATCCAAAGCACTGGGTTCCAATTGTAAAAGGTGGAAATAAAAGGTTTTATAAAAAAACAGAATGGTTTATGGATTGGAGTAAGGATGCTATTTATGATTATAAAGTATTAAATAAGAAACGTGCTCGATTTCAAAATTCACAATACTATTTCAAGCAGGGTATTGCAGTGCCTATGGTTTCATCTTCATCAATCACAGCATCGTTAATAGATGGAAGGCTATTTGATCAATCTATAGTAGGAATATTTCCACAAAAAAAATATAAGGATTTGATGTATTTTTTACTAGGATTTTTTAATAGTACAGTATGTAATAATTTAATAAGAACGATAAATGCTAGCACGAATAATTCGTCTAACTACATTAAAAAAATACCAATAATTATACCTGGCGATATAATCGTAAATGAAATTACTAATGAAGTAAAAAAGATTATATTACTTGCTAAGAAAGTTGATGTTACTACTGATGATTTAAAACGCTTGGATAGGTATTTTGAGGAATTATACTGCACTCAAATGTAGGGCTAGCACTATCAAAGCTTACACGGATATTTGGGTTGCAATAATCACGTAGCCCTCGTTGAATGGCTGTTAATAAAACAGCCCATTTTGTTTGCGACACTCCTAGTACATGTAACCAGTCCATTCATTCTTCAAAAGCACCTTCATCTCGCATAATCAGCACTTGTTTTATCATTGCTCCGACACCGCCGTTATATCTCGCATTACCTGCGAGAGCCCAGCCATCAAATTTAAATCCTTTTACAGTATCCCACCAAAGCTTAGTGTCGTCGTATGTTGTTCCCTGTATAACATTTAACCATTTCGTGTTGCCGCACTTATTGTTTTGGATAAATTGTAGGTTCTCTACAGTTAAGTTGATTAACTGTTCAGTGCTGCACTTATGCTTATGGAAAGGTTTTTTTTATTTTCCTCAAATTTTAAGCACAGCCCTGCAAAAAGCATTGCAACGCTATATAGACGCCGTGTGTGCGTCTAAGACGCCGAATGCACCGCTTATACTGGCGGCAGCGCGCATTAACAATTGTGCAGTTATTCGCTAAGTTCTACGCAAAAGCTGGCGTTAG
>CAZEZI010000170.1:0-3993 GCA_964516315.1 uncultured Thioalkalispiraceae bacterium
TTGCTTATCTTAGAACATAATACACAGCATTGCCTGTTTTGCCGATTTGGCGCACTTTTTGCTCTTTTTCTAACTCGTTCATATACCTCGTTGCAGTCGCATCCGACACGCCAAGCAATTTTTCAATGTCGTTATTTGTCATTTTTTCATTCTCGCGCATAAACTCTAAAATCCTCGTCTTATTTTCCGCTTTCTTCTTTGCTTGCCCTGCAAGCAAGCCACCATTTCGCCCCCGTGCAAAATACGCCCCAAGCGAAATCCCCACAACACCAACAATGATTAGAATTAAATAGTTCATAATTTTATTTTAACACAGCAAAAATTTCTTAAAGTCTACTTCATTAGTTTTTACGGCTTAACAAAGACAAATAAATGCTCGTGCATAATCAAAAGAAAGTTATGTTCTTTTGATTTATTAACCCAAAACCCCGTCGCTTTGCAGTTGTGTTGTTGTTTTATTATATCTTCTTTCAGCTCAAACCCTTGTTTTAAAAATTTATCCATAACTTTATACGCCATTGGTTGATACATTTTTTGTCTCCTTGTATCGCCAATCAAAATCGCGCAATATTTGCCTTTTTTCAATACACGATAAAGTTCTTTTGCAACTTTTTCCATTTCATCAGCAAAATTATCAATTGAGTGAATATTTGATAAGTCTTCTTTTATTTGTCCATCGCTATATTTGATAATATCAGCGTAAGGTGGATGAGTGAGAATAAAGTCAATTTCTTCATCTTTTATAAAATCCAGTTTTCTAGCATCACACAACTTTATTCTTTGTCTTGCTTTTGTTTCTGTTTCAAAATCTAAAGAGTTTTGCGTTCTTTTTGTCGCTTCTTCGTTTATATCTGTACAAGTAATATGACGATCTAAAATCTTTGCCTCAATTGCTGTTGTACCTCCACCAATCATACAATCCAACAAATGTTCTTTTTCTTTTGAATACCTTAAAATCAAATTCCTAACCACCTCTGGCGACCAGTTCCCCCTCCAGTCTGACTTATGAGTTGCCCACTTCCCTCGTCTCGGAAATGACCAGACAGTAGAACACTCCAATTCAAAATTTTCCGGATGTAGTTTCATCTCTACCATTTTAGATCATTTAATATATTTTCCTCTAACATATTTAGATTGAAAACGTGTTCGTTGTGGTTATATGTTTCCTCTAGCGGTCTTTTTGTTGTTTTCCAACCTTGACCATCCGTAATCCAAATAAAGTCAATATCCTGTTTTTTTAATTCGTTATATAATGACTTAAATTCTCCGCAAACTGCTTTCAACTTAGAACCTCCTCCATTGTAAAAATTAGTTTCAACTAATTTCAAATTTTTAGTTTTCGGGTTAAAAACAGCAAAGTCGAAACTTCTATCTGATTTATCAAACTCTACCAACTTACCAAATTTATCCATTATTTTCTGCGAATTGGCTTGGCGTAGATATTCTAATTGATTTTCCTGACAAAACTTTTTAACAAAAACCTCAACAATGTTTTCCATTATCTTACCTCCTCTATTCTTTCTCCCATTACTATCCAATCCAACTTCAACACCAAAAACATAATCGACAAGATTTTTAACACCATCATCTTTAAATAATTTACCCAAACCAGTTTTTTCTATAAATCTAAAATATTTTTTTGCATTATCTTCTGAATATTCTACTTCTGAGCCAAAATCAAAAAACTCAACATCATTAGCATCTATATCAAATATTTCTAATTTAGATTCACGCACAGCTAAAAGTGACGGTAGAGCTTTAACCACTTCTGGATTATCTTTAAATAAAATACTAAATTCATTCTCTAAATTATCTTTACCTAAAAGATAATTTAATTTATTGAGAGTTATTTCGTATTTAGCCTTATTCTCAAATACTTTTTCCCAATTAACAAAATACTCCCAAGTTTTAATTGAATTTTTTAATGTCTCTATAAATTTTTGAAAATCTTTTTTCATAATAGTTTTATCTGCTTATTAAATCATTTATTAGCTGCATCAAACTGAGACAGAAACATATTTAATTGAGGATATTTTCTTCTAAAGTTTTTAATTTCTTCTTCGTCTTTTTTGTTTATAATTTCTTGATAATTTAAAGATAGTCCATATTTCACACCAAGCTCTTTAAATGAAAACTTGCCCCATTTTTTGATGACACTATCAAAATGATTATCCAAAAACTCAGGCATTGGAATTCTTTTCTGTTTTTTTCTTTCTTTTAAATAATTCCTAAAATTAAATGTTTTTAAAATGCTTTTTTTGTCTTTTTTTGCAATAAACATCAAAACAGCTTCATAAAACACCTCTGGTATCACAAAATCTTCTATCATCGTTGGATAGTTGTCGTTACTATTACCTACTTTACTCAAATATAAGGATTCTGTTTTAAAAGCTTTTAAATATCTTTTAGTTTTTAGTTTCTTGTATGAGTTTCTACCAGACTCATCATTATCAAGTAAACACCATAACATTTTCTTTTCTCCTTCTTTATTTAAAATTTGCTGGTTGATTAATTCAGAAAAATTTAACATATTTTCTGAACTATTACATGAGATGTTAGAAGCATCTAATGGATATCCTTTGATTGCTTTAAAAGTAGAGTGAAAATACACGATATCACCACTTCCTTCAAATAAAATATTTTTATCTCTTAACATCCAGCCATCATTTGCTTCAATTCCTAAGTGCTTTTTAATTTTCCCAGCAAAGTCAATAGAATTTTTATCATAAAAATTAGTCTCTTTTTTAAAAAACTTTTTACCACCTTTTCTGACAGACTCAAACTCCTCCGTTTTTAAATAAAACAATTTTACATTATCTATGTTATTAATATTAATTAATTTTGGAGAGTGAGTGGAAATAATAATTTGATTTGTATTCGAAACTTTTTCAAATATCTTCCTCATTTCTTTTTGCAAACTTGGTTGCATAAAAGACTCTGGTTCATCTATCGCCCATATTAAAAATGGGCTTGTGTATCTAGCTTTTTCTTCATTATTATCACTAAAATATTCTAATAATGTAATGAGGGTCATCTTTTGTATTCCACTACCTTTACTGTCAATAGTATTTTGTGCTGCGTCTCTAACAAGAAGTTTAATTCTTTTTGATAAAATACTAGATAATTTTTCATCTTCCAAAGAAACTTCGAGTGCATAATTTTCTATAGGAATATCTGCTTTTATCTCTGGAAATTTATCAATAACAGTCCTAAATTTTTCTGTCATTAACTCATTTTTAACGTTAAGTATTTTTGTAGTTTTTTCATCTATTGCGTCAATATCTCTTTTTAGTTCTTTAATTTTTTTAGCGAAAGCACTTCCGTACCCATCAACCATCGATGGTAGAATCTCATCAGCAATTAATTCATTTATTTTTATTGGCAAATCTGAATGTGCTGGGATAAAAATAAATTTTATTCTCTTTAAAAGCACCAGGATTGCGCTTCCTGTTTTTACTAAATTCTCACCATCTTTCATTTTTATTTCTGATGGAAACTTTCCATCACTGTAAGAAAAATATAGTTCCAAATTTGGTGCACCAAAATAACGCTTAATCCTGATAATGTTGTTTTCTGTTACAAAATCACTCAACTTAGAAATCTTTTTTAAGTCAACGTCCTCCAAAAACAAATCCACTTCTATTGAGGTTTTGGATGGAGAACCCGTAGCTTTTGGTCCTTTATGAAAAGTTAAATCTCTTTCTCTATTATATTCTTTTTCATCCTCAATGCTTTGATTAAAAAATAAATTCAGTGCTCTTAAGAGATTTGTTTTGCCAGAATTATTTGCACCAGCAACAACCTGAAACTTCTTATCAAATTCCATCTCAAAACTTTTTCTTTCTTTCTGTAACGTTCTAAAATTATCTACTTTTATGCTTTTTATATACATATTTTAATAATTTATCACCAAAACCTCCTTGATCTTTCCCCTCTTTGTTGCATCTGAATTTATCATTCTTGTTGCTTCGACTTTGTGCACTTTTACTTTTT
>CAZEZI010000171.1:0-3967 GCA_964516315.1 uncultured Thioalkalispiraceae bacterium
CCGATGGGTTTGCCTGCTTTGCGTGAAGCGATTGCACAGTTTTATCAGGATAAATTTCAGGCCAGCGTTTCTCCCGAGCGTATTGTTGTTACCCCCGGTGCATCCGGTGCTTTATTATTAGCGCTTGCTGCGATTATTGAACCGGGGCAATCGGTGCTTATGGCTGATCCGGGTTACCCGTGTAATCGAAATTTTGTTTCTTTGCTGGAAGGTAAGAACCGGCTTATTAATGTTAATGCGAGTACGCAGTTCCAGTTAAATAAAGAATTAGTTGAGCAGCACTGGAATAATCAAACAACGGCCGTATTATTAGCATCGCCTTCCAATCCAACCGGCACAACGATTTCGAAACAGTCACTGACTGAAATCATACAGTTTGCAGAACAAAAGCAGATGGCGGTAATAGTTGATGAAATTTATCAGGGACTGGTTTATGACTCGCTACCATCCACGGCACTATCCCTTGCCGATAATATTTTTATTATTAACAGTTTTTCAAAATACTTTTCAATGACCGGCTGGCGCATTGGCTGGCTCGTGGTGCCTGAAGCATTTATTTCAGTGGTGGATAATCTGGCACAAAATATATTTCTTGCCGCATCAACGCCAGCACAGCATGCCGCACTGGCTGCATTTAAACCCGACACAATTCTAATACTCGAACAACGCCGTAATGAATTTAAAGAACGGCGAGATTACCTGTTAGAAGCTTTACCTGAACTTGGCTTTACAATACCGGTTAAACCCGATGGGGCTTTTTATATATATGCAAATTGTGAAAATTTAACGGATAACAGTTTTGAATTTGCCGAGCAATGCCTGGAGCAGGTGGGTGTGGCGATTACACCGGGAATTGATTTTGGAAATAACAGCGCAGAAAAATATATTCGTTTTGCCTATACAACCTCGTTAGATAATTTAAAAGAGGCCATTACCCGGTTGGAGCAGTTTATTGCAGCTTAAATTTTGCAACAACCATTATTAAAACGTAGCCCGGATGAAGCGCAGCGCAATCCGGGAAAACAACTAACCACGTGGCCATCCAGGGTAAAAGGCGTAGCAAAGGAGCTCATCTGTAAATAGGCGTGCTATTATAAAGTTATCCCGGATAATAATGTGAAGCACCCGGGGGCACAAAGGTACGGCCTGGTAAACACAGAGGCCACAATCAACTATTTAAGGGTGCCCTGAATCATGACGTCGGTTTTCGGTGATGTCTTTACTGAAATGGCAGCGCTACTGCTGCTGGCTGCCATTATCGGTGCTATTGGTGTACGGCTGCGTCAGCCGCTTATTGTTGCTTTTATTGCTGTGGGTATCCTGGTGGGGCCATCTGTGCTTGGCTGGGTATCGGCCAATGACCAGGTTGATCTGCTGGCGCAAATGGGTATTGCGCTGCTGTTGTTTGTGGTGGGACTTAAGCTGGATCTGCATATCATCCGCACCATGGGGCCAGTGGCATTGGCCACCGGGCTGGGGCAGGTTGTTTTTACATCCTTTGTTGGTTACTTCATTGCTTTTGGCCTGGGAATGTCTGCGGTTACTGCGCTCTATGTAGCGGTGGCGCTCACCTTCTCCAGCACCATCATTATCGTTAAGCTGCTGTCAGACAAGCGTGAGGTGGACGCACTGCACGGGCGCATTGCCATTGGCTTGCTGATTGTTCAGGATATTGTTGTGGTGTTGGTGATGATTGGCCTGACCGCACTGGGCGAAGCTGATGGTATCTCTGGGCTGGGCTGGGAAGCTATTGCAGTATTGCTCAAGGGCGGTCTGTTTATTGCTGCCATTGGACTGTTGATGCGCTATGTGTTGACACCACTGTTACACCAACTGGCTCGTTCGCAGGAATTACTGGTACTGTTCTCTATCGCCTGGGCCATCGCTCTGGGTGCCGCAGGTGTGTATATGGGGTTCAGTAAAGAGGTGGGTGCCTTCCTCGCAGGGGTGTCATTAGCTTCCACACCCTACCGCGAAACGATTGGTGCAAGGCTGGTAAGTCTGCGGGATTTTTTGCTGCTGTTTTTCTTTATCGATTTGGGTGCCGGGCTGGAACTGGCAACGCTGGGTGCACAGGTTGTGCCGGCCATTATTCTTTCGCTGTTCGTTCTTATTGGTAATCCCTTAATTGTTATGCTTATTCTTCGGCGGATGGGGTATCGAAAACGTACCGGGTTCTTAACCGGCCTGACTGTTGCCCAAATCAGTGAATTTTCCCTTATCCTGGGTGCGCTGGGGCTGAGCCTGGGCCATATCGACGCGGATACTATGGGCCTGATTACTCTGGTAGGGTTAATTACCATCAGCGCATCCACCTACATGATTCTCTATTCCCACACCCTCTACGACAAGCTATCACCCTGGCTCGGCATATTCGAACGTAAACAGACTCATCGGGAAGAAGCTCTGGACTTATTGGCAGATGGTAATACTGTCGACGTTATCCTGTTTGGGTTGGGGCGGTTCGGCTCAGGTATTGCTCGGGAATTACAGCAGCGGGGCCAGCGGGTGCTTTGTGTGGATTTTGATCCCGATCTAATGCGCCGTCACAAAGGGAACGGCTATTCCGTGCACTACGGCGACGCTGAAGATCCGGAGTTTATCGCCACCCTGTCACTTAAACAGGTTGCCTGGGTATTAAGTAGCGTACGCGATGTGTCTGTCAACCTTAGCTTGTTGCATAGCCTGCATGATCACAACTTCAATGGACAGGTAGCCATTACAGCACACTCGCTCCCAGATGCAAAAAAGTTAAAAGAGGCGGGTGCAGATCATATCATGATGCCTTATTCCGATGCGGCTAAAGAGGTTGTTAACAAACTCTTTGAGAAAGAAAACCTGAACAATAAAATGTAGCCCGGATGAAGCGTAGCGTAATCCGGGGGGGGTAACTGGATTTTCACTATGTGCGAAGAGCCTGAAACAGCAGAAGAACATTGGGGAATTTTTTATAAACAAGGGTTATCTCTCACTGTAAATAAATTAGAAGAGTGTATTTATGCCTCATATTATTGTTGAGTATGCAGAAGAACTTGCCGATGATGTCCAGATGGGTGTTGTTTTACAGGCAGTGCATCAATCCATTGCAGACAGTGGTTTGTTTAAGGCAAATCAAATCAAGACCCGTGCCTATCCCTTTCGGGATTTTACCAATGCTGGCGGGAGTGAGCCTTATATTCACATTCAGGCACGTATTAAATCGGGTCGGGATGCGGATAACAAAAAACGTTTTGCTGAAGTCATTTTGGCGGGTTTGAGTAAATTGAATATTCCTGCTTCTGTGATTACCGTTGAAGTAATTGATATGGATCGTGACTCGTATGGAAAATATTCGCTAAAATAAAATTTTCATTCTGAACTGAATTTAGCAAGTAGCCCGGATGAAGCGCAGCGTAATCCGGGAAAACAAAGGAGAACCAGGGAATGGTCAATTACCGTAGAAGCCAAATAAAAGGTGCAAGTTACTTTTTTACTGTCAATTTAAAAAACCGCAAAGCAAATCACTTAACAAATTATATTGAGCCATTACGTGAATCTTTCCGTAGCATTAAACAACAACATCCTTTTAAAATTGAAGCGTTCGTTATTCTTCCCGATCATTTGCACACAATTTGGACATTACCCGCAAATGATGCAAATTATCCTGCAAGGTGGAAAGCCATTAAAAGTAAATTCACAAGATTGTTAATAAAAGAGGGTATAAAGTTAACCAAAAATAAAAAAGGTGAATATGATTGTTGGCAGCGCCGTTATTGGGAACATCAAATTCGTGATAATTTAGATTTAAAACGACATGTAGAATATATTCATTACAATCCTGTAAAACACGGGCATGTGTTGCAAGTAAAAGATTGGCCATTTTCTTCGTTTCATTGGTTTGTGGAGAATGAAATCTTTGATAAAGATTGGGCAGGGGTGAGCGATGAGGTTGGTTTGGTGGGGTGTGGGGAGTGATTTTGGGATGGTT
>CAZEZI010000172.1:0-3942 GCA_964516315.1 uncultured Thioalkalispiraceae bacterium
GTGTCCGGCTAGCATAGTCACTCATTTCTTTGAATAGACGATTACCTTCCTTAACGCTGCCAAGGAGCACATTGAGGCGTACACGATATTGTTCAGATGTTGATGCGGCCTGAATAAATGACTTGCTGACCAACCCAATGCCTAGCCCGGCCATGAGACCTTTTAATGAAAACAGGCTACGGAACAGGTTTTTGCTGGCCATGTTGAGCCGCCGTGCAGTCTTCACTGCCTGATCCGTTCGACGGGAGAAACGGCTCATTCCCTTACCGGCTTTATCGCTTCCTTTTGTGAGTTTCTCGATCTCTTTCGCAGAGGCACGCACAGTTCCGACCAGACCGGAGCCGTCCGCTTTGAGTACCAGGCTGAGTTCGAGTTCGTTCATGCGTTTTTATTCATCACTTCAATTATCACGGATTCCATGATGCGTAATCCGTCAAAGGTTTCAGGGTTTATTGTGATGCCAGCCATGCGGATTGAGGCTTCAACAGCGACATAATCAAGGCCAAGTACTCCACCCATCGATCCGGTACGCCATTGTGTTTTAACAATGAGAAAAAGTTGTACCGTGTCCCAGTTCTCCGGCCAGACCTCAAATAGTTCCTGTTCCTGTTTGGCGTGGTACTGAGACCGAACATCATCCGATGCACCAAACGCTTTGAGATCGTCATCAACCTCATCCTCGCCACCAGTTTGTCCACGCGCGGCCCAGTGGCGTGCCGCGTCAATTAGTTTTTTTGCTGATTCTTTTCAGTGATGGCTTTAAAATAACTGGCGACCAGGGCAACTCTGGCACATGAATCATCTTTAATAGCGGTCAGCAATGAATCGTCACAAGGAAGAGGTTGTCCCTGATCGTCAGAAATTCCATCGACACTGATAAGAATTTCGTCTAACAGGCTAACATCAGTTTCATCATCTGAATCCTCATAAGCGCGGCCACTTAATATCTGATTAATGCGCGACTGGGGTAGACGCTTGAATTGGGCAGTAAAGGTTCCTTTTGTTTCACCATCATCTGTTGGTGTGAAAACGGTTACCTTGCGTTTGAATGTCGCATTTGTAGATAGCTTGAACATGGTTTAAATCCTGTTTTAATTAAATTTATTTGGTCGTGATTTTGTGATCGTCATCTCCCGCACTTGAAGGGATAATAGACAGATCCATTTGAATGGTACGGATGCCATCACTATCGCCATATTGCGGATTCAGTAACTGCACCTGGGCAGCATCATATTGGACGATGTTGCCTGCTACCGTGCCATGAACCAGCTGTAAAGCTCCCAGCGTGTTCGCCTTCGCCGTTGTAAAGACATTAAAGGTGCTCAGCGCCGGGGCTTCGATGGTGACATTACCGGCAGGTGCACGATCAACAATCTGCACCGACTCCTCACCCACCACATTGCGGTACACCACCTGATTATTATGATCGATATTTAGGCTCAACAAGTTGAAGGCCTGCCCATGCAGGGTGAATGTAGGTGTGTTGTCGTTGGTTACGGCCAGTGGCGTTTGGAAGCCGCTAAAATCGGGTACTGGATCAGCTGTTGTTGTCGGGTCGACCCAGAGACCAGTAATGATAAATTTGTAATAAGCAAGGCCTTTCGTGTCAAATCTGAGAGCCACTGTTCCACGTGCACCAAGCATCGGGTGAAGCTGGCCATCAAGTGATAAATAAATCGTCCCAGACTCTTCATTAACGCTTACCGGATCATACTGTACGTCTGTTGCTGCAGTAATCGTTTCAGCCCAGCCACACATGCGTAGCAATGGTCCATAGGCTGGAGCCGTATCGACGACACCACTGCCTGCTATTTCCACATCGAACTCGCATATAACATGTGTGCCAACATGTATAGCTGAATCATTGCCTAGTGTTGGGCGGTCAACGTCACGGTTAACGATGTCACCTTCCATTGGTCGGATAGTTATATTCTTAGTCAGGATGGCATTGGTCCCAGCTATAGGCACAGGAACCTGACCATAAACCGTTTCGATTTTTGCCAGCATGATTTTCTTTTTAAATTTAAGCGCCACTGTTCTTCTCCTCGGCTACGGTTGCAGCCGTGTTAGATTTTTCAATCTGCACATTCAATGGCTGGCCGTCCTTATCGCGGGGCCGATTGCCTTCGGGATGATCCTTTGTGCATTTAACCAGCCTTACTTTGCCGGTGTTTTTATTTACTTTATAGCTGCCGCCTGCTCTCATCGGTTTTTTCCTCCGTTAAACCGCACGCCGGTAACGTGCCGTTCTGTAAATATCTTGCCAATAAAAAAACCCACCCTTCATGCTGACCAGTTGACCACCGCCATACTCCATCGATTCGGCAGTTGGATCAGGCGTCCAACCTAACAAGGCCGTGTTCACCTGGTCGCACAATGTTTCGTTCACGTCAGAGCTATCACCACCTCGGGTATCGCGCAGGTTTTGCGAGACAACGACAATCGCATAGGACTCATCGACTCGTTGTGAAACAGCATTGTCCAGCGTGTTCTTGCCGGGTCGGTTGCGCATGCGGAATATGTAACAGGCCGGAGCGGATACACGTCCATCCAGCACACTTCGTAAATCAGCTGCGCCTGCGACCTCGCGAAAGTCGCTGACCTGCGCCTTGAGCCGATCTTCAATATTCTTGCGAATGGTCATTGCAGCATGTCCTGTGCCCAGTCTGTGATAATGACGTCCATATCCAGTGCATTGTCATCAGATATTCCGAGGAACGGACGAGATGGAACGTTCATACCTGCCTCAGCGCCGCCGAACTGATGAATAGCTGCGTAGATCTTGTTGCTGCCCCATTCGACAGTGTCATCACCCGTAACCTGATAATTGATGGAGTCGAGCATCTCACCTTCGAACTCCAGTATCCCGCCAGAGGAAGCAACACGAACACCGCCAACGACGATGCCTTTTGTTTTGCGCTTTGCATAATCTTCAGCCAATGGGTCCCAGGGCGTTCCATCCGGCGCAGTCTTCTCCTCACTAATGCGTCGCCTGGTCTGGCTTTCACCTTCAGCACCGAGCGCATCAAGGAGCGGACGCAAGTCAGGGTTTCCCAGTTGCTGAAAAACTTCACGGACTTTTTCAAAGCCTTTTGTTTCTACGCTGAACGATGTACCGGCCATTACAGACCCTTCATCCGATCACGGCCAAAGATGCGCGTCGGACCAGAAATCACGACTGCACCGCTAGTCTGTTCAGGCTCACCTTCACCGATACTTGCACTGCCATTTGCAAGATCGCGCAACCAGCGCAGTGCGCGGTCGTATCGTTTGGTGATGGTTTCCACTTCCTGATCATCCGTTAGTTGATAGCGGGCAAGGTCACCGCTGTAGCGTGGTAACGGACTGGCATCGATTTGTGTTTGTGATAACGGTAGCTGATAACGCTTACCGACATAGGAATCGATAATTGCATCGGACGCGTCCAGGGCACCGGCGATTGACGCTAGCGCTGCATCAGCAGCTTCGATTTCCTGCGCCGTATAGGCCGAGCGATCACCGCCTGAGACGGTTAACTCCAGCAGCACCGCATCGATAACTGGATAGCGTTTCGGCGTGGCCAGTTGCGCCAGTTCCTGGGCATCAAACCAGTCGAGGAGGTTTTGTGGTGTGGCGTAGGGCATTACACTTGATCCAGTTGCGCAACAGCATCACGCACAATCTGATTGATTGTTTGCCATTGGGTTGCATCTGTAACTGCACTGACCTGCTGTTTTGCAGATTGCCTTATCTGTTCAATGACCGCTGCCAGCTGCACCCACTGGCCCGCCTTTGTTAAAATAAAATCACAAGCAACGGTTGGTGTCGAAGTGGATGCCGTAGCTTCGGCCTGAATTAGCGGGTAGCTTGTTGTGTCAGCTGGGTAGCCTGCTGCTTTGTAGGCTTCAGCCTGCTCTTTTTTCAAGGCATAAACTGCGTCTTGTCCGGGTGCCACAGTAATGT
>CAZEZI010000173.1:0-3915 GCA_964516315.1 uncultured Thioalkalispiraceae bacterium
GTTTATTTTCATACCCGCCACAATCAACGTAACTGGTATGCACTGGTTTATGGTAGCTATAAAAACCGCAATGATGCATTGCAAGCTATAAAGAAACTCCCGGCCGCCTTACAGAGAACATCGCCATGGGCACGTAGTTTTGCCAGTATTCATAAAGATCTGGATCAATCACAATAGTTAAAAATACTGCAGCCAAAAAGTGGGGTAACTAAACCTGATGTTGCCTGACTTTAGCTTATACCTTAAACGTCGAAGTAATAGCCTCTAAATTTACAGCCAACTCTTTTAATTCCAAACTGTTTTTTGATGTGGCCTTGGTGCCATTACTGGTCTCAAGTGTTGCGTCATTAATGCTAACAACACTTTGGTTAATACCCTGGGCAACCGTACTTTGCTCTTCTGATGCAGCCGCTATTTGCATATTCATATCTGTTATTAACTGAACGGCTGACTGAATATCTGTTAATGCCGCTCCCGCCAAACTTGCTTGCTCAACACTGGCCTGGGCTTCTGCCTTGCTCTTATCCATTACTTCCACAGCCGCTCGCGTACCACTTTGTAACCGTTCAATCATCGAATTAATTTCTTCTGTTGATTGTTGAGTACGGTTAGCCAAAGTCCGCACTTCATCAGCAACCACTGCAAATCCACGCCCTTGCTCACCTGCTCGTGCTGCTTCTATTGCCGCATTTAAAGCCAACAAATTAGTTTGTTCCGCAATATTCTTGATAACATCAATGACCGAACTAATTTGAGCACTATCATCTTCCAGTCCCTGAATCACTTCACTGGCCTGTTCAACTTCACTTGCCAAACTGTTTATCATCGATATAGTCTGATTAACAACTTCATAACCACTTTCTGTTGCATTGTTGGCGTTATTGGCTTGATCGGATGCATTTGATGCACTCTGTGCCACCTCTGTAACTGTTGCTGCCATTTCATTAATCGAAGTGGCCAATTGCTCAGTTTCAATTTGTTGGCGCTCCATTGCCTGTGTCGTTGTTTCTGAAATTTCGGCTAAATCATCTGCCGAACTCGAAACAGAACGTGCATCATTTTGAATCGATGTCACTTGTTCACGCAAAGACACAACCAAACTACTCAAGCTTGCCGAAAGTACATAAGTTTCCTTTAATCCGGATTGTTTTACGTCCGTGGTTAAATCACCTTTTGCACAGGAATTCATACCTGTCATAACATCAGCTATAGGAGTAAATAAATATTTTTTTAACACTACAAATGCACTAAAAATACCTACAATAATTGCAATTATAAAGGCAGTAATAATTAAAAATTGTGTATTCGCCATACTTGTATATAAGGCAGAAACGTCTTCCAAAGCCGTTAATTCCAGAAGATCCACTTTCTTTTGGTAATCCTGTAGAACATACTTTACCGACAAAGCATCACTAACAACTACATCATCCCAATCTTTACTTTTATACAATACCGCTTCATTTTTAGATATTAAAAGTGGTGCCTTTAGCATCTCTTCAATATTCTTTAAATTATGTGCAGGCTCCAGCACAATTTCGATATAACCTAGCAAGCGTAATCCGCCAACAGGTGCAAGTACTGAATAGGCCGGGCCATTATTAGAACCCCATGCACCACCAATTGTTTTTAGTCTTTCTGCACCTTTTCTGGCCACAGCTAACTGGTATAAAAAATCAGGGAGTTTTTCAGTTAAACCTGTCTGCCCTTCCTGGCTTTGCACCAGAAAAGACAGTTTTTTATCATACAAACGTAATTGCCTGGCAACTAAAAGACCGGAAGTAATATAGCGCTGATGAAACTGCCCGTTTAAATAACGGATTAATTCATCTTTTGCCTCAACGCTTTGGTCTTTGGTATAAGATTTAAATGACTTTCTAAATTCAGATGTTCGGGTAACACCATCAAGCATGTCCATTGCCATCTTATGCATGACTCGTAGCTCTTCATCAACGGCCACTTCGACAACACGCGTTAAAGTTTGAGACTGAGCCTTAAGGGCTGCATCACGAAACTGAATCGTTGATACAATGGTAAGTAAAATTGAGACCAGACCCAATAAACCAAGAATACTGCCCACAAAAAGTTTAATTGAAATCTTGTTCATTTTTAAGCCTTCTTTAATACATGGTAATGACTGTGTAATATCTCACACAAAAATTATTACCTTATTTTGCAACTGGCATGCCTTTCGCTGTCCACTCTTCCCAACCACCACGGAACCAGTAAATATTTTTATAACCCCAACCAAGTGCCATTTTGGCTGATTTAACACTACGGCCACATTTAACGCCGTTGCAATAAATAATAACGGGGGTCGTCTTGCTCGGTACAACTTTTCCAAAAGATGCTTCAGTTGTATCAACATCAGGTAAACTAATCGCACCTTCAATATGGCCGCCGGCACGATCTTTTTCGATACGCGCATCAATAATCACCAGATTATCGTACTTTTCATATAGAGCTGGAATGTCTTCCGCCATTACTTTGGTAGTGCCAGGGATAGTGTCCGGCGTGTCCGCCTTGCTCGCCAAAGTAAGTGATGTTGAAAGTGAAAAAACCAGAAACGTTAAAACCAAACTAAAAAACTTGACCATTGCTTTACCCTCATAAATAGTACGTTGTATGAACTATGTATCGGCACAGCACTGAAAAACTTAAACATAATATTGGCTTTTCTCACCATTCAAAACAAAGAAACACTTAATAAACAAAGACTTGCTCCCGCTTATAGCTTTTTGGTCAAGCACACGCACACACATCTATTAAAATCAGGAACAAGCGTAGTAAATACCCGGCCTTGTAACCGCACTCAGGCTACCCTTTACTTAATTGCTCATAAACAAAGCCATGTAAAACCAGCCTGTCTTTCTCTTCAACAAAGCGAAATTCCAGTCCATAAAAATAGGTATTTTTATCATCCGTTTCTTCAGTTTCAGCGCGACGTATCGTCGCTAATATTTGTAGATACTGCTCAACCCCACCGACTGCCAGTTTTGCAGACATACTAATATCATCGCCCACATCGCCAATGGGCTCATTAGTTGATAACTTAGCACCACCGGTACTAATATCCGTTAACTTAGCGGATACGGAATCGTCACTATTTTTATCAGGGTCTCCATTTTGCACTGAAACGATAAGCCCAACATTCACTCGCTGTGCATTTCTCACCACAACCGATTCCACTTTTTTCGGATAAGACAGGTGTATGTAAGGATAGGGGCTTGCTTTACTCTCTAATACAGTTACGTTAAAGGCATAAACCGTCTGCACAGAAAATAATCGAACAATAAAAAGCTGCCCGTTAACAACCCGAATTAATTCACCATTCAAGCGTGGCATCGTCACAAGAATACTCTTGTCGTCACGATAGCCGATTAACTTAACAAAAATACGCTCATCTGAATTGCTTGATGGATCCTGAAGTTGGATACTGTCACCAATATTGACTTTTATCTCACTAAAATTTATAGACATATTTAATTTCTGCCATTCTCCATAGTAAAAACATACTCATAAGCTTATCGGCATTATTTTATTTATTTTTAGTAAAACAGCATCCAGTACTCATATTGTTTCCATTGCATCCGTGTTAATCCCCTATACTGGTTATATTGATATAAGTAATTGAAATATAAGACTATTTTCTCTTTAAAATGAACTGCGACAGGCATTGAAGCAAGTCCGCCAGGGCTGTATACTGCGGAGCCATTTTGTCTCCTGATAGCGTGCGTTTCCTGTGGCACACTCCCTAACCAGGGTCAAGCGGGCATAACCAGCCTATTATGGCTCTAATTTATTGATTTTTAACAGTTTAAATGTAAAACCTATGAAGTTAACTGGCCTTTATAACCCTAAATTTGAACGCGATAATTGTGGCTTTGGCCTGATTGCGCATATGGATGGCAAAGCCAG
>CAZEZI010000174.1:0-2511 GCA_964516315.1 uncultured Thioalkalispiraceae bacterium
TGTAAAGTGTTCCGGTTTTGTCCGTAGCAGCGGGTGAAATCAAAGCCAATATTTTGCCACGTGATTCAAACCGATCTCCTTTTTTTGGCTTGGTGATGAAGCTCGATACTGGGGCTGATAACACATAATCAGTCGATCCGATTTGATTGGCAATGTCGATATATGGAACATCCACAATCATGGTTATTTTCTGTGGTGGACCAAGTGTTGGAATGAAATCCACAATCTCTCCAAACACATCAACATCGAACAACGAATCGAAATCATCAACTATCATATTATTTATTACCTTGTGAATGGTCTTCCATGACCCCAATATCCTTTTTATTTTTTAGCTTTCACAACCTTAGATTCAGGTTTTACTACATCAGGCTTCATAATTACATTAGCTGAGTGCTCAAGTTCATCTGACTCAAACTCCTCACCCTCATATACTGTATGCTCAATTAAAACCATACCCTCATCATTGATTAGACCTTTTCGACAACAGTGTGGATTCTCCTTTTTGAAGAATATTCTCGAACCCACTTTTATTACGAAATTAACAACAGCGACCAGAGTTGTCGTTGAAACCATCAGATTAAAGTGACTCTGCAAATGTTCTGATAGTCGTATAGACCAACATTACGGCTTGCCATAATAGTGAATAGCCATGCATCGTTTAATGTTGCGTAATCACTACCAGCGCCGAGCATGCTGACATTCATTCTTTCTGATTGACGGATGATTGTAGGCACTTGGGAAGCTGTATGAACCACGTAGAATGAACTGGCATTAGCATTCAATCGGGGGGTAGCATAATGACCCAGCGAGTATCCTGCAGCCAATGAATTACTTGCACCATTGCTTAGGAATTTTGAAGTGGACGCGTCAAGATTTGCCCCACTCAGACCAACCGGTACTATGGATGCGAACTGTGTTGCCCCCTCTGCAATTGGCTCACCATCACCATCAACTTGATTCTGGATTGATTCGATACCTGCTTTTATAGCCAGCTGCATTGTTGCTGTGCTGGGTGCAGTGATGCTACCTTGCTCTGCAGATGGGATTGGTAATGTGGAAATATCGACAGTAATGTTGTTATTATTTTGACTGCTGAAAAAAACATTGCCGTTATATGCGTTTTCGGCAGTAGCACTGATTAACTTCTCAATCACCAATTTATTCCAGTGATTTTGAGCTGCAGTGGCTAACTGAGAAACTTTTTCAATCACCCGATCACTATTTCCACGATTTAAAACGTCAAGTGAAATCTTAACACTACTCTCAAATTTCCTGTTGGCTACTGTGACGATATTTTCACCCACCTCTTTTTCTTGCCGTGACCCGGTCCACGCCCGCAAGCTGGGCACGTTGTCTAACAAAACATACTCCTCTAATTTTTGATCACTTTGATATTCTCTTGAGATTGCGTCCAAAATGGGACTTTTTTGAGAATTCATTGCGCGCTGAAACATTGCCACAACGCCTTTTTCACTGATTTTGGTTAACATAATTTTACTATTCCTAGAATTGAACGACGACGGTTGTGGCTGAATCGATGCTGAGGATTGTACCTACCAAAGAATTACTGGATGATGTTAATGTGTATACTGTTGAGTTTGCATATAAACTTGCGCCGATATTTGCCACCACAGCTGTGAATGTAACCACCACTCTCTCACCTTGACCAGGTGGGACGATTTTAATTACATCACCACTCACGCCTGCTTCTTCAGCAAATCCCCAAAATGTATCGCCAGCCTGTAACCGCCGACCCAAACCATTCACTAAACCAACTGGATCGCCATCAACGGCGGTCCCATTCAGAGTAACGGAATTTGATCCTTTTTGCTCTCTAACTAAACTCATATTATGTATTTCCTATTTAATGTTGAATGCTTTTTCAGCAGCTTGATACTCGTCGAATAAATCTTGATCACCACCGAATTCACTCAGATCAACGTTGGTCGGGGTCGTGGATTCTAAAGGTTGAATCTCGTCGGTTGAAAGGGCTGTCATGGCGACTTCACGTGTAGCTTTTTCTGCATGTAATAATTTGACGGCAGCATTTTCGTAACTACATTTCGGATCTGCTTTCATAGACTCAACCAGTGCTTCATGACCAGGAATAGCGAGGCTGCTAATATCAGTCTGGCGCTTGCATTCCAAAACTGTTGCTGATTCGTGACTGTTTTTCAATTCCAAATCATGAGCTGTCTGCATATTTGTTTTTTCTGCATGTAATAATTTGACGGCTGCTTCGTGACTGGCTTTCATTTCGGCTATTTCTTTTTCATTCATCTTATTTTTCTCTTTGTTTAAAAATTGTTCAAAAGTTATTTCGACAGCGGATATCATACCGCGCTGTAATGCGTCTTTTGCCTGAACCATATCCCCCTTACCAAAAGTTTCTATAATCACATCCTCAGAAATTTTGAGTGAGTCTGCCAAATCAGCGACAAAGGCGATACCGATATCATCGACCCGTTTTTGAATACTGGAGTCTTTCTTTTTACCTGGTTCTGGATT
>CAZEZI010000174.1:2611-3891 GCA_964516315.1 uncultured Thioalkalispiraceae bacterium
CCACCACCACTATCCATTTTTAGGATGATTGAAACACCCTTCGTCTCATAAAATTTAATTTTTTTGAGAATGGCTTCTGTCGAGGCATTACCACCACCATCATATCGAGTGATCGATCCTATGATCGGAATGACGACAAGCTGTGGATTAACCATATAGGGTTCTTGCAAAAGGGATTGTGTTTTGCCATCAGGATCGAGACAATCTAAATCTAAATCACCTAGAATAATTTCGTTTTTATTGTATAACATACTGTCTATTTATACATCCTCGGTAGGTGGCGGATTCAGATCAGATTCTCTTTTCAATATTGGTTGAAGGTCTTCGAAATTACCTGAACCATTCATATTATCCATTATCTGTTGCTTGCTCATAAGATTATTCTCATGGGCTAGTAGGCTGGTTTTCAAATCGTTCAATGGATTGAGGCTACCCATACCCTCGCCACTAAATGAATGCTGAGACCAGGCTGCGGAGACACGATTATCAGCGAAGAATCCAGGCATAGGTATACGACCACTGAGTGCAAGCTGATACATGAAGTGATCATAGAGTGGATTGAGAAATGCGTTTATGAACTGGGTGCGTTCTTTCGTGATCATCTTAACCAGGTCGAGATGCGCAAACCGGTTCGAACTATATGAGCTGTCAAAACTTTTGAGAATAATTGAAACTGGAAGTCCCGTAGCTGCTGCGATCATTTTCATGATGCTCTCAAAATAATTCGCGACGGTACTTTGTGGATGGGATGGATTCGAGAATTCGATTTTTTCACCAGTGGCAAGTGATGTACTTTTGATCCCGTCGATTTCGTATTCATTGCTTTTCGTTTTTGTATCGTCGAAATTCAATTCACCATCTTCCGACGTGATAAACGCAAACAGCTGAGCAGATAATTCTGAAGCAGTCAGTGTCGATCGCAGATAGGACTCCAATTGTTTTATAATCAGGAAAACAGAAACCAATTCACTCTCACCGCGCATCTGACCAGGCACATCAGCCTGAAAATAATGGAGGACGTTACGTAGATTGGTTGGTTTGTGGATTCGATCATATTTAACCCAGGTATTTGATTGAGGTGTCAGGATATTACTATTACTATGCGCTTGCTCAAAATGATATGACTGCACCACGCCTTTTTGTGTCTCTATGCCCCCCAATAAAGTTGAAGAATCAGGTCTATAATTAGGATTACCTAGTAGCTGAGAATCGATGAGTTGGATTTTGCTTTTATAACCATATTTCGTTTCTTTTTGTGTGCGCAACATGACAGCGATTGC
>CAZEZI010000175.1:0-3845 GCA_964516315.1 uncultured Thioalkalispiraceae bacterium
AGTTCATTATGATTAGAAAATGGTTTAAAAGTGGTGACCCCTGGATATGGTTAAATGCCTCCGCCGTTAGCACCAGTATTATTATAGTAGTTGGTTTGTTGCTGCTTATTGCTGTTCGTGGGTTAAGCCACTTCTGGCCAGCACAGGTTATTCAGGCTGAGCTGGTTAATGGTGAACAACGTATCACGTTGATTGGCGAAATAGTTGAGACCGAAGAAGTACCGGTTACACGTTTACTGGACTCCGGTGTTAATATAAAAACCGATAAAGAATTTATTACTCGCACACTGCTTAAAGTGGGCAACCGCGATAAACTCGGCAGTGATTTTCGCTGGGTTATCTTCCCCGATGATACAACCATTAATTATCCGAAAAATATTGTACAGATTGAGCGACGTGAATGGGGGAATTTTTACGGTTACATCAAAAATATCACCAAAAATGGAAAGCTTATTGCCTCGCAGAAAGTAGCATGGGATCAATTACAACCACTCATTGACGAAACAAATAAATTGCACGATAAGATCCGTGATATAGAAAAAAATGAAATTGGCGATATCAACTACCAACTCGAACGTTTGCGCCTTGAACGCCGAAAGTTTGAACTAAAAGGTATTACTGATAAAAAAGCACTGGCAGAAATCAGTGCATCTGAAGTTACCTTGCATAAACGTTATGAAGAACACAAGAAATTATTGGCTGTACTCTATAAAGAAATAGCCACCTACTCGGTTAATGCTGAAATTATGGATGGGCAAAGCGTTGCTATCCCACTATCTAAAATAGTACGTGCTTACCAACCGAATGCACTAACATTTTTACAAAAAATAAGTACTTATTTTTCAAAACTGTCTGAGTTCGTTTTTGACGATCCACGCGAAGCCAATACAGAAGGTGGTATTTTCCCTGCTATTTTCGGTACAGTATTAATGGTTATCCTGATGGCAATACTGGTGACACCCTGTGGTGTAATTGCCGCTATTTACTTACGTGAATATGCCAAACAGGGAGCACTAACACGTTTGATACGCATTGCGGTGAATAATCTGGCAGGAGTTCCATCCATTGTTTACGGTATTTTCGGGTTGGGCTTCTTTATTTATTTTCTCGGTAGCGAAATCGATCAACTCTTTTTCCCCGAGGCTCTACCTACGCCAACCTTTGGCACACCTGGTATACTCTGGTCGTCACTCACACTGGCAATACTCACCGTGCCGGTTGTTATTGTTGCCACCGAAGAAGGTTTATCACGTATACCCAAAGCATTGCGCGAAGGCAGTTTAGCATTGGGAGCAACCAAAGCCGAAACGTTATGGCGTATTATTATTCCCATGGCTACCCCCGCGATGATGACCGGCATGATACTGGCCATTGCACGTGCAGCCGGTGAAGTTGCACCGCTTATGCTGGTGGGTGTGGTAAAGTTGGCTCCATCATTACCACTGGATGGTAGTGCACCCTTTTTACATCTGGACCGAAAATTTATGCATCTGGGCTTTCATATTTATGATGTCGGCTTCCAGAGCCCCAATGTTGAAGCGGCACGACCGTTAGTTTATGCCACTTCATTTTTGTTAGTACTGGTTATTATTATTTTGAATCTGGCTGCTATCTGGATTAGAAATAACCTACGTGAAAAATATCGCAACCTTGATTCATAATTGATTTAAGAGTAACTGGAAAAATCATGCAAAATACATTAACACAAAGCATTACCAAAGCAACCACTAATACCGCTAACAAGCTGTCTGATGAAAAAGAGTGCTTAAAAGTTAATAACCTGAATTTACATTATGGCGACAAACAGGCACTTTTTGATATTAATCTGAGTATTCCTGAAAAACGTGTCTCAGCTTTTATTGGCCCTAGTGGTTGTGGTAAATCAACGCTATTACGTTGTTTTAATCGAATGAATGACCTGGTAGACAACTGCCGCATTGATGGCACAATCGAGCTCAATGGTGAAAATATTTTTGCTAAAGGTGTCGATGTCGCTAACTTAAGACAAAAAATCGGCATGGTGTTCCAGAAACCCAACCCGTTTCCAAAATCAGTTTATGAGAATGTAGCTTATGGTTTACGTTTACAGGGCGAAAGCAACCGCCGAAAAATGGATGAGGTGATAGAAAAATCAT
Organism: uncultured Thioalkalispiraceae bacterium; assembly: GCA_964516315.1. Taxonomy (GTDB): domain Bacteria; phylum Pseudomonadota; class Gammaproteobacteria; order UBA6429; family Thiohalophilaceae; genus SZUA-37. The sequence continues at coordinate 2,136 of CAZEZI010000175.1, forward strand.
TAAAAGGCGCTGCGCTTTGGGATGAAGTGAAAGACAGACTGCATGACAGCGCCCTGGGCTTATCCGGCGGCCAGCAACAACGCCTGGTTATAGCCCGTGCAATTGCCATTGAGCCTGAAGTGTTATTACTTGATGAACCTGCTTCTGCACTCGACCCGATATCTACTTTAAAAATTGAAGAACTTATTCACAAATTAAAACAGAATTATACTATTGTTATTGTAACCCATAATATGCAACAGGCAGCACGTGTTTCAGACTATACTGCATTCCTGTACATGGGAAAACTGATTGAATTTGATAATACTAATCAGATTTTCACTAACCCGTCAACAAAACAAACTGAAGATTATATAACAGGCCGCTACGGTTAATATAAAATTTAGCATCTAGTCGCTGGAGATTTAAATATGGATAAAAATAAAACCGGACAACATATCTCACATCAATTTAACATTGAGCTCAAGGAAATTCGCAATCGTGTTCTTGAAATGGGGGGGCTTGTTGAGCAACAAATAAATAATGCTATTAAGTCTCTCGTTGAAGGTGATATCGAATTAGCCAATGCCGTAATTCAACGCGATATGAAGGTCAATGCTGCCGAAGTGGCAATAGATGAAGAATGCAGCCAGATTCTGGCACGCCGTCAGCCAGCTGCATCGGATTTACGTCTGGTGGTCGCGGTCATTAAAACCATTACCGATCTTGAACGTATCGGCGATCAGGCTGAACGTATTGCCCGTATGGGGATACGTCTTGCCGGACAGGAGCGGCCCAAGAATGGCTACCATGAACTTCAGAACCTCGGTGAGCATGTTGCAAGAATGATGCACGACACTCTGGATGCCTTTGCCCGAACAGATACAGAAGCCGCACTGCGAGTTGCCAAAGAAGATTTAGCTCTGGACCAGGAATACGATGGTATTATGCGTCAGTCACTCACCTTTATGATGGAAGATCCACGGATGATAACCCGCATGCTGGATGTGATGTGGATAGCAAGGGCAATCGAACGAATTGGCGACCACGCAAAAAACATTGGTGAATATGTTATCTATTTAGTAAAAGGTAAAAATGTACGCCATACCAGTCTTGAAGATATGGAACAGGAAATACAGGATTAGTGCTCATTAAAATTAATTCTGGTCAAACTGCACTGCAAACCCGTCATCGGTTACTCTTACCACCGTTGCCGGTATTGCAGGTGGTTCTTCACCCTGCATATTTTCAACTACTTTAATTGTTAGCTTTACTCCCATTTGTAAAACCAGATTCTCATTGTATTCCAGAAATACGCCACCATCACTCATATCACGTGTTTTCATAATAACCGGCGCCTGGTCTTCAACCAGCACCTCTACCGTCATTGGCAAAGGTAAACGTGAATGTTTTCGCTGATTTGTCATAAAGTCACTCTGAATATCAGTATAATAGCTACAATTATAGACAATACCGCCTTACTAGTAAAAAAGAATACTGAAATAAAAGATGAAAATTGGCATTTTAGACGCAGACCACCTTAGCGACAGCGTTATCTGTAAATATGGCTGCTATGCGGATGCCTTTATTCGTTTGCTTTCACCACTACAAAATAATCTGGCACAAACGGTTTCTTTTCAACGTTACAGTATTTTTAATATGGACTTCCCAAAATCCATTAACGAATGTGATATATATATTATTACTGGAAGCCAGTACAGCACTTATGAA
>CAZEZI010000176.1:0-3820 GCA_964516315.1 uncultured Thioalkalispiraceae bacterium
TACAGGTTATGTAGGTCCTTCAACAAGGGCTAAGTTGAACTCAATGGGTACAACAACTACAGTTCCTGGAACAACACCTGGAACAACACCTACACCTGGAACAACACCAGTTGCAGGAGGTTTGACAGTTTCAGCTGGAACACAGCCAGCAGCGACACTTGCAGTGTACAGCTCAGCGCGCGTACCTTTCACAACAGTAGTACTTACAGCAGGTTCATCTGATGTAACAGTTACCGGCGTTGTTGTTGAGCGAACAGGTCTTGCGCAGAACACAAACTTTTCAAGCATCGTTCTTTTAGATGAGAATGGTACTCAGGTTGGTCTTGCAAAGACTTTGAATTCAGCTAATCAGACAACAGTAGGTGGAACATTCACAGTTTCTGCAGGAACATCAAAGACTTATACAGTTGCAGGAAATATGGCAGCAGCGGGAACAGTATCAGCTGGTGAAGTTGCTTCACTTGACGTTATTACTGTAAACACAAGCGCAGATGTAACAGGAGCATTTCCTATAATGGGAGCAGCACATACAATCAATGCAACACTTGCAATTGGAACTGCTACACCAGCAAGAGGACCTCTTGACCCAGCCGGAGGACAGAACAAAGAGATTGGTACAACAGGGTACACGTTCTCTTCAGTTAGAGTTACCGCTGGTGCAAATGAAAAAGTTCGTTTGAACTCAATCAGATGGAACCAGTCAGGTTCTGCTGCATCAGGAGACCTTGCAAATGTAATGGTATACGTTGACGGTACAGCTTACGCACCAACAGTTTCTTCTGATGGTAAATACTATTCTGCAACTTTTGGAAGTGGAATCGTAATTGATAAAGGTCTTTCAAAAGAGATTTCAATTAAGGGTGATATTGTAAGTGGTTCAGGAAGAAACATTGCTTTTGACCTTTACAGAAATACTGACCTTAATGTATCAGGGGAAACTTATCAACGTGGCATTACACCTCTTTCAACAGGAGCAGGTTTTGCTACAACAAACCCATGGTATGACGCTTCAGTGGTTGAGGTTCAGGCAGGTTCTTTCAATTCAATCTCTAAATCAAATACAGTACAAGCGCAAAATATTGCAATCTTGTCTGCAAATCAGCCTTTGGGTGCATTTGAAGTTGATGTAAGAGGTGAGAGCATCTCAATTCAGCAAATGATCTTCAACCTTCAGGCAACTGGAGATGAAGCAGAAAACATCACAAGCATTAGCTTGGTAGATGGAAATGGTTCAATTATTGCTGGACCCGTAGATGGCGCAAGCACAGCTTCAAACTCAGCTTATGGAACAGTTACATTTACAGACACAGTAACATTCCCAGTTGGAACTACTGTAATTAAGTTGCAAGGTCAACTTAGTTCAGCATTTGCAACAAACGATACAGTTGCTGCGTCTACAACACCTTCATCACAGTGGACAACTGTAACAGGTCAGGAAACAGGAGAGACAATCAGTCTTTCAACTTTCGGTCTAATTACAGGAAACACTATGACAGTTAAGGCAGGAGTTATGGCAATGAACGTTTCATCACAGCCTAGCGCTAGGAGCGTTATCGCCGGAGTAAAAGGATTTGAGTTTGCTAGATATACTCTTGACGCAGGTCAGTCAGGAGAAGATGTTAAGCTTTCAAATTTCCAAGCACTTCTTGCTTTGACAACAGTTACAGCTTCACAGCTTGCAAACTGTAATTTGTTTGATGGTGATACAAACCTTACAAATGAAACTAATATTACGTTAGCAGCAGGTGATAACACATTCACATTTAACAACGGAGGACTTATCGTACCAAAAGGTACACAGAAATCTGTATCAATGAGATGTGACCTATCAACTGGTGCAACATCAGGTACTGTTACATGGGGGTTGACTGACAATGAGTCATCTTACACATCTGCAGTAACAGTAGGGTCAGGACAGACTGTAGCAGAAACAATGACAGCAGCGGCTGGTCAGGCAATGACAGCAGCTACAAGCGGGTCATACACAGTTACAAACGATTCAGCACTTCTTTACTCAACAGCACAGTCTGGAACAACAGGTGTAACACTTGCAAGACTAAGATTCACAGCAGGTGCTACAGAAGCTGTAGATTTGAAACAAATTGCTCTAGCATTGGGTAATACTGCTTCAAATTCACCAGCAGACCTTATTGGAGAAAAAGTATCAATCTACAGTGGTTCAACATTAATTGGTACAGCTCAATTTGGTGGTTCTAACTCAGACAATGCAACAACAACAGCATTGACTCCTGCACCTAGAATCGAACCGGGAGAGTCAGTACTTATCACAATTAAAGCTGATCTTACTGCTCATAACGTAAACGAAGGAACACCGGGAGCATTCGTAGCTGTTAATTACGATGGAGACAACAATGGAATTAACGGTAATTACGCAACAGGAGTTGATTCACAGATTACAATCAGTGGAACAAGTTCTGATGTTTCAACTAATGGTCTGAGGGTCTTTAGAACAATTCCTACCGTTGCTGTAACAAGTAATGGAGGTACATTGTCAGCAGGTGCAGATCTATACAAATTCACAGTTACAAACCCTAACAATAGGGACGTAGTATTCCAGAAGTTTAGTCTTTCTGTTGCTACAACTGGCGGAAATACAAATGGATTTACACTTTATGGTGATGGTGTTACATTCAATACTTCTGAAGTAACATTGACTACAACAGGTCAAGTATTGGAATTGACAGCCGGAGTTACTTCACAGGCTAAGATTGTTCCAGCTAATAGCTCAAAGACTTACATCTTGAAAGCTTCAACAGCTGTAGATACTGCTTCAGTATCAGAAACAATCAATCTTGCCCTACTAGCAGATACTTCATACCCATCACTTGCAAACAACATGGGTACAGTAACAACAGTAGAGGCTGGTTCAGCTAATGTTGATAACATTATTTGGTCACCATTCTCAACGACAACTCCTGTTGCTACATCAGCTACAGAAAGTAATCTTGACTGGACAAATGGTTATGGTATGCCTGGCTTCCCAGCTAATGCTGCCTTCCCAATCCAGACTTGGACACGATCAAACTAAACTAACTTAACCACCTTGTGATTCGTAACTTTATCTTCGGATAAAAACGAATGGTTACAAAAAACCGCCCTTATGGGCGGTTTTTTGTTGCGTGAAAATTCAATTTTAGGTAAAATGACTTTACTATGAACAAAAATACACAAACAATATTAGGGATTTTATTAGTACTTATCATCGCCGGTTTAGTAGGTTTTTATATCTACAATGACAATTCAAAAGATACAACTCTTCTCGAAAAAGAAAGTGAGGTTATTGTTGATAGTGACGATAGCAACAAAGACTACGAGATAGAAGTTATTCCGAGTGCATATACTGACACCCCAACTATTCCAGTCCCAGATTTAAATCGTGAGATTGTATTTAATGAAGACACTTTAGATGAAGCAAAAAGTATTATCTCTGAAAAGATAAATAAGCTGGTCAAAGAACTTAAGGAAAATAGCAACTTGCTTCAAAATTGGATGAGCCTTGGGTTGTACCGTAAGTCTACAGGGGACTATGAAGGCGCGCGTGATGCTTGGGAGTATATAAGCGCAGTGAACTCCAGAGATTCGTTGTCCTTCAGAAATCTTGGTGATTTGTACGGATACTATTTGAATGATCCCAAAAAAGCTGAAGAGAATTTTCTAAAAGCAATTGAGACTGATCCTAATCAAATAGAATACTATTTCAAAACAGCAGAATTCTACCGTGAGGTAATGGAAGATCCCACAAAAGCTCGTGCAATAGTACAACAAGGGATAGAATCCAATCAATCCTCAGAGGAGCTTA
>CAZEZI010000177.1:0-3804 GCA_964516315.1 uncultured Thioalkalispiraceae bacterium
CGAGCAACTTTATTGACACAATTAGGGTATTTGTCAAATTGCTGTTGAATATCTGCTGCTGCCAGTAATGCTGCTGCTTTTGTCCACGCAACCCGACTACTAAAACCTTTCAGTTTTGCTTCTTCAAGCTCGGCTCGGGCTGTTGCCAACCCGGAGCTGCATTGACTGGCAAGTCTTTCGTTTTGAACCGTAGCACACCCGGAAAAGATAAAGCCCGCTAAACCAACGAGTAGTGCTAATTTTAAAATTGATTTTGTAGAGATTGACATTATTTTATGACTACCTTAAATTTTGTCTTTTCATTCTTTGTAAATAGTATAATAAATAACCATTTAGTCGATGACAGACGAGTTGGCAAAATGGCTATTTAAGCCAATTATATACCGTTAACCGGGTGTTTAGATTATAACTAACTTTAAACGCTGATACAGCTGAATTAATTAGAGAGAGAATTTCCTATGCCTTCATTTGATGTGGTTTCTGAAATCAATATGCACGAAGTGACTAACGCGGTTGATCAGGCTAATCGTGAGTTAGCGACCCGTTTCGACTTTAGGGGAGCCAATGCTAAATTTGAGCGTCAGGATGAGGGGATTAACATGACTGCACAAGCTGAATTTCAGTTAAAGCAAATGCTTGATATTCTTCAGAATAAGATGCATAAACGGGGTATTGATATATTTTGCCTGGACGTTCAGCCGCATACCCCGCTGGGGAAGGAAGTAAAGCAACTGGTTAAGCTGCGTCAGGGCATTGAGCAAGCCGATGCTAAAAAGATGATTAAACTCATCAAAGATGCCAGGTTGAAAGTGCAAACGGCTATTCAGGGTGAAAAGTTGCGTATTACTGGTAAGAAGCGGGATGATTTGCAGGCTGCTATTGCGCTTTTAAAGGATGCCAATCTGGAAATCCCTCTTCAGTATGAAAATTTTAGAGACTAATTAGTCGTTAAATTTCAATAGTTTATAATCATATCCTTTGCCGGTATTTTGCTGATGCCGTTAAGTGCTTGATCTTTTGTTCTGTAGTTTATTCAAATATTGAGTATAATGTGAGGCAGATTGCAAACTGCATTTAGCTTTAAAGTCAGGCGTCTTTTTTTGCTTGCACCTTCCCTAATGTATGGTTAATTTACTATTTATAGATTCAGAGCACTGGTTCAAATGCATGGATTTAGGAAAATAGTGGGGAAGGTTTTTTCTTCATTATCTGGTCGTCCATCATCGTTGCTGTTCTGTTACTATCCTGTTTATGTCGATAACTAAAAAAATAAAATAATGAAGGATTCACACGATTTAAGCTTATTGATTCAGTCACGCGTGCCGATTATTTCTTTACAAACAAAAGAAGAACGTCGCGCGATTGAGCTACTGACCTCTGTTACCCGTCAATTGTTTATTCCTTTGTACCGCTGGAGTATTACCGAAGGTTTGCTGCGTCTTGAAAAAGGTTTTTCTCCGCAACGGCATAACACGCAACCACCGGATGTTTTAGGCCATATTAAGGCCAGCTTGCATCCGGGTGTTTTTATTTTAACCGACTTTCATCCGTATCTGGACGATCCCTTACATGTGCGTTTATTAAAAGACATTGCCATTAGTTATGCCGATGCGCCACGTACCGTCGTGTTACTCAGCCATGACCTTTTTATGCCTGACGAATTGAGTAATTTTAGCGCCAGTTTCCAACTGAGCATGCCGGGCAGAAAGCAGATTGCACAGCAAGTTAAAAAAATAGCAGACAGGTGGTCGGAAGAAAATAATGGTCAACGGGTTAAAGCGGACAAGCAGGCTTATGAAATGTTGCTGGGTAATTTAACCGGTCTGACTTTAAGCGAAGTGAAACGGCTGGCGCGTGGTGCGATATATGATGATGGCGCGATCACCGAATCGGATATCCCCGAAGTTTTAAAAGCAAAGTACGAGCTATTAAATGCGGGCAGTATTTTGCAATTTGAGTATGAGACCGAGAAATTTTCAGATGTCGGTGGTTTTAGTGTTGTAAAGCAGTGGCTAAAACAACGTAAGCAGGCTTTTATTAAAGAAATCTCTGGCCTTAAACCGCCTAAAGGCATGTTATTACTGGGCGTGCAGGGTTGTGGTAAATCACTTGCAGCAAAAGCGGTTGCCGGCATATGGGGTGTGCCTTTGTTGCATCTTGACTTTGGTGCCTTATTCAATAAGTACCATGGCGAAACAGAAAAAAACCTGCGTAAAGCGCTGGATACGGCTGAAGTGATGGCGCCTTGTGTGTTGTGGGTGGATGAAATTGAAAAAGCACTGGGAACCTCTGACAATGACGGGGGCACCAGCCAGCGCGTATTAGCTACCTTGCTCACCTGGTTAGCAGAAAAAACCAAACCGGTTTTTATGGTTGCAACTGCGAACAATATTGATGCCTTACCGCCCGAATTGATTCGGAAGGGGCGTTTTGATGAAATCTTCTTTGTTGATTTACCCAAACATGCCGTACGTATGAGTATCTTTAATATTCATTTAAAACGGCGCATGCTTGATCCGGCTCTTTTTAATGTGGGTGATCTGGCTAAACATGCCGAAGGCTTTTCCGGAGCGGAAATTGAGCAGGCCATTGTTTCTGCTTTTTATACGGCACATGCGAACAACACGGCGGTTAATGATGCCGCAATATTAAATGCAATATCACAAACAAAACCGTTATCGGTTGTGATGGCTGAGCCCATTGAACGCCTGCGACGCTGGGCAAAACAAAGAACGGTTTCAGCTGATTGAGCTGTTTCCTTTTTTGAAGAATAAACCCGCTTAAGGTTTTAACCCCTTCGTTAGTGGTGCATTCGCTGTTTGTGCATATTGTTTCATCGAGCCATCATAGACTTTCACATTTGTAAAGCCGAGATAACGTAAGGTAAGATACGATTGTGAAGCACGGTGTGCAGAACGGCAGTAAAGAATAACCGGTTGGTCTTTTTTAGTTAGTCCAATTTTTTTTAACTCATCTTGTAGAACACTTTTGGGTTTAAATTTAAACTGATTTTCAAAATCGACCGCATTATCCCAGCCCCATAGCCTAGCCCCCGGAATATGTCCGCTGCGACGTTGCTTGACATGGCCCATGTACTCCTCTTTGGAGCGCACATCAATTAGTAACGTATCTTTTTCACGTGTTGCAGGCAAAACTTCTTTGATGCTGGCTAAATGGATATCCTTGGCTAGTTTGGGTTGAGGGTAATTTGTTTTTTTACCCGGTTGGTAAGGGGTTGCAGTAACTGGTTTGCCTTCCAGTATCCATTTTACCAGGCCACCGTTAAGTAACGACACGCGTTTATGATTAATACGTTCAAGTTCCCAGAATAAACGGCCAGCATGCAACCCGCCCATATCATCATAAACAACAACGTGGCTGCTGGCTGATATACCCAGTAAGCCGAGCAGTTTTACAATATTATTACGCCCGATGCTAACAGAAACGCCATTCTTAAGTCTTTGGTTAAGAACATGGTAGGGGAGTTGTATGGCATTTTTTAAATGAAAACGCTGGTATTGGGTTTCATCCGACATATCGATAAGAACAATGCCCGGATTATCAAGGTGTTTTTCCAGCCACTCGGTTGATACGGTTGTTGGTGATGCAGATGCCAGAGATACATATGTTAGTGAACTCAAAGAGAACAGTAGGACAATCAATGTGCGTAAAAGGTGTTTCATTTTGTAATCCTGCTTGAATAGTTAATCTATTATATATAGGCTAATATTTTTAGCTAGACTTTTTATAAAAAGTTAATGTATCTATGTCGCAAATAGCGTGCAAATACCATTATGATTTACC
>CAZEZI010000178.1:0-3793 GCA_964516315.1 uncultured Thioalkalispiraceae bacterium
GCAAGTCACTCGTAATGACGAGGTTCGCGGTTCGATCCCGCGTTCCGGCACCAATAAAACAGTGAATAGTGAATTTTAAAACAACGGCTATTGAAACCAGAGGTTTTTAAGCTTTTGACTTTAACTATTCATTATTCACTGCCTTCTAGAAGTTTGGTTTAATCGGCGCTTCTTTATACATGGCAACGCTGGACATGATTTCTTCTTTGGCATCTTCGATATTGCCCCAGCCTTCAACGCGCACCCATTTTCCCTCATCCAGATCTTTATAATGCTCGAAGAAGTGGGCGATCTGCTCCAGTAACATGGGTTGCATATCATCAATGGTTGTCGCATGCCGATAAGATTTACACAGTTTATCGATGGGTACAGCGAGAATTTTGGCATCATCACCGGATTCATCGGTCATTTTTAATACGCCGATCGGGCGACATTGAATCACTGAGCCTGCGATCAATGGCACCGGTGTGGTTACCAGCACATCAACCGGGTCACCGTCTTTTGATAATGTGTGCGGCACGTAGCCGTAATTGCAGGGGTAGTGCATGGCGGTGCTCATGAAGCGGTCGACGAACATGGCACCGGTGTCTTTATCAACTTCATACTTGACGGGATCGCTGAGTGCCGGTATCTCGATAATGACATTTATTTCTTCAGGAAGTTTATCGCCGGAGCTGACTCTATCTAAATTCATAGCTTTCTCTTTTATTAGTTTTCTCTAATATAGATTCTATATTATTTTGCGGGTGCTGACCTTATTATGTCCTTATATTGGACTAAACTGAGGTTGTTTGCGTAAAAATATTGTAATTTCATCAAAAAAGTACAGCATTCCATGACGAAAAATAACCGTGATTTGGCCAAAGTAAGCCATTTATCTGCAATAACCCCCTTCCTGTCACTATCTTCTGGTAATTCAAAATTACTGGTCTTAAATTAGAATCATGAAAAAGAACTCGGGATTCACACTAACTGAATTAATGGTAACGCTGGTTATTGTCGGCATTATAGCGGTGATCGGTGGGCCATCATTAAGAACGTTTGTTCAGGGAAGCCAGTTAGTCTCATCGTCGAATGAACTGGTGTCGGCCTTGCATGTGGCTCGCAGTGAAGCGATTAAGCTAAACAGAAAAGTCACAATCTGTGCCAGCACAGACGGGGCATCATGTAGCGGCGGGGCAAAGTGGCAAAACGGCTGGATTGTGTTTGTTGATGCTAATGATGATCGCGTTGGCACGGGTAGCGCGTGTAGCTCTGTTGCAGATATAAATACTGATTGTCTGTTGCGAGTGCATGGTGCTATTGATGAGGTGAGTCAGACGTTGTCGATAACGGGTACATTGGATTCTAATAATCAACCTGTTCAATGGTTCACTTTTACTTCAAGAGGTTTGCCAAAAGAAGCTGGTTCTTCACGCTCTGGTGTTTTTGCAGTTTGTAGTTTTGATGAATCGAATAATATCGTTGGTTCTCGCGCAGTGGTTTTGAGTATATCAGGGCGGGTACGTATTTCTGATAATGCAGCGGTGATTTCTTGTCCGGCCGCTCCATAAAGGCATTAAGAATGATGAATAATAGAAAATTCAATATAACCAGTGGTCGGGGTTTTACGTTACTCGAAGCATTAATTGGTTTTATGATCTTATCAGTCGGTATGCTGGGTATTGCTTCATTGCAGGCGATTTCGCTTAAGGCGGGTAAATCGTCTGTTTATAGCTCGGTTGTAATGATGAAGGTGGAAGAGCTATTTGAGAGTATGCGCGTTAATCCTACGCCTGACGCGTTAGCAGAATATGCTGCGTCTGGTAGTGGTTCAGGCACAAACAATAATTGTACCGGTGTAGTCGTTTGCACTGCTACAGCGTTAGCGCAAGATGATATTTTCTGGTGGAAGAAAAATTTGTCGGCAGGTTTGCCCGCTACCACAACATCTATTACTTATGTTGCTGCGAATGCAGCAAGCCCATCGAAGATGGCAAAAGTAACAATAAGTGTCAACTGGGACGAGCGTGACAAAACCGCGGGTGGAAGTGTTTCGAGATCATACTCCACCACCGCTAATATTTGCACCGGTGTTCCCTGTTAAGCAACAAGGTTATGGTTATGACTTTAATGACAAAAAAGCGGTCTGAAGGTTTTTCACTAGTCGAGTTGATGGTGGCGATGGTTATCAGCCTGATAATTATCAGTGGTGCATTTACGATGCACAACTCGACACGAAAAATACAGGTTAAAAGTGAAGAGCAAATGGATATGGTGGCTGATGCCCGATTTGCTATTGAAATGATTGCTTATGATTTACGCCATGCAGGTTCATGGGGCGGCACCAATAAAGATGGTTTGATCGCATGTAAGTCAACGGATACTACGTGTGCTGCGCCGCTTACTGCTGGCAATGATTGTGCTGTCGCTGGCAACCCGGTATGGGCTTATGATTTATCGCGACCAATTTTTGCCACTGACGCAGCAAATCCATATTCCACTACTTGCATTCCTGCGACAGAAGGTTACTTGGCAGGTACGGATGTACTGGAAATCCGTTACGCTGATTCAAATGCTATCGCGTCTGCTAACTTGAAAGCTGGCCAGGCTTATGTGAGAAGTAACTTTATTAATGGTCAGATTTTTTCTGGTAATACGCCACCAGAGTTGAAGGCATATGAGTCATCCGCCTTGACAGCTAATCACGAGTTGCATGCCTATGCTTATTACATCAGTGATTATACTGATGATGATACTGATGGCATTCCTTCGTTGCGTCGAGCGTCATTGGTGAGCGGGCCTTCGATACAGTCACAGATTCTGGTTTCCGGTGTCGTTGATATGCAGGTGCAATTTGGTGTGGATACGACGGGTGACGGATTTGTTAACCGTTATGATTCGCCTGCTACGGTAACTGCAGATAATAACTGGTTCAATGTTTACGCGGCTAAAATCTGGTTGCTGATGCGCACGGATAAACAGCAGCAGGGTGTTGATACATCAAAAACTTTTGATATCGCAGGTGTGTCTGTATCACAGGGTGGTCAGGATGATTTTCGTTATTTCATGGTTTCCAGTGTTGTTGATATGAGGAACCTTAAGCAGTTATAGATTGTTTGAGAAAATATTATGCGTGCAATAAAACAAAAAAATGGTCAACGAGTAAAAAATAATCAACATGGTTTTGTATTGGTTATGGCATTGGTGTTGTTGGCGGCAATGACGTTGATAGGTGTGTCATCAATGGGTGGTGCCAGTATGGAATTGAAGGCTACGGCAAATGCACGTCAGCACCAGATTGCATTTAATGCCGTTCATTCATTATTGGAATATACCTTATCGGCTGATGCAGTTACGACAGCAAATGTTCCGATTGATTATCAAATTGCTGACATTAATGTAACGCAAAATGTAACGCATACTCTGGCGAACGCATCGTCTTTGCAGGCTTCAATTGTTTTTGCAGGCTGTTCTTCGGGTGTTGGTAGTAGTCTCGAAGCCGGTAAAGGTGTTAGCTATAACTTTTATAACATTACCGCCAGCGGATCTAACACTACTGGCACATCAGTATCGTTACAAAACCGGGGTGTACGTTATCCATCTGCTTCGTGCGGATCTTTATAATAGGTGAGAACATGAAAAATTATATACCAGTAGCACTTTTAATGATGGTTGCGCCACTTGCCGTGGCAGGTGATGACTCACAAGGTTCTGCTCGGCTGAGCACGGTGCATCATAGTGTGATGATTGAAAATTATAATGCGATTGAATCTGAGTCACTACGGATAAGTCTTAATGATGGCCTGAGTGG
>CAZEZI010000179.1:0-3726 GCA_964516315.1 uncultured Thioalkalispiraceae bacterium
TTGTATTATATGCGAAGTTGATGTCCAAATGCGAACTATTCTCATTCTAATTTCTTTTATTGTTTCCCTTAACCTTACTGGCTGTAGTGCTTATAAAATTGACATCCAGCAGGGCAACACCATTGAAGAAGACAAACTCAACCAGCTCAAACCTGGCATGACGAAACAGCAAGTGCAGTTTTTAATGGGCACTGCGATGTTGATTGATCCTTTCCACCCACAACGCTGGGAATATGTTTACAGTTTTCGCAAAGGTGGTGAAAAGGCGATGCAACGTAAACGTATTACACTTACTTTTAAAGATGGGGTTTTAGCAAAGATTGATAAAAGCCAGTATAAAGAGAAAACACTTAATTAGGCCTTGCTTCTTTAGCAGCTAATTACCGCTGCTTCAAACCTGATTCTTTCAGCTTATTTATTCAGGCGTTCTTTTTTAGCCGCACGAGCCCGACGAGATTCTTTCGGATCAGCAATGAGTGGGCGATAAATTTCAACACGATCTTTTTCACGCAAGACATCGGTTAATTTTACTACCTTGCCAAAAATACCCACTTTATTCTTATCCAGATCAATTTCAGGAAATTGTTTTTTTATCTTCGACAAAGTAATAGCCTGTTCAACCGTGCAGGATTCCTCCACATCAATCGGGATAATCACCTGCCTATCCGGTTTTGCATATGCAACTTCTACAATCATTTTAATAACCTGAATATATTTATTGGTAAACTTTCTGAGCACGTTCAGAAAAAGAATCAACCAGTGTATTTGCAATTTGACTAAATACCGGCCCCATTGTCATACCAAGCAGTTTGCTTTTAAATTCAAACTCCAGTTCAAAACTAATTTTACAACCGTCATCACCTAACTGGGTAAACAACCATTCACCATGCAACTTTTTAAACGGGCCTTCAACCAGTTGCATCTCTATTTTTTTTCCGGGTGTTAATTTGTTTAAAGTAGTAAAGGACTTGTTTATACTCCCATACGCAATATTCAAACTGGCTTTAACTTCTGTGTCCGTTTGTTGCAGAATAATAGATTTATCACACCAGGGTAAAAAGTCTGCATACGATTCAATGTCATTCACTAACGCATACATCTGGCTGGCACTAAACGGTACCAGTGCATGTTTTAATACTTTTTTCATTAACAATACCTAATTAAACCCTGATTATATCAGCTCAACCAAATTAGCAAATACAAACAATACCGCTAACGGTGTAACGTAACGGGTCATAAAATACCAGATATTATACGCCAGTGATTCTTCTTTCATATCAAGCTCATCAGAGGTCGAACTTCTCGACATTATCCATACACTAAATATAGCAATTGCCAAACCACCTAACGGCAACATAATGTTAGCCGTTAAATAATCCAGCACATCAAAGAAAGTTTTATTTTTGAATACCCAAAAATCAACTGGATGAACGTTTTTCCATAGATTAAAGGACAATACCGTTAATATTCCAACCAGCCAGCAAGAAGCCCCCATAATGATAGCAGCCTTGAGGCGCTTCATATTTTTATTTTCAACCAACCAGGCAACGGCCGGTTCTATTAAAGAAATACTGGAAGACCATGCGGCAAAAACCAGTAACACAAAAAACAAAGTACCAAACAAAGTACCAAACGGCATACTACCAAAGGCTAGCGGCAGTGTTTCAAAAATCAGGCCGGGGCCTTTACCCGGATCCAGCTGGTTTGCAAACACAATTGGAAATATTGCCATGCCAGCCAGTAGCGCAACCACGGTATCTGCACCGGCAATCATAAAAGAGGTTTTGGCAATGGATGTATTATGCGGAAGGTACGAACCATAAATCATAATCGCTCCCATTCCCAGGCTCAACGTAAAAAATGCGTGCCCCATCGCGATAAGCACATATTCGAGTGTAAATATTTTTTCACCGTGGGTATTTAAAATAAATTCCCCACCCGCTTCATGCTTATATAATAAGTTATCAAAGTTCGGTTCAAACAGGAAAGCAAGACCACGCATAAACTCGCCAGTTGTGAAAGCATAGCCCACCATAATAATTAACAACACAAACAGGCTAGGCATTAAAAAGCGCACCGCCTTTTCCAGCCCACCACTCACACCCTTAGCAACCACAAACATGGTCATTAGCATAAACAAAGTGTGCCAGAACATTAAGCGAGCAGGATCACTAATAAAACCACCAAACGTGCTACTCACAAATTCGGCATTTGCGCCGCTAAAAGTACCCGTTGCTGTTTTAAAAACATAATCCAGCGCCCAACCGGCAATCACCGAGTAGTATGACAGGATAAGAAAGCCCGCCACCACGCCCAGCCAGCCCAGCCATTTCCAGTGTGAAGAACTGCCCGACTCAATACCCAGGTTATACATAGTATTCACCGGGCTCTGACGACCACGCCGACCAATCATTACCTCGGCCATCATAATTGGAATGCCGATAACGGCGATACAAAGCAAGTAGACCAGAACAAAGGCACCGCCACCATTTTCACCGGTAATGTACGGAAACTTCCAGATATTCCCCAAACCAACTGCCGAACCCGTTGCCGCTAAAATAAAAGCCCAACGCGAAGACCATTCACCATGAATCGAGGTGCGTCTACGTACCATTTGTTACTCCCCAGGTATTTTTTAGTTATTTTGCGTGAAAAGCCTTATAAGCTCAATACTTATACCTTATATATATGTATTTCTGATGCTAGTGTCCGTTATAATTGCCGCCTATGGCAGGTAAAAAGAAAAAAAACGTAAAAAGTAATACGATTGCACTTAATAAAAAATCACGGCACGATTTTCTGTTAGGTGAACGCTTTGAAGCGGGCTTAGTACTGGAAGGCTGGGAAGTAAAATCACTGCGTGAAAATCGTGTTCAAATGCAAGACAGCTATGTGATGCTAATGAAAGGTGAAGCTTTTTTAATCGGCTGCTTAATTACCCCGTTGCAAACGGCATCTACCCACAAAAAAACAGACCCAACCCGGCTACGTAAATTGCTACTAAATCGGCAAGAATTGAGCAAATTAATTGGAGCTGTCGAGCGTAAAGGCTACACCATTGTTCCCACGGCCATGTACTGGAAAAAACATAAAGCCAAACTGGAAATATCGCTCGCAAAAGGGAAACAGGACCATGACAAACGCCAAACCGAAAAAAACCGTGACTGGCAGCGTGATAAACGCCGGATTATGAAAAATAGTTAAGCTTTGCTCTCTATTTTGAACCTTTTTAAGCAATATCAGACTAATAATGAAAGCGTTTATAGTTTAAAATAAACGCAGTAGTTGCCGGTTTATTACACAACTGGTACTACAATCTTTGGGGGCGACCTGGATTCGACGTGGGTCACAAAACCGGAGGTGCATGCCGAGGTGCAAATTCCTCGTTAATCTGTTTGCAAAACTTATAGTTGCCAACGACGACAACTACGCTTTAGCTGCTTAATAACCAGCCTTAAAGCCTTCGGCCTGATGTGTGCTTATACGCTCAGATAACCGGAGTCATCTCATATAAGATCGCGCGGAAATATGTTCGGGATGGAAGCGTTAAAACTTAACCGAAATCGCTGTTAGACTGCCCTGCCCATCGGGTTGCTAGGAGTTAAATTTAATAGATGTGGATAAGCATGTAGAGCCGAGGGCGGAGGACTTGCGGACGGGGGTTCGATTCCCCCCGCCTCCACCAGATTCAATCTTATCAATAAGTTAATGTTCTTTTCGGTGTGT
>CAZEZI010000180.1:0-3697 GCA_964516315.1 uncultured Thioalkalispiraceae bacterium
CATTATCGACATTGCCCTGCTCTTCATTAGACACCAAACACCGCGCCATGATTTTTGAGACTGCATGAGGCGTGAAATACTCGGCATATTTACCGCCGCTGTTGGTGTTGTAGTCTTTAATTAAGTACTCAAAGATGGTGGCGTAAAAATCAAATTTCTCGTGAAAGATATGCTCAAAACTAAAGCCCGTGAGTTTGTTGACAATGGCTTTACAAAAATCATCGCGTTTATCGGTAACGTATTTACTGAGGTTTTCAAACAGCACAATTTTCTCGCCACCATCGGTTAGCACTGAAAATATGTCGCTGTTGTCTTTGGCGATGTCGGTTAAGGTGGTGTCGAAAATATCGGCAAAGTTAGGCTGATTTTGTTTGGCAAATAATGACGAGATGTAATGGTCTGGGCTGATAACTGCCGTGCTTTCACTCAACTGCATAATGAGCATTTCGTAGTCGTCCTTACTGAGTGCTTGCAATGCGTCTTCCCAACTGTCTGCTTTGGCGATGTTGTCATCAAGCTGTTTTATTTCATGGACAAATTTATCGTTAAGAAATTTATACAAAAACACCTGTGTAATGATTTTAAATTCGTTGCCGTCATTGCCTAAGCCGTAGTTTGCGCAGACGCTTTTTAAGTCATCGATGAGGGCTTTGGTTTGCTGGGTAAACTGCTGTGTATCGTTCATCTTATTCTCATTTTAAATTGCATTGTACCTCCCCCTTTTTCAAAGGGGGATTGAGGGGGTTATGGCTTTTAACAACAAACCCTCCTAACCCCCCTTTGAAAAAGGGAGGGACTAAAATCCTACTCGGTTATTTTGGTGATTTTTTGCAGTATTGCTTGCTCAACACCTTCTATATTATAAAGCACGTCTCGATTCGTGAAACGAATAACTTTGAGGTTCCTTGTTTCAAAATAGGCGGTTCTTTCAAGGTCATAATCTTCTTGTGAACAATGCGAATCACCATCTATTTCTATAATCAATTTTAACACTCTGCAATAAAAGTCTGGAATGTAATGATCTACTGGATGCTGACGAAGAAACTTATACCCTGTTTGTTTTCTTGAAAGTATTTGTTGCCATATTTTCTTTTCTGATGCTGTTGGGTTCAGCCTGTTTTCTCTGGCATATTGTTGTATTGATTTATTGGTCATCCTTAACCCCTCAATCCCCCTTTTAAAAAAGGGGGAGGCTTTTATCCTTTAAACAACTGGTTGTGTGTTCCAAGCCTAACTAATTTAATCACTTCATTTTCAATTTGGTAAATCACCAATAAATCGCCACTAACATGAAACTCCCTGAAATCGCTCCATTCACCACTCAGGCTATGGTCTTTGGCATCTGGCGGTAGTGTTTTTTGTTCAGCTAGGGTATGCAGGTATTGAATAAACTTAGTGAAATGTTTATCACTCATTTTTACCCTGCTTAAATCTCTTATGAAGGATTTGGTTTGAACAAGGTCATTTGCTAATTTTATCAACCTCTAAGGCGGTTAAGTTTTTGTTGTCACGCGCATCCATCATGGCTTGTACAGTTTCGTCATTGGGTAGTTGTAATGAAAAAGGAATACCTCGATTAATTTTAATCTGCTCAAAAAACATGGTGATGGCCTGGGTGGTGGTAATGCCTAATTGTGACAAGATTTTCTCTACATCTCCTTTAAGTTCTGGTTTTACTCTTGCATTGATGATTGATGTTTTCATGGTTACGCCTTGGTGTGTTTCACTTGTAATACAATTATAGCGTGTTTCAATTGAAACACAAGTTAATAGTAGGCTAAACCTCGGTACTCATTCATGTATTCTTTTACCAGTAAGTTGTTGATACGCTTTGTTGTCGAGGCGGTTAAAGGAATATGTTGTTTGTTTTTAAACTGGTCGATGACTAAACGCATCATCATTTTTTCAACGAAGTTTTCGTTTTCTAGCATTTTCGCATTTTGTTCAATTTGTTTGTCTACTTCTGCCTTTAAGCCACTTAGAGCTTCAAACAGTTTGCTTTCGGTATCTGTGAGCGGGTCTTTTTCCATTAAGCGTTTGTGCAAACGGGCGTACTTTTCGTCATTATCATACTTGGCTTTTAGTAACTGATTTTTACGCTCTAGCTCTTTTGATTTGTTGTAAATTTCGTTTAAGGCGGCAATGTTGTTTTCCATTTGTTCTTTGCTGACTTCACTTAGGTTTTTCTTTTTAAAGAGACGCTCTAGCTCTTCTTTAAGTGAAATAAACTCAGGGTCTTGCGGGTCGAAATTACCACCTAAACCTTCGCGAGTTTTTTGCAAGGTACTTTTCAGCTCATCTGCCAGCACCATTTCTTCTTCTTTGACTTTGGTGAAAGCAAAGATAACGTCTTCTAAAGCAATATTAAGTAGATTACTGGTATCAACATTATTTTCTAAGGCTTCTTTGGTATTGATGAGTGCAAGACGGTTATTGGCTTCTCTTGATAATACGGTGAGCTTTTGAAAGTCGAGCTTTTCGAGCATTTCATAATCCCCTGATAAACGAATCAGGTTATACAGGCTTTTTGCATTATTTAAGGCACGGGTAATTTTTAGCATTTCACCGCGTGAATTAATTTCGGTGATTTGCTGTGAGAAGACTTCGGCATTGCTGGTATCAAATTGAAACAGAACGTCTTTTATCTCTTGTATTTCCTGCGCTATTTCCTCATGTGATTTAAACAGATTACTGTAATGTTCTATTTCATCGCCGAGTTCTGACTGCAATTCTTCAAAGTAATTTTGATTGGTTTTTTCAAATTCTTTTTCGATGTCGGCAAAATCAACCACATAACCATAGTTAAAACCTTTGTAGGTTCGGTTTACCCGCGTTAAGGTTTGCAGCAGGTTATGGGCTTTTATTACACGACCGATATAGAGTTTTTTAAGGCGTGGTGCGTCAAAGCCTGTGAGCAACATATTAAACACGAACAGGAAGTCGATTTTGCCTTCTTTAAAGTCTGCTACTTGCTGTTTACGCTCTTGTTTTGTGCCTATGTCGTGCAAGATAACAGCAGCGGTATTCACTTCACTGTTGGCTTTTTTCTTGGCGTTATAGCTGGAAGGCGCTTCAGCAACTTTTAACCCCCTCAATCCCCCTTTAAAAAAGGGGGAAGTTATACCGGCGTACTTATCCTGAAACACCTCATACATCATCTTGGCTTGGTCTGATGAATCACAAACCACCATGCCACCAATACCATTGTTGTCATTGGCGATACGCGCACTTTCAAAATCTTTGACGATGTAATCCAACATTGGCTCGACAAACTTTGCGTGAGCATAAACAGTCTTTTTGTCGGCACTGCCTTTTAGTATCTCCGTATCTTCCATTATGGCTTCTAAGGCTTTTTGCAAAGTGAGTTTGTAACTGGTTTCTATTTCTTCACGAATTAACCGTAAGGTGTAACCGTCTTTAATGGATGCATTGTAATAATACTTATGTATGTAACCACCAAATAGTGACTTGGAGTTGTACTCTTCGCCCAGTAACGGCGTACCCGTTAAACCGATTTTAATTGAGCTACGGTCTGACTGTTCTAAATTCGCTAGAAAACTGCCCTGGGGATTATAGCTGCGATGCACTTCATCTAAAAAGAATATGCGCTGTACGTTTAGGTTGTAGTCACTATTTTGGGTAACACTTGGGTCGTCTTTAAACTTTTGAATATTGACGACGGTAATTTCTGCTTTGC
>CAZEZI010000181.1:0-3641 GCA_964516315.1 uncultured Thioalkalispiraceae bacterium
AATTTTTTTACGGGCACTTATGCAGAGCAACGCGATGCGAGAGCTCGCTAAAATGCACTACTGTTTTTTAGTGAGTTTTACGGGCACTTATTTAACGCCAGTTAGCGCAGCGTTACTGGCGTTTATGCAGCACAACGTGCTGCGATAGCACCGCGATGCGGGAGTCGTTTAAAGTTTGTTGACACTTTCCCGGTATTTTTTTACGGGCACTTATCCGAAGCAAGTAAATATATTCTAACCACGCTGGCATAACGGACACAGCAGATTATTTTTTAGATATATAATTAACCTGAAGCAGGGACAAGGAAATCTACATGGGTAAACTGTCAATCCTGTCTTTTCATTTATGTAGCCTGGATGTAGCGCAGCGAAATCCGGGAGTATTAATGCATTATTTCCCGGATTACATTTTATTTCATCCGGGCTACTAATTTTTTATATCCAAAGCGCTGCGTGGTTAAAAAATATAATCAAAGTTTATTATGCGCCCCATCACAAAACGGCGCATCCGTCGTTTGTTTACAGCCACAAAGATAACAGTCTTTATTTTCTGTAATGGTAAACTTAACCGGTGTAAAGTCGGTTCCTTTATGCGAGCCATCACAAAACGGCTGGTTAGCGGATTTACCACAACTGCACCAATAATAGTCACCGGGATCAATGTTTTCAATATAAGGATATTTTTGTGGGCAGTCGGGTTGGCTCATGAGTGTTTTCTCCTGATTAATAAGACTAAATAATATAAAGTGTAGCTTACTCTCTTTAAAAGACTATCGTGAACTTACAGGCTGTAGTATGACCGTGCAAACCCGATTAAAGCTGGTTGATTTTAGTTGCCATAATCTTAAACCGATTAATCTGCAATTAAAACCCGGTGAAACAATTAGCATTTCCGGAGAGTCAGGCGCAGGCAAGTCTTTATTATTGCGCGCGATAGCCGATTTAATTCCACACCAGGGTCAGTGTTTTTTTAATGGTCAGGAAATGAATATGCTGGCACCGCATCAATGGCGCAGGCAGGTTGCTTATTTAGCATCAGAAAGCCAGTGGTGGTTTGATAGTATCGGAGAGCATTTTAATTTGCCCTTAAGTGAAAAGACGACAACCTATCTGAAAAATATTGGCTTTTCTCTGGATGCACTAAATTGGGATGTGATGCGTTGCTCAACCGGTGAGCGGCAGCGTTTGGGGATAATACGCCTGTTAGCAAATGAGCCCTGTGTTTTATTATTGGATGAACCTACCGCCAATCTGGATGCAAGTAATAGCCTGCAAGTCGAAACTATATTGTTGCAATATCAGCAGCAAACACAATGCAGCATTATCTGGGTTGCGCATAACCAGCAGCAGATTCAGCGAGTGGCGCAACGACAGTTTGAAATCAACCGGTCGGAATTAATCGAGGTGCAGGTATGAATGTTGTTAGTTTGAGTGCAATTGACTTAAGTCTTGCCGCTGCCCTGGTGCTATTGATAGCGCTGCTGTCTTATTTTATGCAGCTAAAAATGTCGCAGACTATTCTGGTTGCTGCAGTTCGAACCGTTGTGCAGCTTTTACTGGTTGGCCTTATTTTAAAATGGCTGTTTGCACAGGAAGATTTTATCTGGATTGGGCTAATGTGGCTGGTAATGTTGTTGGTGGCTGGGCGTGAAATCATGGCGCGGCAAACACGGCGTTTTAAAGGCATATGGGGATATGGTGTTGGTACAATATCTGTTTTTGTTTCATCCTTTGTGGTTGGTATTTTTGTTTTAACGTTAGTGGTGGATAATACGCCCTGGTACACGCCACAATATGCCATTCCGCTGATGGGCATGATTATTGGTAATACCATGACCGCGGCGGCATTGTCTCTGGAAAGCCTGACTAAAACCACCTGGCAACAGCGTATGATTATTGAGGCAAGGCTGGCATTGGGGCAAACGTGGCGGCAATCCATAAGTGACATTGCAAGGCAAAGTGTACGGATTGGGCTGTTTCCGATTGTAAATGCGATGGCGGCTGCTGGGCTGGTGACGTTACCGGGTATGATGAGTGGTCAGATTCTGGGCGGCACGCCTCCTGCAGAAGCAGTTAAGTATCAAATTCTAATCATGTTTATGATAACAGCCGCCTCTGGTTTTGCTACACTTATAGCTGTATGGCTGGGTGCCAGGCGTTTGTTTGACGAGCGCCAGCGCTTATCAACACAGCGGCTGCATGCTGAACGTTAGATATAAAAATAAATTACTTAAATATGATGAAAAAACTTTTACTAATAACTCTTCTATTTTTCGGTTTGTTAAGTACAAATTTAGTGCAGGCAAAAATATATAAATGTAAAGATAAAGACGGGGTTATTAATTTTACTTCTGTTCCCTGTGGTCAGAAATCAGTTGGCATAAAGCGACCGGAAAAAAAAGTCGAGTTTAATGAAGATGGTACAAAAAAAACCAGAAAGCAGATGCAAGCAGAAAAAATAAAAAAAGAAAAAGAATTTCTTGAGATATCGAAACGTGAAAGAGAAGATAAAGAACAAAAACGCAAAAAACTGCAACAACATCAAAATAAAATTAAACAAAATTGTGAAAATGCAAAAAGAGACCTGATAGGTGTGCAGAATTCACGCTTCGTTTACAGGAAAGAGAAAAACGGTCAGAGGCGTATTTTACCCGCTGATGAACGTAAAAAAGCAGCGGTAGGTGCGCAGCGGCGAATAAGTTACTGGTGTCGTGAGTAATTTTTACAGGATCAATTTTTAATATTTGAGGCCAGGGTAAAAACTATAAACCCATTACATCTGTACAATGTTGGCTTTAACGATAAGGGAAAATTATGAAATTAAAATTGAGTATTATCTCATTACTACTTTTAACCTGTTCAACAAGTTTTGCAGGCCCATTTACGGATAAGCTATCCATTTGTTTAGTTGAAAAAACCACAAGTGATGATAAAAATAAATTAATTAGATGGGTATATGGTGCAATGTCATCCCACCCAATTGTAAAAAACCTGAGCAATATTCCTCTTGAAGTTGGTGAAAAATTAAATAAAGATACCGCCAATTTATTTATGGATCTATTAACAAGCCGCTGTAAAGAAGAAGCAGAAAAAGCTATTCGCTACGAAAATAAACTGGCTATTCAAACAAGCTTTGCAATTTTAGGTAAAGTTGCTATGCAAGGGATTATGTCAGATAAAAGTGTAATCCAGTTTATGGGTGGGCTGGACACTTATCTGGACAAAGAAAAGCTTCAATCTATTGGAACAAAATAGCAGGGAAAGATTCGGGGGCAGAGCAACGACTATAACCTCCCCCGGCGTTTACAATAATACGCATGGGTAAGTTGTACTCTATTTCCGGACTATTTTATATTAGCGTCGAAGCAAGGCTAACCAACGCCATAAATTTAATACACCAGCTAAAGACGCGGCAACATAAGTGAGCGCGGCCGCACGTAATACTTTTCTAACGGCAACCAGTTCATCGGCTTGTACATAGCCTTCTTCAAGTATTGGCAGTGCCTTGCCAAAGCTGGCATCCCATTCCATTGGCAAGGTAACAAAGTGGACGATAACGGCAACAAACATACTTAAGATAACGGCGCCGATTAATATAAAGCTTAACTGTGGTATGCGTGTTATACCAACAACGATGGGCA
>CAZEZI010000182.1:0-3632 GCA_964516315.1 uncultured Thioalkalispiraceae bacterium
GCAAGTAGCCCGGATGGAATAAAATGTAATCCGGGGGGCAGACCTCAACCTTCCCGGATTTCGCTTCGCTGCATCCGGGCTACGTGTTACGGGTAATATTAAATCCGGATATAACCAGGCAAGTAGCCCGGATGGAATAAAATGTAATCCGGGGAGCAGACCTCAACCTTCCCGGATTTCGCTTCGCTGCATCCGGGCTACGTACTACTGGCAATATTAAATCCGAATATAAGTCCAGCCTTCCTTCTGTCGTTTAACAATCTGATTAATTGCTGAAGTCACAACCCCCGTCTGTGGTAACAGGTCGACGGGCTTGCCATTAACGCGTTGTAACCGTTGCAGGGTTTTGCCGCATGCCATAACTACCAGGTTCTGATATTTCTTCTGCAAATCCTGTAGCCGGTGGTTGTATCGTTTGTGGCTATTTGTAACTAAAGCAACGCCGTCGCTATTGGTTAATATTTCCAGCTCAAGTGTTTTTGATTCAGTAGCGTATTCTTTTAGCAGTGCTTCTGCTTCGTCTAATACAATGTTCAAGCGTTTCGGGTTTGCGGTACTGACGTGTAACATAAGGCGCCATTTATCCATATTGGTTGTGCTGTTGCTTTGCTTGATTTCGGCAATTTCGTAAAGGCTTTTTGTACCGATAGCCTCGTTTGTGAACCAGCCAGTGAGTGTGCCGACTGCCAGTAATAATGATGCCGCAGCAACCCATTTGATTCGGCCTGGTTGCAGCGTTTTGTTTTTACTTCGGTGTCGCTCAGGCACTTCAATGCTTTGGTAGGAAAGCTGTACCAGGTTATGCAGCTTTTGCAGTTTACAAACGCGCTGGCTCAGTTCGGCATCATGACGTAAGGCGTCCATTAATTCTGCTTTTTCAGCATTATCAAGCTGATTATCAATAAATGCGTTTAAATGCTCGTCAGAGTATTGTCTGTTGTTACTCATACTATTTTACAATCCTTATATGTGTATCTTGTGTCAGTACGTTATCTTTTTTCAGTTCCAGCAATTGTGCCGAAAGTGCGGTTCTTGCCCGGTTCAGGCGACTCATAACGGTGCCGATGGGGATGTCGACAATGCCGGCCACTTCGGTATAGGAAAAACCTTCCAGATCCACCAGTGATAAAACCTGCCGTTGCCCCTGAGGCAGTGTGGCGATGGCTTGCTGCACAATATCGGTAATATTCTGTCTTTCCTGCGCCAGTTCGGGCGTGTCATCATCAGTAAAAATACATTCATCTATATCATCAGTTGGTTTTTGCTGCCTTAAATAATCGCGCCAGCAGTTGGAAAGAATAGTAAACATCCAACTGTTCATGGCTTTTATGTCGCGCAATGAATTTGCATTGCGCATTGCCTTAATAACGGTGTCCTGTACCAGATCATCGGCCAAAGCAGCCGAGTGACACCATGAATAGGCCATTTTGTATAATCTTGGCCGTATTTCTTCCAACCGTTTTTTAAAGGTTGGGCTTTGGCAAATAAATTGTAGCAGGCTCATTTTTTACAACTCACATCAATTAAATGAAGCACTACTATAACAGACGTAACTAAACAACAAAATATTCCAATCTGGTTTATAGTTTAGTATTTTATTATATTCTAAACTATTGATTATTCTGCTTTTTTTATCTTTTTTTGGAATAAATTCCGGTTGTGTATCGTCTTACATTAAAGGCTATTTATAACTATAAAATCTGTAGAAATAACCTTCATTATAAAGTGGGCAAACCACTAAATTAACCATTCTTCTAAGGGGAGAAAATAAATGAAAAAACTCGTAAAAGCGTTTGCGCTTTTGGCGTTGCTGGCTTCACCGTTTATCGGTAGCCAGGCCATTGCCGCAGAAAGTTCCATGGCTGATGCCAAAATCGTTTTGCAAATTAGTGATCCAAATCCATTTAAACAAAAACTGGTTTTAAATGTTGCGAATAACCTGATTAAGCATTACGGTCAGGATTTGGTGGATATTGAAATTGTTGCATTTGGACCAGGTTTACGTCTTTTATTTGCCGACAATGCGAATAAAGGCCGTGTTAACAGCCTGGCAGACCTGGGCGTTAAGTTTAGTGCTTGTGCAAATACAACACGTAATATGGGTAAAAAACTGGGCGCGCCACCCGTTTTAAATTCTAAAGCGGTAACAGTGAGTGCAGGTGTTGTACGTATTGTTGATTTGGTTAAAAAGGGTTATATCCTGATTAAGCCTTAAAAATAAGAAAATTCTAATGGGAGTTTCAAGAAATGAAAAATTTTAAAAAGATAGCAGCCGCTGTCACATGCACGGCCATGCTTGCCGGGTTTGCATCAACTGCAAACGCAGTAAACTGGTTATTATTACAGGGTACAGAAAAGCAGGGTACGGCACCACGGGCTAAAGTTTGGGGCTTTATGCAGCCGTCTTATCAGAAAGATTACAGTGATATAACCGGTCCAGAAGCAACACGTATTGGCCCGAATCTGGACAAGCAAAGCCAGTTCCAGCTACAGCGGGCACGTATTGGTGTGCGTGGGCAGCCATTCCCACTCGATAACAATGTTAATTACTTCTTCCTCGCGGAATTTGGCCAAAATGCGATTACCGATGGTGGTACTTTTGGCGAACAGCAGGCAGTGAAATTAACCGATGCAAGCACCACATTTAACCATATAAAGGGCGCGCGGGTACGGATTGGTTTATTTAAAACACCGGGACCGGAAGAAGTGTATCAGGGTATTTTTACTTTCGATTACATCAACTTTACCGATGCAATGAACCAGATGATGCTGGAACGTTTTTCTAATGGTGTGAGTAGTAGTGCTGATGGTAACGGCGTTTTAGCAACATCGGAAACAAGTTGGGGTTCATTTGGTGCAGCTCGTGATATTGGTGTGCAGGTTTTCGATAGTTTCAAGACCAAAGGTGGCTGGGATCACAGTTACTCGGTTATGCTGGGTAATGGTAATGGCCTGAGTACCGGTGGTACTGCTGAAGGCGAAGATTTGTACCTGTACTGGTCATCTGAACTGTCATTACCGGGCGGTGTAGGCCCCTGGTCTCATGGTTTGAAAATGTTTGCATGGTCACATTCTGGTCAACGTAAACTGGATATGACTGACGACAGTACTGATAATGCGGTTATTTATGATCGTAAACGTTCCGGTGTAGGTGTTAAATATCGTCATAAAACCTGGCGTGTAGTCGCTGAGTACCTTAAAGGTGAAGGCATGATCTTCCAGGGACCTGAAAAACCAAACTTTGGTTTTGGTACACCACCATCTCGACAGGACTTAAGAGGTGAATCTGATGGTTACTATCTTGATTTAGGTTACTACATTCCAGGGACTAAATGGGAAGTAGACTTACGTTATGATGTTTATAACCGTTCAAAAACACATGCTAATTTAGCGGCTGAGTTTAAGACCATTACTTATGGTATTCAGTATCACTTTAATCGTAAGACAAGATTTACCTTGAATTACTCTGTGAGAGACGCTGAAGCGGTTGGTTCAGCCCCATTTGCTAACCTTAAATCAGGTTTAGAGGGTATTGATAACCGCCTTGCTTTACAGGCAACTATCGTATTCTAACGTTCTCCTGGAGTATGAAAGTTTGTTTAAGCCCCGGCCTACTGGCTGGGGCTTTTTTT
>CAZEZI010000183.1:0-3603 GCA_964516315.1 uncultured Thioalkalispiraceae bacterium
AAATAGAAAATACTCAGCAATAAACTGCTATAATTCCGGGTTCTTAAACCAACTTTGAACAAAGATATTTTCAATGCTAAATCGCATTCGCGAAATTCCCTATAATTATACTTCGTATTCTGACCGTGAAATTGTTATTCGTTTTATGGGGGAAGACAGTTGGCAGTCATTAAATACTTTACGTGGTGAGCGGGTTACCGGGCGGTCAGCGCGTATGTTGTTTGAAGTTCTGGGGGATATGTGGGTGGTTACGCGTAACCCGTTTATTCAGGATGATTTGCTCAATAATCGCAAGCGTCGTCAGCAGCTAATAGATGCCTTGTATCATCGCTTAAGCCAGATTGAAGAGCGTGCCGACAATAATGAAGTCGCATTAGCACTGGTTAGCAAGGCAAAGCAGGCGGTAGAGACCTTTAAAAACTGGTTCCCCGAGCAAAATGCGCTACGGAAAAAAGTAAAGGCGCACTTAAAACGTGTAACACGAAAAGACAACATTTGTTTTGATGGCTTGTCACGTGTTTCACATGTCACCGATGCATCCGATTGGCGGGTTGAGTTCCCGCTGGTGGTTGTTACTCCTGATAATGAAGATGAAGTACAAAAAGTGGTGGCTGCCTGTATTGAGCTGGGGTTGAGTATTGTCCCGCGTGGTGGTGGTACGGGGTATACCGGTGGTGCGGTGCTGCTAAAAACCGACAGTGTGGTGATTAATACCGAAAAGCTCGAAACATTGGCCGCGGTTGAACATAAGTACATAAGCGGTGTGGATAAAAAAATTGCAACCATCCGTGCCGAGGCCGGTGTGGTGACTCGGCGCGTGTCTGAGCGAGCCGAACAAAACGGTGCGGTGTTTGCAGTTGACCCAACATCACAGGATGCATCTTGTATCGGTGGTAATGTTGCCATGAATGCTGGTGGCAAGAAGGCGGTGTTATGGGGAACTACGCTCGACAATTTAATATCCTGGCGCATGGTGACAGCCGATGGCAACTGGCTGCAAGTTGAGCGTTTAAACCATAACCTTGGAAAAATTCATTTACAGAAAACGGTTAAATTCCGACTCACACGTTTCAAAGCAGATAGAACAACCATTATTGGTGAGCCGGAAATATTAACGCTTGAAGGAAAAAGCCTGCGCAAGCAGGGATTAGGTAAAGATGTTACCGATAAATTTCTTGGCGGTTTACCCGGTATCCAGAAAGAAGGTTGTGATGGTATTATTACTTCGGCTGATTTTATATTACATACTATGCCAAAGTTTATCCGTACGGTATGCCTTGAATTTTATAACACCGATATGCGCACGGCTGTACCGGCAATTGTAGAGACCAAAGATTATCTGGATGCAGATAAAAATGTTCAGCTTGCGGGCATGGAACATTTAGATGCACGTTATGTAAAAGCAGTTAATTATTCACCAAAAGCACCACGGCGTGAATTACCTCAAATGATTTTACTGATTGATGTGGTGAGTGATGATGAGCACAAGGTAGCCGAAGCCGCATCCGAAGTGGTACGGTTGGCAAACCAACGCGGAGCCGAAGGTTTTATTGCAGCCAGTGCCGAGGCACGCAAACAATTTTGGGCAGATAGAAGTCGCACTGCCGCCATCGCTGCGCACACCAATGCCTTTAAAATAAATGAAGATGTGGTCATCCCCTTACCATGCTTAGGCGACTATAACGAAGGCATTGAACGCATTAATATCGAGCTGTCGATAAAAAATAAACTGACCATGATTGAATCGGTGCTAAATTACTTAAGCAGTGACATGCCTGAGTTGCATCCCAGCATTCTGGGGCAAGCGCCTGATGATGAAAGCAGTATTGAAGCGACCAACATTATTAATGCAAAGAAAAGTGCAGCAGAAAAACATCTGCAGGATATTAAACAGAGCTGGATGGTTATATTAAATAATCTGGATGAAAAAGCTTCGCTGTATCTGGATGCTGTTAGGCTGAACAGTGCGGGTGATATTAATGATGCAGAAACATTATTTATATTATTGCAACGACGACAAATTCGTATTTCTTATCGGCAGCGAATTGAAAAACCCTTAAAAGAAATTTTTTCAGGTCATGACTTTGAACAGGTGCGTAAAAAGTTTGATGCCTTACATGCAAAGTTACGCACCAGTCGTTTGTTTGTTGCAACTCATATGCATGCGGGTGATGGCAATGTGCATACCAATATTCCGGTGAACTCGAATGACTATGCCATGATGCACACAGCAGACGAAGTGGTTGACCGTATTATGCAGCTTGCGACAAGTTTAGGTGGTGTTATTTCCGGTGAGCATGGTATTGGTATTACCAAATTACAATATTTAGATAAACAAGCATTGCATGCCTTTAAAGAATATAAACAACAGGTTGATCCGGCTGATGTCTTTAATCCGGGCAAGCTGATGGCCGGTGCAAATCTGGATGGTGCCTATACACCGTCATTGCGTTTATTAGAACAGGAAGCCTTAATATTAGAAGCTAACGAACTGGATGCATTAAATGCATCAATAAAAGATTGCTTACGTTGCGGTAAATGTAAACCGGTTTGCAATACCCATATTCCTCGTGCCAACCTGCTTTATTCTCCACGCAATAAAATTTTAGCCACTGGTTTAATTCTGGAAGCTTTTTTATACGAAGAACAAACACGCCGTGGGATTTCAATCCGGCATTTTGATGAAATGAACGATGTAGCCGATCATTGTACTGTTTGTCATAAATGTTTAAGTCCTTGTCCGGTGAATATTGATTTCGGTGAAGTCTCTGTCAATATGCGTGCATTACTAAAAAGTCAGGGTAAAAAGCGCTTAAATATAGGCACTTCTGTGTCTTTAATGTTTTTGAATGTGAGCAGTCCCTTTGTTATAAAACTAATGCGCAAGGTGATGATTCAATGGGGCTACCGTGCACAACGCCTTGTTTATAAATTGGTGCGAATGAGTGGCCTTATTAACCGTAAAAGGCAACCTCAGGCGACCATCGGTAAGATGAAAGCATCCTCTCAGGTTGTAAATTTTATTAAAAAACCAATGCCAGTTGATTTGCCAAACAAAACATTTCGCGCCAGTCTGGCATTAGAGGATTCCAGACATGTGGCTATCTTGCGTAACCCTGAAGCAACTTCGACAGAATCTGAAGCCGTGTTTTATTTCCCTGGTTGTGGCTCAGAGCGTTTATTCAGTCAGGTTGGAGCTGCAACACTGGCTGTTTTATACGACCTGAATGTGCAAACGGTTTTACCGCCGGGCTATTTATGTTGCGGTTATCCACAAACATCGAGTGGTGACGAGAAAAAAGGCAAACAGATTTCGGTTGATAACCAGGTGTTATTTCACCGGGTGGCCAACACGCTGAACTATCTGGATATTAAAACGGTCATTGTTTCCTGTGGTACCTGTATGGATCAACTTATGCAGTATCAGTTCGAAAAAATATTTCCCGGTTGCCGCTTGCTGGATATACATGAATTTTTATTAGAAAAAGGTTTAACATTAGAAGGTAACCAAACAACAGAGTACCTTTATCACGACCCATGCCATACGCCAATGAAAACCTATAACCCGATTAAAGTAGCATCGAGTTTAATGGGCAAGCCGGT
>CAZEZI010000184.1:0-3601 GCA_964516315.1 uncultured Thioalkalispiraceae bacterium
CAGGTATTTTTTATGGAAAATAAACGCACAATCCTGTTAGTTGATGATGAAGAGAATATTTTACGCTCGCTACACAGAGTGTTACGTCGAAATGGTTACACAATTCTTCAGGCTAGCAGTGGTGCGCAGGCACTTGAAATATTGCAGGCGCATCCTGAAACCGGCGTCATTCTATCTGATCAACGTATGCCGCATATGACGGGTATCGAATTCTTATCACAAGCGCGTGAAATGTGTCCTGATACGGTGCGTATGGTGTTATCCGGATACACTGATCTAAAAACGGTCACTGATTCGATTAACCAGGGTGAAATTTACAAATTTCTGACCAAACCCTGGGAAGATGACTTATTGCGCGCCAATGTCCAGGAGGCCTTTGAGCACAATGAACTTTGCCGGGAAAACGGGCGTCTTGCACGCGAGTTACAACAAATTAATCTGGAATTAGAGCAGCGTGTTGAAGATAAAACCCGTGAAGTATTGATGAACATGCATGCACTTAAAATTTCACAGGAAGTATTAGAGTGCCTTCCCGTTGCAGTGTTGGGTATTGAAGAAGAAGGTATGTTAGTGGTGGTGAATCATCAGGCAGGAAGGTGGTTAGGGTTTGGTAACGGTGAACTAATAGGTCAACAGGTGAAAGACGCCTTACCGGATGAATTATGTCAGCTTGTTACACAAACGTTAAAAGGGCGAGAGGCGGTTTATAAGAATATTCAATTTGGGGATATCTCTTTGCGAGTTTACAGCGATTATTTGGGAAACAGTTCTTCAGTACACGGAGTCGTTGTAGTGATGGTGAAAGATAATGAGAATTGAAAAAACAATTACGCTTAAACAGGCCACAGCAGGGTTGCTACTGGTTAAGGATGTGTGTGATACACAGGGGAATTGTTTGCTTGCAGCGGGTGTCATTCTGAACGAAGTTTATCTTTTGCAGTTACAGGAAAAAAATATTGAATATTTGACTGTATGTCATGAGCAATATTACAGCGAGAATGAAATTATTCAGCAGCAAATCCATATTAAAGAACAACTGGCACAGCGTTTTCGTCATGCAAAGGATAACCCTGATATGTGCCATTTACATGATCTTTTGCTGGCATTTCGAACCGAGAAATTTTCTGAGGCAGACGAACAGGGTGAAAAGAAAGACAGATGCTAACTTTAACAAAAGACAATCTGGATAAGCGCATAGACCAATTACCCTCGTTATCGGTGATTGTTACAAGGTTATTAACATTATTTCAGCGCGATGACGTCACCATGACTGAATTAATGTCAGAGCTTGGCAGAGACCAAGGATTAGCAACACGTGTATTACGTATTGCTAATTCCCCTTTTTATGGTCTTGCTTCTAATGTCAGCAGTATTAAAGATGCCGGTACGCTGCTTGGTTTACATACCTTGCATGGCATTATTACCGCGGCAGGCATCATTAATCATTTTCCTTCAACGATAAAAGAACAGGATTTTGATAGAAACTCCTTTTGGTTACATTCTATTGGAACAGGCATTGCCGCTCAGGTGTTGGCTCGTCGTTGTGGACTCGATCCTGAACAGGCTTTTACAGCAGGGTTGTTACACGATGTGGGCAAACTGGTTCTTGCTGCGTATTTTGAACAAGATTTTGCCAATATACTGGCGTATCGAGATAAGCATGATTGTTTGATCCGTGAAGCAGAAGAACAGGCATTGGGATTTGATCATACTGAAATCGGAGCAAGGGTCGCCAGACACTGGAAATTACCAAAATTATTAATCGCTGCGATTCGTTTCCATCACAAGCTACCCAATGAGGCCACTGCGTTGGCTGAATTGGTACATGTGGCAGACATACTTTGTCGCGGACTCGATATAGGCCACGGCGGTGATAATTTAATTCCAGTATTACAGGTAAATGTTTTAACACGACTAGGCCTGGACTGGGATGA
Organism: uncultured Thioalkalispiraceae bacterium; assembly: GCA_964516315.1. Lineage (GTDB taxonomy): Bacteria > Pseudomonadota > Gammaproteobacteria > UBA6429 > Thiohalophilaceae > SZUA-37. Next base: position 1,935 of record CAZEZI010000184.1, read on the forward strand.
TTTAAAAACAGCATTACCTGAAATTGAATACCTTAATGTTAGTGCCAGTATGATGCTGGATGAAAATTAAATATGGAGGTTTAGGAAATGAAAAATATGAAGTTTTATACACTGATCGGGTTTTTGATTTTTTTTGCATCGACACTGATGGCGACAGAAACACCACCAAAGTCTGATTCTGGCATCACCATTATCTTTGGTGTCGTGCCCCAGCAGGCGGCGAGTAAACTGGCGAGAAAATGGGGTCCATTGTTAGCACGGTTGAGCGCAAAGACGGGGTATAATTTTAAATTCAGTACTGCCAAAGATATTCCGACCTTTGAGAAAAGACTTGCGGTTGGTGAATACGACATGGCTTACATGAATCCTTATCACTACACTGTATTTCATCGCTCTCCTGGTTATATTGCTATTGCCAGAGAAAAGAACAAACGGATCAAGGGTATTGTGGTGGTACGTAAAGATGCCACAATTAAAACTCTGGAAGAACTACAGGGGAAAACACTGGCTTTCCCTGCGCCGGCTGCATTTGCCGCGAGTGTCTTACCTCGTGCAACATTAAAAAATCGCGCGATAGCCATTACACCTAAATATGTTTCATCACATGATTCCGTTTACCGCGCGGTAGCCAGGGGACTTTACGCTGCAGGTGGCGGTGTTGTTCGTACTTTCCGCAATATGTCACCTGAAATAAGAGAACAATTGAAAATCCTCTGGACCACAAAAGCCTACACTCCCCATGCAATTGCTGCACATCCCAGACTCAATAAAGATGTCATGTTAAATGTGCAAAAAGCCATGCGTGAACTGGAATTAAACCCGCAAGATAAACGTCTACTGTCAAACATGAACTTTAAAGGCATTGAAGATGCGCACGATGCTGAATGGGATGATGTGCGAGCTTTAGGGATTGATCTACTGGAAGCCCTGATTCACGATAAAAATTAATCATGAGCGACAGTTTGCAATATGTCTTTTCGTCTTAAAACAATCCTGGGCATTGCCGCCATTGAAGCAATTTTGTTGTTGGTTTTGATTTGGAACAGCCTGTTATTTTTAACTGCCTCTAATGAAGAGCAACTAATAAAACGTGCAGACACGACAGTCACACTTTTTGCAACCACAACAAAAAACGCAGTGTTAGCAACTGATCTGGCTTCCCTGGAAGAGTTTGTAAAGGAGCTCTTAAAAAATCCGGGGATTATTTACGCAAGAGTTATAGGCACAACAGGCGTACTCGCGCAGTACGGACCAGAATCTGTACTAACACGCCCCTTTATCAAAGATATACATTTTGATACCGTCGATGATGGGGTATTCGATGCTTCAGCAATTATTGAAGAGGACGGAATGGAATTTGGTCGCGTTGAGTTGGGTATTTCTATTGCCAGTATTCAACAAGTACTCAATGAAGCACAGGAACAAATTTCTCTGATTGCTATGTTAGAAATAGCACTGACCGCACTATTTTCTCTCGTGTTGGGAACCATATTGACGCGGCGTATTCTCAGCCTTAAAGATGCTTCAGAAAAAGTTGCTACGGGTGATTTATCTTCCTATATAACAATTAAAGGTAAAGATGAAATAGCCGTCGTCGGTATGGCATTCAATAGCATGTTGGATAAACTTAATCTTGCAGCCGAAACACAACAACAATATCAGCGGCA
>CAZEZI010000185.1:0-3598 GCA_964516315.1 uncultured Thioalkalispiraceae bacterium
GGCATTTGCAGCACAAAAACATTCTGCCCGGAGGTGGTGTAAAAACCGGTGCCCAGATAACTGGAAAAAGCAAAGCTGGTCAGACCGAAAGAACCGTCTTCATGTCCGTTAGCGTGTGCCTGATTGTTGAAAAAACAGACTAACAGGACGAAAAGGTACGTGCTGAAATGGCCTGTCTGAGATTTCCCTGAAAGCACTTTTATTACGGATGTGATGGTGAGTTAGTGTGAATCTAGTTTAACATAGAGTGATGTAAGGCCAGCTAAATGATAATTATGAACAAACCGTACTCTGAATCCTGTGATCAGAATAAAGAGCCGATACTTGCTGTAATTTCGCCGGTATTTTCTTCTCTTACCAGCGTGCTGGAGATCGGCAGTGGTACTGGTCAGCATGCAATATATTTTGCTGAGAATATGCCGCATCTGAAATGGCATACCAGTGATTGTTGGTCTTACCTGGCAGGCATTAATATGTGGCTTGATGACGCTGGCCTGCCAAATGTGTTGCCGCCATTCGAACTGAATGTAACCAAATCGTCATGGCCGAAACTGGATGTTGACGCGGTTTTTACTGCGAATTCGATCCATATTATGAGTCAGCAGGATGTGACTGATTTTATGTCTGGCGTTGGTGCCTTACTGGCAGAGCGCGGTGAGCTGATGATATACGGGCCGTTTAATTATAATGGCCAATATACCAGTTCGAGCAATGAATCTTTCGATCAATGGTTAAAAAATCGTGACCCGTTAAGCAGTATCAAACATTTTGAAGACATGGTGTCGCTGGCAAATGAGAATGGCATGCGTCTGGTTGCTGACCATGCGATGCCTGCGAATAATCGCATCCTGCATTTTACGAAAGTTTAAGGCACCTCTTTGCCGGTAAGCAAAGCAGCTCGGCAGAGCTGGCCCTATGATAGCTATATACATTTGTCTTTGTTAAACGATTGGCGTGATATGTCAATCCATCCCCTTCAGGCTCTTCTAATATTTATTTAAGGAAATATCAGGAGGCCGTTATGGCTAAAAAATATCGATCCAAACTAAAACTGTGTGATTGCGGCTGCGGCGGTTATCCACGTGGCGCGGATTATATGCCCGGTCACGATATGCGTGTTTATAGCGCGCTGGTTTGTCATGTTGGCAGCTTGCGAAATTTGCAGGAAGTTGTTGAGCGTTACACCGGTAAGCTGGTTAACATGAAATACGATTGATTCATGCAATGATTACTCAATCACCAATCTGGCAGCTTTAGTCAATCGATTGGCAATGGATGTCAAGTGTGCCGGTTCCATATAAATACAATTTAATCATGTTAAGGCGGCGTAGAAAAACTGATATGAAACCTGATGTGGTGTTGCTTGAGTTGGACGATCTTGCAAAAAAAAATCGAGTGAAGGTGGCGGCACGGGATTCTGTTAAAAATTCCTGGCGGGATTATCTCAGGTTTGCTGTTTATTGCATGTTGTTGGCCGTGCCACTTTATGCCATTACAAAAAGCATTCTCGAACATGACTGGATAATGGTGATTATTGATGCGCTAATTGTGCCGGTGGGTTTTGTGCATGGACTGTTATTGTTATTTGGTTATGTGAGCTAGATTATAACAACCGGATAGCAGGATCAACACCCGCAGCCGAGGCCATGAATTCCCTCACATGGTGACCTGGCGCTTATTTTCTCATTATTTTTTAGCTGTCAGTGCGTTCCCTTCAAAAACCACATGTGACCATCCATGTTTTATAAATGCGCGAATATTACCGTGATCTGAATTCTTTGGATGCTGTAACACATCATCACGATAGTAATGGCCAAAACAGTGCAGTGTCTGCGTTTCATCCAGCTGATGTGCTTTTGCGAATGAAAACAGTTTGCACGAGCCTTCGTTTTCACCAGCAGCATTGATAATCTTTTCGTTTGCGGTGCCGTTAGAAAACTGTGTCGGGGTGTAATCGTAATATTGATCGATGATGTCGATAACATCTTTAAATGCGGTTTTTTCAGGCGTGGCTTTTATCTGTTGTATAAAATCATCCAGGTTGTTCATGATGTGGCTGCTTTGGTTGTTTTTGAGGGCGCTATGATAACAGTTATCTGAATGCCTATCTGAGCGGCCGGGTTTCGACGCTGCCATTCGTTTTATATTTTATCAGCCTTATTAGCCGTTTAATTATTAGTGAAATACTTTTTACATACCATCTGTCATTGACTCGAAATTACTATGTAATAAATCTTTCCACCTGTACTGATGGTTTTTTTATCATCCAGCGATTATGATGACTCAAATTAAGTTGTTTACGGTGTTATCGCCAGTGCGGGGTTTTAAGTGATTGCCATTGATCAAAAAAAATTATCTTCGTTGTCTATTACTAATATTTTTTTTATGCTGGTGTTTTCTCTGGTGTTGCCAGCATGCGGGCAATCCGAAAATCCTGTGCCCGTGGCAAAGAAACTTCAGGAGAAACCGGTTTCGCTGTTAGAGAAAATAAAGCAGCGCGGTAGACTTATTGTTCTGACCACAAACCTTCCAACCACATATTATTATGATCGTGATAGCCACCTTGCTGGTCCTGAATATGATATGACGCAGTCATTTGCGCAGAGCCTGAAAGTTGATGTTGAATATAAAGTTTATGACTCCACCAGATTATTGTTAGACGCATTACGTAGAAATGAAGGTGATCTTGCTGCCGCCGGCCTGACAGTAACTGAAGCGCGTAAGACTGAGTTTGATTATGGCCCTGTTTATCAAAAAACCAATGAGTATCTCGTTTGTCATCGCAGCAAAAAACGTATTGATAAAGTTGAAGGTTTAAAAAATCTCGAAATAATTGTTGCGGCTGACAGCAGTTATATCGATTCATTGGCAAGTTATCCTGATGTGTCGTGGACAATTGATAATGACCTGAATACGGAAGCTTTATTAAAACAGGTGGCGAATAGAAAAGTAGAGTGCACAATCAGTGATTCAACCCTGTATAACATCGAACGTCGCTATTATACCGAAATACAAAATAAATATACCCTGGCGAAAGAGTCTGAACTTGCATGGATGTTGAACAAACATAATGATGAGTTCAGGCGGGTCATTAATGACTGGTTTGAGCAATATGAAAAAAATCTTGATCTGTCTCACATGCTGGAAAAATATTACGGCTACGTCGGCATATTTGATTATGTTGATACCCATAAGTTTTTAGCCAGAGTTAAAACACGCTTGCCACAATACAAACAATTTTTTATCGATGCGGCCAATAAAAATAATATTCCTCCTTCATTACTGGCAGCGCAAAGTTACCAGGAATCACACTGGGATAGAAAAGCGAAAAGCCCGACAGGTGTGCGCGGCATTATGATGTTGACGCAGCCGGTAGCTAAATCACTGGGTGTAACAAACCGCCTGCATGCAGAACAAAATATATATGCCGGCGCAAAGTTTCAGGCGAAGATGAAAAAAATGGTTGCTGACGTAGACGAGCCTGATCGTTCCTGGCTGGCACTGTCTGCCTATAATGTTGGTCGTGGGCATTTTAGAGATGCCCAGGCGCTGGCAAAAAAACTAAACAAAAATCCTGATCGCTGGGTCGAGATGAAAG
>CAZEZI010000186.1:0-3579 GCA_964516315.1 uncultured Thioalkalispiraceae bacterium
CATGCTTATTGGCATTAAAACCACCGGTTTCAACATCAACCACCACCGGCAAAAATCCACGAAAACGAGTATGGATGGTATTATTTTCTTCGTCTATCATCCGCGACAGGATACTAAAACAGGCCAATAATTGCGATGCCTAATCAAAATTAAACGACTACGCTGACTTACCCTGTGACCCCTGCATCAAACGATATAAGTAAGTACTTACCTCTTAAACCCACCTTTATAAATCTTATTGAGAATGATTTGCATTTAGAGTTAATTTCTATATACTGTATTTATTGCTATTTTTAACCCATTTGAGATTCAACAAAGAGGCAAACACATGTATCACTTTAAGCTATCAGCTATTACAACCCTTCTTGTGCTCACTTATTCATCAGCCATTGCCGCTAACGACAGTGACTGGCGAAAAAACGGCAGCCATGAGCAAAAATTAATTAACTTAGTGAAAGTTATCCCCAGCACCTCCGACCTGATGATTCAAATGGGTGAACGTTACCGTAATTTATACTGGGCAGGTAAGCAGGGAAAATGGCAATTTGCTCAATACCAGCTAGAAGAAATGGGCGGCTTAATTAAAACCCTCAAGATCACCCGCCCCAAACGTGCAGCCAGTATTAAAGAGTCTTTTGGTCATGCATTTGAGCCAGTTGAAGCCGCCATCAAAAATAAAAACTGGGGGCAGTTTAGTCGCAGCTTTGAAACAATGCGTAGCCACTGCATAGCTTGCCATAAAGCAAATAATCATGCCTTTATTGTTCTTAAACCAAAGCCCTCTAAAGGCAATAGCCCGACGCTTGATTAAGAGTACGCTTAATCAACATGCGTTTGTAACCAATACTCCAGCAACGCTAAATGCCAGAGTTTACTGCCCTGTAGTCGGGTGAAATATTCATCCGGCTTTTTTAACAGCTTATCCATATACGCCCGGTTATAAACACCCCGGTTAATACACGCACTGCTGTTTAAAATGTCCTGCATAAATTCAAGAAACTCGCCACGTACATATTTTAATGCCGGCATCGGGAAGTAGCCTTTGGGTCGGTCTATTACGCTATCGGGCACAATGCCGCGCGCAATTTTCTTTAAGATATGCTTGCCGCCAGACTGCAATTTCATTTCTGGTGGCATTTTAGCAGCCAGTTCAACGAGGTGGTGATCTAAAAAAGGTACCCGTGCTTCCAGACCAAACGCCATGGTCATGTTATCGACCCGTTTAACAGGGTCGTCCACCACCAGCGTGTTCACATCCATATGTAAAACCCGGTCGATAAAAGTGTCGGCCTGTGGGCGGGCTAATAAATCCTGAATAATTTTAGAGGTGTAATCTTCACCGCGGTAATCTTCGCTTACCATTTCCAGAAATTCCGTATGGTCACGATCAAAATAATATTTAGCAAAACGCTCAACACCTGGGGTTAAGTTGTCTTGCTGTATTCTTGGAAACCAGAAGTAACCGGCAAACACTTCATCTGCTCCCTGGCCGCTTTGTACTACTTTTACGTGTTTCGATACTTGCTCGGACAACAAATAAAATGCCACTGCGTCCTGCCCCACCATCGGTTCGGACATCGCCTGCACGGCTTCTGGTAAACGTTTTAATACTTCAGCATTTGGGATCTGTATTTTCTGGTGTTGCGTTTGATAACGCTCAACCACCGCATCCGAAAATTCAAACTCACTACCCTTCTCTTCAGGTTGATCTTCAAAACCGATTGAAAACGTACGAATATCTTTTACACCCGCTTCGGCTAACAAACCGACAAGTAAGCTTGAGTCCAGACCACCGGATAACAAAACACCGACGGGCACATCGGCTATATCCAGACGTTTGCGTACCGCGTCGCGTAAACTATCGTGAATGGCAGCCACCCACTCATTCTCCGACATTTCAGTATCCGGGCGCGTCGCATCATATTCCCAATAACGCTGTGTTTTATAATTCGTGTTATTTTTGACTGTTAATGTTGTACCCGGCTCTAACTTTTGAATACCGTTTAGAATAGTATTGGGTGCAGGAATAACGGCGTGCAAAGTAAACTGGTTATGCAAGCCAACCGGATTAATGCTGGTATCGATAGCATTGTCTATTTTATTACTGGCTAACAAGGCCTGTATATTAGAGGCAAAACGTAATTGATTACTGGTAAATGAATAATACAGTGGCTTTATACCCATCCTGTCTCGCGCTAAAAACAAGCTTTGTTTTTTCCAGTCCCAAATCGCAAAGGCAAACATACCGTGTAAATATTTGGGACATTGCTCGCCCCATTTATGGTAAGCCTTTAAAATAACTTCGGTATCGCCGTGCGATTTAAATACATAACCTTCTTTTATAAACTGTGCACGCAGTTCGGGATAATTATAAATGGCACCGTTAAATACTAAAGTGAGTTGCAATGCTTCATCAACCATTGGTTGACTGGAATCTTCCGTTAAATCAATAACGGACAAACGTCGATGTGCAAAGGCAATTTTATCTTTTAACCATAAGCCTTCCGCATCGGGGCCACGCCGTTCGAGTTTAGATAACATGGCTTGTAAAATATTTTGTTGTACAGCTTGTTCGTCAAAACGAACTTCACCACAGATTCCACACATTTTTTGTTCCGTTGTTAATCCTTAAAGAATAAACTGATTAAATATTCAGGATATTGTTTCATAGTAACTGCGTCATTCCCACGGAGGCGGGAATCCAGTCCATTAAATTAAGTTTATATTCAAATCTTCTGGATACCCATCCCCGTCTCCACTGGGGACAGGCTCTTCGCGAGTATGACGAAAAAAGTAAGTTCTATCCATTCAAGGCTATTCAGCAACACCCCAGGCACCTCCACCTGCCGTTTCTATTTTTAAACAGTCACCTTGTTTTACCTGTATACTGATTTTAGCGGGCAGTTCTTTTTTATTTAAACTGTTTTTGCCACGCTGTGCTTCACCACCTTTTTCAACACCCCATGGTGCTGTACTTCGGCGTTCAGTTAGCAAGGTTACACTTGCCTCATGGGTAAATTCATATTCACGAACAATACCATCGCCACCGTTATTTTTCCCGACACCACCCGAGCCTTTTCGAATAGCATATTGTTTTATGCGCAACGGGTAACTTGTTTCCAGTACTTCTACCGGTGTATTCAATGTGTTGGTCATATGTGTTTGCACCGCACTTAAACCTTGTGCATGAACACTAGCTCCCATACCACCGCCAATGGTTTCGTAATAGTCCCAGGCAGCTTGTTGGCTATCACCAACAAAACCCATGGCAACATTATTCATGCTGCCATGACTGGCTGCGGCCAGTTGTTCTGGTATCGCCTGTAGCAATGCGCCAATCACAACATCTACAATACGCGTGCTGGTTTCAACATTACCGGCTGCGACTGCTGCCGGTCGACTCGCATTAACTAAACTATGCCTGGGTGCATGCAGTTGTATCGCACGAAAGCTGCCCGCACAGGCAGGAGTATGTTCCGGTAGCAAGCAACGAAAAACATAATAAACCGCTGCCGCTGCCACTGATAGTGGGCAATTGATATTACCGGCCACTTGCGCTGCTGTACCATTAAAGTCCAC
>CAZEZI010000187.1:0-3559 GCA_964516315.1 uncultured Thioalkalispiraceae bacterium
GGTAAATCGAGGTAGGCCAGGTTATTGACGAGCACACCGCTTATCCATTCGAAACTGGTTTTATCATTCGTGACCCATTCGCAATCAATCGCATATTCAAACCCTTGCGAGTACGCATAGGCACCAACGGGTAATGACGGGCTGATCAAGCGCCATAATTGCATCATTGATATTTGTGTTGACTGGCTCATTTAAATTTACGCATCAATGATGGCTATCGTGAGAATGTGAATGTGCGTGACTTGTGTGATACGCACCAATTTCCGGCTCAAAGGGTGCTGACTCATATTTAATTATTAAGCCAAAACCTTTAACCATTTCATCCAGTACATGATCATGCAAATAACGTAACCATGTTGCTCCGACTTGTAGAGGCACATGTCGATTGCCTAAATGATAAGCTGCGCGCGCCAGGTCAAATGCGTTATCACAATGCACCGTACTAACTGCTTCATCAGCAGAAATAATTTTAACTATAGTGCCATTTTTTGATTTTAAACAATCACCATCACGCAGAACAGAACCACGCTCAATCATAATGCCCACTTCTTCACCATTATTCAGTTGTGCACGAAAGCGGCTTTTTTGTCTTTTTTCATAGGGCAAGGTTAAAGTTAATTCAATATCATGATCCTGATGTTCATGGCTGTGCTTAATTAGTTCTTCGAATAATAAAACGGTTGACATTAACTACACTCTTAAAGTTTTTATAATTTCAACAACAACAGCACGATAAAAAACACTGAGAACACTGTATATTCCATATGCTATTTTCATCGTGCCGCCATAGTTAATTCTTTAAAATAAAAAATACCGCTGAGCCAATGGCAAACTCTCTGCCGGTTCACAGGTTAACAATTTGCCGTCTGCTTTTACTTCATAAGTTTGCGGGTCAACGCTGATGTCGGGCATATAATCATTAAGCAACATATCTTTTTTGCTAATATTACGGGTGTTTCTAACCGCAACAACTTTTTTATTTAAACCCAGTTGATCTTTAACGCCAGCCTCCACCGCCGCTTGCGACATAAAACTCACACAGGTATTACTTAAGGCTTTACCATAGGCACCAAACATGGGGCGGTAATGCACGGGTTGCGGTGTTGGAATGGATGCATTCGGATCACCCATCGGTGCCGCAGCGATCATCCCGCCTTTCATTATCAGTGCCGGTTTGGCAGCAAAAAAGGCCGGTTTCCAAAAAACCAGATCAGCAAGTTTGCCCACTGCAATCGAACCCACTATATCGGCTATACCATGTGTAATAGCAGGATTAATCGTATACTTCGCGATATAACGTCTGGCACGATTATTATCGTTACGATTTGAATCACCTTCCAGGGCACCTCGTTGTACTTTCATTTTATGTGCGGTTTGCCAGGTGCGCGTGATAACTTCACCAACGCGACCCATGGCTTGTGAGTCCGATGCGATCATGCTGAACGCACCGAGATCATGCAAAATGTCTTCTGCGGCTATCGTTTCACGTCGAATGCGCGATTCGGCAAAAGCGACGTCTTCAGGAATACTGCTATCGAGATGATGGCAGACCATTAACATATCCAGGTGCTCATCAATAGTATTGACTGTGTAGGGGCGTGTCGGGTTAGTGGATGATGGTAAAATATTACTTTCACCACAGGCTTTTATAATATCAGGTGCATGGCCACCACCCGCGCCTTCGGTATGGTAAGTGTGAATTGCACGGCCTTTAAATGCGTTAAGCGTATCTTCAATAAAACCGGATTCATTTAAGGTATCGGTGTGAATCGCTACCTGTACATCCATTGCTTCGGCAACACTTAAGCAGTTATCAATTGAGGCCGGTGTAGTGCCCCAGTCTTCATGTAATTTTAAACCCATCACACCGGCAGCAACTTGTTCTTCCAGTGCTTCAGGTAAACTTGCATTGCCTTTACCTAAAAAGCCAATATTCATTGGCAGAACATCTGCCGCTTCGTACATGCGATGAATATTCCATGGACCCGGTGTGCAGGTGGTTGCATTGGTGCCCGTTGCCGGCCCGGTACCCCCACCCAGCATCGTGGTAACACCCGACATCAATGCTTCTTCAATTTGTTGCGGACAAATAAAATGAATATGGGCATCGATACCGCCGGCGGTAATAATTTGTCCTTCACCCGCTATAATTTCGGTGCCGGGACCAATAATAATATCGACACCCGGCTGTACATCGGGGTTACCTGCTTTTCCAATGCCGCTGATCAAGCCATTTTTAATCCCGATGTCTGCTTTAATAATGCCCCAATGGTCGAGAATGAGTGCATTGGTAATCACCACATCGGCAACATCTTTTGCGGTGCGCTGGCTTTGCCCCATGCCATCGCGTATAACTTTACCACCACCAAATTTAACCTCGTCACCATAAAAGGTTTTATCTTCTTCGACTTCGATAATAAGTTCGGTATCGCCCAGGCGCACCCGGTCACCTTTGGTTGGGCCAAACATTTCTGCATAAGCGCGCTTATCAATGCTACTCATGATGCGCCCCCTGCTTTTTTATTGCTTAATTTACCCATTACTTCTGCATTAAAACCATAAATGATTTTATCACCGGCGTATTCAACCAGTTCCACTTCACGCATTTGCCCCGGCTCAAAACGGACTGCCGTTCCTGCAGCAATATTCAAGCGATAACCTTTGCTTGCATCACGCTTGAAATCCAGTGCCGAATTCACTTCATAGAAGTGGTAATGCGAACCAACCTGTATCGGCCGGTCACCGGTATTCGACACTTGCACTGTTTGCGTTGCGCGCCCCTCGTTTAACTCAATTTCACCTTCATCAATAAAATATTCTCCGGGTATCATCTTGGCGCTCCTTATTGAATCGGGTTATGGACAGTGACAAGTTTAGTGCCATCGGGAAAGGTTGCTTCAACTTGCACATCATGAATCATCTCGGCAATGCCGTCCATCACGTCATCAGCCGTTAACAAAGTGGTTCCATACGACATTAACTCCGCAACTGTTTTCCCATCGCGTGCACCTTCCATAATCGCAGCCGAAATATAGGCAACCGACTCAGGATAATTTAATTTAAGCCCACGATCTTTTCGTCGCTCAGCAAGTAATGCGGCAGTAAATAACAGGAGTTTATCTTTTTCACGAGGTGACAATTCCATAACAAAGCCTTTTATTTTTTATTATGTTGCCCAAATACGTGGCGGGCAACTTTTCTTTTGTAACAGTTGCGGCCGGGTAATCGACCAACACTCTGAAAATAATGCTAATGCTTCACGAGCATGATACCCAAAATATCGAATCAATAATAAATCATCATGTAGTGTATAACTTATCATTCTCTGTAAGGTATGTTGCTGCAATTCATTGATTGAATCCAGGTCTATTTTACTATTCGAATCACTGTTTAAGGTTACCAGCATTGTCGCCATTAGCGGAAATTTGTTCAAGCCCCAGATCGCAGAAAGTATACCGGACTGAGTATCAATAATATTTCTATCTATATATAAAGGTATCCCGTTTCGCTTGACAGTAATCTTCTGTTTTACCAGACCTTGATTGAAGAACTCATTCCC
>CAZEZI010000188.1:0-3539 GCA_964516315.1 uncultured Thioalkalispiraceae bacterium
TTGTATCCGCCTGTAAGTCATAACCTAAAATATCTTTAAAATCGGTTAAACCATTGTTGCCGCCAAAACCCAGTTCATTCATAAAGAAGGCGAGCAGCAAAGCATATGTCAGTGCTTGCGTAATAATTGACAGGTACACGCCAGTAACGCGGGCACGAAATGCAAGCCAGCCAAACACCAGCGCTAACAAACCCGGCACCACCAGCACCATCAGCATGGCAAACCAGAACATATCAAAGCCTTGCCAATACCAGGGCAACTCGGTCCAGTTCAGGAATACCATAAAATCAGGCAGCTCGGCATTACCATAAACACCACGGTCGCCAATTTGGTGCATTAAATACATCCCCATGGCGTAGCCGCCAAGCGCAAAGAAAGCCGCATGGCCTAAACTTAAAATGCCGCAGTAACCCCAAACTAAATCAAGCGCAATCGCGAGGATGGCATAACTTAAGTATTTACCTAACAACGTTACTGTGTACGTCGGTATATGAAAAAATGAATCAGCCGGAACAAGCAAGTTTAATACTGGTACAGCAAGCATTAAAACGAGCAAAATGCTGACAAAGACTTTGCCGCCTTTATCGTTTTGTAAAAAATCGACTATAAAAGGTTTTCTGGCCATTATACTAATCTTCCACTCCACGGCCTTTTTTAGGGAATAAGCCACGTGGGCGTTTTTGTATAAACAGGATAATAAAAATTAGCACCAGTATTTTAGCCAGCACCGCCCCCGACCAGGGCTCAAGGAATTTATTAAATACACCCAATGACATTGCACCAACAAATGTACCTAATAAATTACCCACACCACCGAAGACCACAACCATAAAGGAGTCGATAATATAGCCCTGCCCAAGGTTCGGCCCTACATTGGTTAACTGGCTTAAAGCAACACCCGCCACACCCGCAATACCGGAACCCAGGCCAAAGGTCATCGCATCAACCCATTCGGACTTGACGCCCATTGCTTTTGCCATGGTTCTGTTTTGCGAGACCGCACGCACCTGCAAACCTAACTTTGTTTTCTTTAAAATAAGCATCAACAACAAAAGCACAACAATGGCAAAAACAAAAATATATAAACGGTTATAGGTTATCGCAAAGATACTGTTAATTTCTAATGAGCCACTCATAAAGGCAGGTGTTTCAACCGCTTGATTAGTCGGCCCAAAGATTGAGCGCACTAACTGTTGCAGGATTAAACTAATACCAAAGGTCGCCAACAAAGTTTCGAGTGGCCGCCCATATAAATAGCGAATAACAAAGCGTTCAATCGCAACACCAAAGGCACCCGCGACTAAAAATGCAAGCGGTATTGATATAAAGATAGATGCTGTAATATGCTCGGGTAACATTTGTTGAACGACATAAGTCGTGTAGGCACCTAACATCATCAGCTCGCCATGCGCCATATTAATCACACCCATCACACCAAAGGTGATAGCAAGGCCCACTGCAATTAATAATAAAACTGAACCTAGACTTAAGCCAAAAACCAGGTTCTCCAGAAATGCAAACGTACTAATTTTAGAATCTATCTTTTTTAGCGAGTTTATTGCCGCCCTTTTAATCGTGGCATCTTCTGTGTCTTCAATAATTTCCTGTAGCTTAACTTTCACTTCAGGCACCAGACTTTTTGACAAGGCTTTGATAGCTGCCAGTTGAATGGCTTTATCGTCTGAATTCAAGTTCCATATTGAAACACCCGCAGCAACAAGTTCTTTTATAGTGCTATTGGTTTCTTGCTTGTCTAACGTTTGCAGAATCGTAATTGTTTCTTCATTAATATTTTTCAACAAATGTTTAACGGCTGCTTTACGTACTGCAACATCGGTACTTTTTAAACCAAGACGGGCGATATAGCCACGTAACTGGCGCCGCAACTTATTGTTAACTTTTACTTTCTTTAATTTATTTTTTTCAAACAGACCCAAATTTTTATTATTCAGTACCGATGTTGTTTTATAACCTTCATCTGTTTTTTCAATAAAAATCAGCTGCTTTGTTTTTTTAATATAATAGAGTTTAGTTTTTAGCATTTTCTGAAAGACTGGCAGGACTCGCTCATCATCTACCAATGATAATGTCTGTATGGCTTTTTCACGATCGGAATAGCTACCAGCAATCAAATTGGTAGTAGCCGCTTCAAATGAAATGACTGTTGTAGCTGGCGTTTCTGTTTTTGATTCTACTGAAGTAGTTGAATCCACCGCCGAATAACTTACACTCACCAGTACCATTAAAATAAGGCTTAAGAATATTTGGATATTTTTTCGGCTTGAAAATGTCATTGTTGTTTTTTTTAATACAGGATATTTTGTGGCCCAAATCATAACCCGAGCCAGTAAAACTTAATAGTCTTTTAATAAATGATTATATGCCTGGTTAAAAACAAATCCCGACTAACCACGGTTAGCCGGGATTATAACTTCACTTACATTATTACTTAAAGTTCTGACCAGAGCACTTTTTGGTTTTAGTGTTGTAGTTACCACACTTAAGTTTAACCCAGTCCGATACTACATCTTTACTGCCTGGCAAGTGATCAGACCATGCATCCCCTGGAACCAGACCATCTGTTTGCCATACCACATCAAACTGACCGTCTTCCTGGATTTCGCCAATAAGAACAGGTTTTGTTAAGTGATGGTTTGGTAACATTTCAGCAATGCCACCAGTCAGGTTTGGTGTTTTAATACCAATCATTGCTTTTTCAACCGCATTTACATCCGTTGTTTTTGCTTTTTCAACCGCTTTAACCCACATATTGAAACCAATATAAGTGGCCTCCATAGGATCGTTGGTTACGCGTTTTTTGTTTTTAATGAATTTTTTCCATTTTTTAATAAACGCAGCATTTTCTTTTGAATCAACGCTCATGAAATAATTCCATGCCGCTAAATGACCAACCAGAGGTTTAGTATCAATACCTGAAAGCTCTTCTTCACCAACCGAGAAAGCAACCACTGGAATATTTTCAGCCGAAACACCCTGATTGCCTAACTCTTTATAGAAAGGTACGTTTGCATCACCATTGATAGTAGAAACAACCGCAGTCTTTTTACCCTTGGAACCAAACTTTTTAATATCTGAAACAATACTTTGCCAGTCAGAATGTCCGAAAGGCGTGTAGTTGATCATAATATCTTTCGCTTTAACACCTTTATGTTTTAAATAAGCCTCTAAAATTTTATTGGTTGTACGAGGGTAAACATAATCCGTACCCGCTAATACCCAACGTTTCACACCAATTTCATTCATTAAATAATCAACAGCAGGAATTGCTTGCTGGTTTGGCGCAGCACCGGTGTAGAAAACATTTTTAGACGACTCTTCACCTTCGTATTGCACAGGGTAAAACAACAAACCGTTTAACTCTTCAAAAACCGGAAGAACTGATTTACGTGATACTGATGTCCAGCAACCGAAGACAACATCCACTTTGTTCTTTTGTAATAATTCACGTGCTTTTTCTGCAAATAAAGGCCAGTTTGAAGCCGGGTCAACCACAACCGCTTCCAGTTTCTTGCCTAACA
>CAZEZI010000189.1:0-3536 GCA_964516315.1 uncultured Thioalkalispiraceae bacterium
TTTTTCATTTCCTTTGGCTATATGAAGATGATCAATAAGATCCTCAGGAATACCTTTCATATAATTTGTAACGACACTGAGAGTTAACTGAGCATTGGGAAATGCCTCTCTTAAAGTAATGAGCATAGGCCTGACTTGAAGCATATCGCCAAGAGCAGCATGCTTGATGATGGCAATTCGTGTAATTTTATTTTTATCCAATGCTTCTGCTTTTTTTATAGCCTTTTTTGAAACCCAGGATTGTTTTGCTGCCCATATTTTCATAAAAATAATACCAACGCTTTTATTTTGAATGGGATGATTGTTTCATAAATTTATCAATCATCTTTGTTACATCATCAATTGTTATCAGGTTCATTGCCCATTTGTCTCGAACCCGAGTTCCCCAGGGTACATCGTTTACTTGTTTATGAAGTTTTTTATAAATAGCATCAGGATAGCGGTTAACTACCCAGTCTGAACTTAAATAAGGTCTGGCTCGGTCAGGGTTAGTCGTAGCATATAATCCGATAACGGGTGTGCTCATAGCTGTCGACATGTGTGCAGGTCCTGAGTCAGGACTAATAATAAACGTTGCTTCTTCTATAATAGATAAAAGTTCTTTTAAATTAGTTTTGCCAATGAGGTTTAATGGCTTATGTGAACATGCATTATATATTTGCTCAGCATAATCTTTCTCTATGTCAGAATGGCCACCTGTTAATACTACATCGTAGTTATATTTTTCTTTTATATAGTCTGCAACAGCCGCATATCCTTGTATATTCCAGTTACGATACGTTTTGCTAGAGCATGGGCTTATTACAATATATTTTGATTTATTATCTAAAAGTTTCTTTGATGATTCACGGTCATTTGATGATATTGGAATATTCCAGATTAGTTTGTGATTTTCAATACCTAAATAATCAGAAAACCCAAAAAGACTGTCAACAACATGCTGTTGTGATTGGTGTTTTATTTTATTGTTGGTGAAGAGCCATTGACCATCTTTTGCGCGCTGTCGATCAAAACCAACTTTAATATTTGATTTAATCAATAAGCTGGCAAGGCTTGCTCTTAAAGACATCTGCATGTGAAGAAGTACATCAAAATGTAAATGTTTAAGTGAGGAATATAATTTTAAATACTCTCTTATTCCTCTTTGTTTATCAAAAACAATAAAATCTATCTCTGAGATGCCCTTGAGTAAGTTATATTCGGATTGTCCAATAACCCAGGTTATTTTTGCTTGAGGCCAATGAGCTTGAATTGTGCGTATGACAGGTAATGTATGGCAGATATCTCCGATTGCAGAGAGTCGCAAAATACAAATATTTTTCGGAGATGTTGAAAAAAGTGGCATTTTTAATTTCAGTTTAGGTGTTATTTATAATTTCTTTAATTTAGCATTATACTACAGAAGTTTTCACTAACTAAGAAACTATAAACAGTATGAACATTGTTGAATATCATAAAAAAGGCGAACATATTCGCTATGATTCGAATATTTTTAAGAATATTGAAGATATTAGCTTTAAATCAAGTGAATGGGCACAGCGCTCTGCTATCGTAGGTTTTGCAGAAGGTCGAGGCACCACTTTTTTTATTCAACATCAGGGGCAGGATTTTGTTCTTCGGCACTATCAGCGGGGTGGACTCGTAGCAAAAATTTCAAACGAACACTACTTTTGGTTGGGACTAAGGTTCTCGAGACCATGGCGAGAATGGACTTTGCTTGAGAAAATGCAAGAAAAAGGTCTCCCCGTACCAACACCTGCTGCGATAAAGGTAGAAAGAACTGGTTTGCTTTATAAGGCTGATATTATGATGCATCGTATCCCGCACTCAAGGACTCTGATGCACATCCTTATGACAGAAGAACTTACTGAAGGATATTGGATTGCAATTGGTAGTGTGATTCGTCGGTTTCATGAACAAGGTGTTTATCATGCAGATTTAAATGCGAATAATATATTGCTAGATGAGGGCGGACGTTGTTATTTAATTGATTTTGATAAGTGTGGAATTAGAAGGCAGCGATTGAAATGGCAAAAAGATAATTTATTGCGATTAAAGCGATCTTTGAATAAGATATCAAAAAATCAGGATACCTTTTATTTTTCAGACATAAACTGGCGCTCATTGTTGCGTGGTTATGGCTGGGATGATCTAAATAATGAAGGAAGTATTTAATGAATAAATATGATAGTAAGTATTTAGAGTGTCCTGCGTGTAAATCAGAAAAAATAAATGACTACCATAGCGATTATAGAGGGAATTGTTTTTCTTTATGTGAGAACTGTAATGTTCAGTTTATGAATCCTGTTTATAGTGATGAATTTTTGGATGATTTTTATTCACATTATATTCCTAGCGAATATTCTAAAGTTCTTGTGGAACATCAAGATTTTGTAGTTAGAGATAACTTTAGTGCTATTGATAACGTTATTAATAGCAAAGGACTAATGCTTGATTTTGGTGTGGGTGATGGCACTCATTCTCGGCATGCTGAAAATGAAGGCTGGAAAGTCAAAGGCTATGATGTTGACTGCAAGGCAATGGATAACTTAAAAGAAAAGTTTGGACTTGATGTATATTGCGGTGGTTTTTTTAGTATTCCATGGGAACAATCGAGTTATAAATTAGTTTATTTAAATCAGGTTTTAGAACATTTAAAATCACCAGTAAAATATCTTGAATATTTTCACCAGTTATTATCAGATGACGGTTATTTATATATTTCTGTTCCAAATATAAAATCAACCTCAAATAAATTTAAATTTATACTTGAAAAGATGGGGTTGAGAAAGAAAAATATTGGTAAATATTATGATTCTGATCATCATGTGTTTTATTATCACCCTAAGTCACTAGAGACGTTGTTAGCATTAAATGGATATCAGGTTGTGTTAGTAAGAAATTGCGCTAAACCTAAAGGAAATAAGTCAAAGTTAAAACGTCTTATTCATAAATATATAACAGAGCGATTTTTTTATTCGTCAACTTTTTTAGTTTTGGCAAAAAAAATAGCTAAATAAATATCAGTTATTTTTAATTATTTTTAATTCTACATACAAATTTCTTGCACGGAAAATAAAGCTAAAATACCTTTCCCAGGTTCGGCGCCCAAAAACTGCACATATTAAACGTGCAGGCCATGTCATAATAAAGCTACCAAAGGAAACTTTATTAACCCGAACTTCAAACTCACCAGTTTGTTCTGACAGGTAATGCCCTTTTGTAAATAACTCAGAAAAATTCGTTGACAGGTGCCAGCGGTGAGTTGGATCTGCCCATGAATCTAAAGAAGTAAAGTGTGGTGTTTCTATTATTATAGTGCCATTTGGTTTTACGATTCGATGAATTTCTTTCATGAATGCCGGAATGCTTTCTACATGCTCAATGATGTGTTTTGCACTTACCATGTCGATTGAATTATCATCAATTGGCCATGGAAAAATATCAAGGTTATGTACAACATCAACCCCTTCATATGGATGAATATCCATGCCAAGTGAACCGGGAATTTTATTAGAGCCACAACCAAGATCGAG
>CAZEZI010000190.1:0-3529 GCA_964516315.1 uncultured Thioalkalispiraceae bacterium
ACATCGGGCGCACTTGCTGCGCAGCGTGCGCTGTCTACAACCAGTCATAATATTGCAAATGCTGCGACTAAAGGATATTCACGTCAGCGTACTGATCTGGTTGCCCGTATGCCACAACCAGGTGGCAATGGTGCGGTGGGTACGGGTGTTATTGTTGATAACGTACGTCGTGTTTATGACAGTTTTGTAACTGAAGAGTTGCGCAATGTTGCTTCTGTCAGTAAAGCGCTTGATACGCAGTATGATTACACCAGTCAGGTTGATACCCTGTTATCCGATCCTGATGCAGGTCTTGCACCAACAATTCAGAATTTTTTTGCTGCTATGAACGGTGTGGCAGATGATCCGTCTTCTGTTTCTGCACGGCAGGTTCTCCTTAGTGAAGCCCATTCATTGGAAGACCGTTTTAAATATCTGGATGATCGTTTTGAGTCCCTACGCCGTGGTGTGCAAAAGGACATGCGTAATACAGTGCAGGATATTAATAATTTTGCTCAGGCGATTGCAGATGTTAACGAAGCCATTGTGCGGGCGAAAGAAGTGGGGGGTACAGAACCCAATGACTTGCTCGACCAGCGAGAACGGTTGTTATTACAACTTTCTGAAAAGGTATCAGTGCGTGGGCAAATACAGGATGATGGCCGTTTAAATGTTTTTATTGGTAACGGGCAAACACTGGTTGTGGGTGGTCTGGCGGCAAAGATGGATGTGATTGCAAGCCCAGATGATGCCTCTGAGGTGGAAGTTATTTTTAAAAACCAGACAGCAGAATTGATTGTTACAAAATTTCTGTCGGGTGGTGAGTTGGGTGGAATGCTTGAATTTAAAACAGGTATTCTGGATGTCTCGCAAAATGATTTAGGCCGTATTGCTATTGGTATTTCAAAAACCTTTAATGAACAGCATCATCTTGGTATGGATCTGAAAAATGTACTGGGCGGAACTTTCTTTGAAGAACTGGATGTAACGGCTCCTCAGGTTAAACAAAGTATTAATAATAAAGGCGATATAAAAATATCTGCCGAAATTACCAACCTCGATAAAGTGACGGTGAGTGATTATCGTTTATCATTCCATGACGGGAAATACCGGCTTATACGTTTAATGGATGATAAACTGGTTGCCGAATTTTCATCTTTCCCTGTTGACATAGAAGACGAAGGTTTTAAATTAAGTATTGAATCGGGTAGTAGCATCGAAAGCCAGGACAGCTTTATTATTCGCCCAACGGTTGAGGCAGGGCAACGCTTCAAGGTTTTAATTAATGATGTTAAAAAGATTGCCGCTGCCTCACCTGTGCGTGCATTTGTAAATGTCGCTAATTTAGGTGATGGCAAAATTACAGATGTTGAAGTACTGAGTACCGATTCTGAATTATTTAAGGGCAATAATAAAGATCTTGAAATGCCGCTGGTAGTGCGTTTTGTTGATGATAGACACTATGAAATACTGGATAACAAGGGTAACCCGATTACTCACAAGTTAGCTGCGGTTCCTGATGCCCCACATATAGAGGCAAATGAAGAGGGACATGCAACGGCTGTGAGCCCTGAGTCACCAGCCTCTGCACCACAAATCACATCGCTACATGAATATGATCCAGAAAAAGGAATTTCAGTTTTCCCAACGCCCGACGGTGTGGATTTGAAAGTCCGCTTCAAAATTACAGGTAATCCAAAACAAGGTGATACGTTTCATATTGAATTTAATAAAGATGGTCTGGGTGATAACAGCAATGCGGTCTCACTGGCCGGTTTACAGGGCGAGCGTTTACTGGCGGATAAAACAGGCACGTATACACAGATTTACGCACAGCTTGTTTCCCGGGTTGGCAGTAAAACTCATGAACTGGATACCAGTAGTAAGGCACAACAACTGCTGTTACAACAAGCGGATCAACGGCGTGAATCTATATCCGGTGTTAATATGGATGAAGAAGCCGCTAATCTTGTTCGATACCAGCAACTTTATAAAGCGAATGCACAGGTTATTGCAACCGCTAAAGAGCTGTTTGACACTTTAATGCAAACGTTCAGGTAATCGAGATGCGAGTATCAACAAGCCAAACGCAAGACGTTGCCATTAATGCGATGCTGGAACAGCAGGAAAAATTGTCGAAGGTACAAAAGCAAATTGCAACAGGTAAAAGAATATTTAAACCCTCAGAAGATCCTATTGGTGCGGCCAGAGTTGTTGATCTTAGAACTATTCTGGATACAAATTCTCAGTATCAAAAAAACATTGATGCTGCACGTGCACGTTTAACAGTTGAAGAATCCATTATGGGTAATGCAACCGATATTTTGCAGCGTGTACGTGAGTTGGCTATTGCTGCAAATAATGCCTCACAAACAAATGAAACACGTAACTTTATTGCAGAAGAAGTTGATCAGTTGCTTGAAGAAATTCTGGATATGGCAAACTCGACTGATGGCTCGGGTGATTATTTATTTTCCGGTTCAAAAATAAATTTTAGACCATTTGTGAATAATGAAAACGGTGAATACGAATATCAGGGCGATGACACGCAGCGTAATTTACAAATTGGTCCCAAACGTACTATCGCAACCAGTGATTCTGGTAATTTTGTTTTTCGTGCTATTAAAGATGGTAATACTGAATTTACCGCGCTTGAAAATAAAACCAATACTGGTTCTGCCATTATTGACCCTGGTAGTGTCACCGGCCGTTATGATGATGGTACTTATGCGATTATTTTTGACAAGAAAGAATCCATTGATCCAAATGAACCGACAACCTATAAAGTAATGAATGCAAATAATGAAGAAATTATTCCTGTGGGCACGGTTTATGTCGAAGGTGCAAATATAGAATTTAATGGTGTGCGAGTTTTTATTGAAGGTGAGCCGGATGTAAATGATTTTTTTGTGGTACGGCCGAGTGAGAACCAGGATGTTTTTACAACATTAAATAATTTTGTAGAAACTTTAAAAACCCCGCGTGGTGATCCTAAGCAAAATGCTGATCTGCATAACGAAATAAATCGCACTATTTTAGGTATCGATAATTCATTAGGTCGGGTGCTGGAGGTTCGCTCCAATACTGGTGCACGGTTGAAAGCTTTAGACGCACAACAGTCCATTAATGAAGATTATAATCTGCAAATTAAAGAGATATTATCCGGTATTGAAGATCTGGATTATGCCAAGGCGGTGAGCGAATTAAATCTGAAATTAACCGGTCTTCAAGCCTCACAAAAAGCATTTACCCGGGTACAAGGTATCTCAATGTTCGATTATATCTAATAAAAACAATATCTTATAAAGACCTCTCCTCTTTTTTACTCACTGCAAATTATTTTACTTTTTTTTGCTCCTTACCCTAAAGATACTTAAATCCCGGACGCTAGGTATCACGGAAGCGATAGGGTAGTTAACAATTCATTACCCTTATCGTTATTTGAATATCCCTAAGCCGCAACATCAAAGCGTGGTGAAGGAAATGATTAGGAGTGCGTCATGCCACAAGTTATTAATACCAATATCATGTCGCTAAATTCGCAGCGTAA
>CAZEZI010000191.1:0-3510 GCA_964516315.1 uncultured Thioalkalispiraceae bacterium
GGCAATTCAAACTTATTAATTGTCATCAACTGCCTTAAGTCTAATTTTTTAATTACTACTAATCTAATTAAAACATCTTCCAAAAAAAATTTAATATGAAAACCTTTACCGTTTATACTGTCTTTTAATACAGTATTATCTGTTTTTATTTCTTTAAAAAAATGATTTAAATACCTTTCTATTATTTTTGAATTATCAAAATCAAAAACTTCAATACTGTAAAATTTATTAAAGTAACCTCTTTCACAGGTATTTTTTCCATATTTATGAGAAAAAATACTTTTTAAATTACTATAATCAGCAACTAAAATAATTTTATTAAAACCAAATTTATTGTTTTCGTTTTGTTCGAAAAATGCTGAGAATATATTTAATAATCTAAATACATGTTCTGGGTCTAATCTGTCTAAATCATCCAATATTAAAACACTTTCTTTATCTCCTTTTAATTTAGCTATTTTATTACTTAAAACATAACTTAAATAGTCGACTTCTGTAATATTTTTTTCTTCAACTTCTGTAATAAAGTTTTTAACAAATTCAATTTCTCCATTTTTATATTCTTGATATTTTTTATCAAGCTCCAGTAAGTCTTTTAATGGTCTGCCCAACATCTTCCCCAATTCTCCAAATTCTAAATAAGAAGCCCTTTTTTTTAAAAAAGTATTCACAGAAAAATTTTGCTTAACATAAGAAAATAAACTTATGTCTTTTTTTTCAAATAAATCTTCTTCTCTATCTTTATTTTTATTTAATAATGAAATTAAGATATCATACTTAAGAAGATCAAAAATATCGTTGTTTGATGAAATTTGATAATTTACTGGAAATAAATGAAAAACTTCATATTTTTCTTTATTTTCTTCAAAAAAGTTATCCAAAAAAAATGTTTTCCCTATTCCAAACTTACCAGAAAAAAGAATCCTGTTATTCCCTTTAATTTTAAAATGCTCATCAAAATAATCAATAAAATTATTTTCAGGCAACATATTTATTTTTTCTTCTTTTTCACTCATCATATTTTAAATAACCTTCAATCCAAAATTCCTTCCAAAATTTATTTTTTGACTATCATCTAAGGCAGAATCAAAGCAGACAAATAAATCTGTCTTTAGAATTTTCATTTTTTCTATTTTTTTATCATCTATCTTTTTAGAAAAATCTATAAAAATTTTTCTTACATTTTCTTCATTCTCTTCTATTTTGTTTTCAATAACCCAAAAATCTTTTTTATTTTCTACTTTTGAATTTAATGAAAACCCTTCTTTCAGTAAAATTTCATAGACTAAAGATTCTTCATTCCAATCTTTTTCGAGGGGGCTTTCTTTAAATAATTTCATTTGTTCTTTTAATTTCTCAACATCATCTCCATCGTAGTCTTTCCAAATTTTATAATTTGATTTACCCAAAGTAAAAACTTTAAAACCTTCTTTGTATCTATTTTTCTCAATTGCTTTTTTTAGTCTATCTTTTGAAATCTCTGTTATTTTTTTATACCCAACTTTAAAAGCTTCCGAACTCTCATTAATTTCTTCTGGAAGTTGCACTAAAATAAATTTTCTATTCCCTCCGTCTTTGTTTAGATTCATCACAGCATGACCTGTTGTAGCCGAACCAGCAAAAAAATCTAAGATAGTATCATTTTTTTCTAATCCGACACCCTCTGTTTTTTTAATGTGTGAAAATAATTTTGTAATCAACTTAACAGGTTTAACTGTCTCAAATTCATGTTTATCTGTACCAAGTAATTCTGTTAATTCTGATTTCCCACTCTCTGCTGTTCCGTATACTTCTTTTTCGAAAAAATGTGACCAAAATGGTTTGAACCTTTGAGTCGCTTCATCTGTTGGTCTTATTTTAAGATTAGGCTTGTTCCCAATAACAACAATGTCATCTCTTTCAATAAATTTTTCTATATAATCTCTACCCACTTTCCATTGTTTATCTTTGCCGGGAGAAATACCCAAAATAGGATAAATCATTGTCTCTCTTCCCCTCATACCAACTGCTGACATTTCTTCTACTGGTTTGAATCTAAAAACTCCTTTATTGTCTTTCTCTTTATATTCCTTTTGCCCTGTTACCTCTAAATTAAAATTTATTTTACTTGAAAACTTCTTATAGATAAATATATATTCTGTTTTCTGTTGAAATTTTTCTTTCGCAGTTTCAGTATTCTGAGCCTTTGTTCTTTTTTCCCAAGTAGCTGTTCCAATAAAATTCTCTTCGCCAAAAATTTCGTTCATTAGCATTCGCAAATGATACTGCTCGTTGTCGTCAATAGAAGTAAAAATCACCCCATCATCTTTCAGTAGTTGCTTTGCAAGAAACAATCTTGGGTACATCATTGAAAGCCAAGCAGAATGATATCTTCCATTTGAGTCTGGATTTGTTGTTGTTTTTATGCCGTCGATTTTATCTCCTATCTTTTCATAATATTCGTTTATTCCTTCTTTAAAATTATCTTTATAGATAAAATCTTTCCCTGTATTGTATGGGGGGTCAATATAAATCATTTTTATTTTCCCTCTATAATTTGCCTGCAAAAGCTTTAGTACTTCCAAATTATCTCCTTCAATAAAAATGTTTTCTGTCTTGTCGAAATCCACTGACTCACCTTTTCTGGGTTTTAGTGTTCCAAAAGACGGCTTTGAAATATTTTTAAATGCTTCTTGTTTCCCATTCCAAGTAAAATTATATCTCTCTTTTTCTTCATTAATTCCTTGGTTTTTATCCAAAAAGATTTTCAAGGCATCAAAATCAACTTCTTTCCCATTTTCGCCCTCAACCACAAACTGAGGGAAAATGTCTTTAAACTTTTCTAACTCATTCAAAAAAATATCTTCTGATTTAGTATTCACTTTTTTGCTTTTTTGTTTGTTGTTATTTTTCATAATTATTTCAAAAGTTTATCAACCGACACACCAAGTGCGCCTGCAATTTTATTTATATTAGTTAGAGTGATATTTTTCTCGGCTCTTTCAATCATTCCGATATAAGTGCGATGTACTTTTGCCCGAGCTGCTAATTCCTCTTGAGAAATACCTAATTTCGCGCGCTCAGCGCGGACTTTCTTGCCGAATTTGATTAAAATATCTTTTTTCATAATAACATATAGTATACGCACTTGCTAACTATGATGCTACATACTATAATTAGCATACGGTAACCCCTCCCCCAACGGCTCAACGCGTTAAGCCGTTGCAAAAGCGAGCAAAACAGAAATTTTCTTTTCCTTTTTGAAAAAAAGTTTGGGGGCGAAAAGAAGAAGAAAAAACGCAAAGAAAAATTTTCTGTTTTGTGTGCGCCGTAGCTTTAGCGGAGGCGTGAGAGGCACATAGTTCGCATTACCGCATTGTTGGGGCGTGGGATAGAGTTTGGAGTTACCACCGCGCTCGGCGCGGAACTAATCGAACTTTGACTCGAAGTGAGTTCGAGCAAAGGCTAATATATCAGCACAGACAAGGACTTCCTGTTCAGAAAGAACGGAAGACGGCTCCGCTAAAAGCG
>CAZEZI010000192.1:0-3483 GCA_964516315.1 uncultured Thioalkalispiraceae bacterium
TTTATCCAGATCATTTAAACGCTTTTGATGTGCTTCCAGCTCGTCACTGTTTGCCCGAATAACTTTTAACGCAGGCCGATCGGCTGAAACTTTTTGTTGTTTGATGGTGTTCAATCCATCGTTTGACTCATCCTCACCACCCAATGACAGGCTACTCTGCCCGCCTGTCATGGCTAAATAAGTATCGGCCAGAATTTCGGCATCGAGCAATGCGCCGTGCAAGGTGCGTGATGAATTGTCTATATGGTAGCGTTTACATAACGCATCTAAATTGTTCTTTTGCCCGGGGTGCATTTTGCGTGCAAGTGCCAGAGTATCGAGCACGGTGCAAAGCTCTTCTATTTTATAGGCTTTGGTATTTGTTTTTTCTGCATGCAGTTCGAATTCTTTATTTAAAAAACCCACATCGAACGGTGCATTATGAATAATAAGTTCGGCACCGCGAATATAGTTTACAAAGTCTTCAACTACATCGGCCATGACGGGTTTGTCTTCAAGAAATTCTGCTGTAATGCCGTGAACTTCCTGTGCGCCTTCATCAATGTCGCGTTCGGGCTTTATATATTGATGGAAGTTGTTGTTAGTTAAACGGCGGTTAACCAGTTCAACACAACCAATTTCAATAATGCGATGCCCTTGTGATGGTTCAAGGCCGGTTGTTTCTGTATCCAGTACTATTCTGCGCATGTTATATCTCTACAATAAATGACTATCATTGTTACGTAAGCTAACCCTGTTCATTTTTCAGTAAACTGAACAACACGTCATTCCCGCGAAGGCGGGAATCCAGCCTATATAATAGGCTGCTTGCTTAATTTAATGTCTAGATTCCCGCCTTCACGGGAATGACGACGTGGAACATAACTTCAATTTAATTATATTAAAGATCATCAATACCCTGGTTAGCAAGCTCGTCTGCAATTTCATTTTCACGGTGACCGGAATGCCCTTTTACCCACTTCCATTCAACATTGTGTTGCTGAATTTCCTTGTCCAGCATTTGCCACAGGTCAACATTTTTAACTGGTTTTTTATTTGCCGTTTTCCAACCGCGTTTTTTCCAGTTGACTATCCATTCGGTTATGCCATGCATCACGTATTTTGAATCGGTTGTTAATATAATTTTGGCCGAGCGGTTCAGGGCTTGCAAACCTTTAATGGCCGCCATTAATTCCATGCGGTTATTGGTTGTATCACGCTCACCACCATGCAGTGTTTTTTCCTGATCACCAAAACGTAATAACACGCCCCATCCACCGGGACCGGGATTTCCACGGCAAGCACCGTCGGTAAAAATCTCAACTACATCACTCATTATTTTTGTTCTTCTTTGCTATTGTCATGCGGCACCATCGGTTCAACTAAACCTGCCACTACTTTATTTGCATGCCAACGTGTACGTAGCGGGGTTAAGGTAACGGTGCGCTTGCGTGCAACAATAACATAGCCACCACCAAAAATTCGTAACAATTTGCTGAATACAACTTCGATAAAATGAAGCCGCTGCATTATCCCCTTGTGCTGAATAGGAGGCCGGTAACAATAATAATGCGTCATAACAACATCAAAACCCAGCAGTGCCAGCCAGTCTTTTAAGCGGGTAACCGAGATATAGCGGCCACACCAGGGGACTTTGCGCCGCCCCATATAAA
Source organism: uncultured Thioalkalispiraceae bacterium (assembly GCA_964516315.1). Taxonomy (GTDB): domain Bacteria; phylum Pseudomonadota; class Gammaproteobacteria; order UBA6429; family Thiohalophilaceae; genus SZUA-37. The sequence goes on from CAZEZI010000192.1 coordinate 1,653, forward strand.
AGATTCGCCATAATGAAAAGAAGCTAAACGGATTAAAACCTAAAATAACAACATGGCCTTCGGCTATTAATGCCCGTTCGACTTCACGCAATACATCGTGGGGGGCGCCACAAAATTCGAGCACATGTGGCAGCACTAAAACATCCACTGAATCGCATGCCAAAGGCAATAAGTCCGGTAAGCTCTTGCAACCTGCCTGATTAAGCGGCTCATCGGCTAAAAAGTCGGTTACAAAATGGTGTGATATTCGGCTTGAGCGCAGCAAATCCTGTTCGCCGATTAGACCAATCTGGCCGATATGGTAGCCAAATAGATTCGGCAATATTTCATCTAACTGCTGCTGTTCAAGGCTGTCTAAATGTTGACCTAAAGTGCTTGTATACCAGTCACGCAGGCAGCCCCACGTCTTTGGAAACGGTGGGCAACCTTTAAATAAACTTTTATCCCAAAAAAATCTTGATTTTTCCATTATAAACAAATAGTTACAGTGTTTTATTAAAGTTATGTGTCTTTCATAAATTGATTGATTTCAGCTTACTCAAATTAGCCTATTCAGTTTGTGGTGTAAATGTCGAATAAGTGAAATGAATCGCTATCTAACCCTTCTATGATCTGTCATGCTCAAGTAAAATACTTGCTAAGTCTTTCAACGTTAATAAGAAAAATATGACAATAATATCTCAAAAAATATTACTGGCACTCTGCTGCCTTTTGGCAACAGGATGCAGTCTCCCTAAAAATGCAGACTCTCCGGAAAATAATAACACAGATTCGGCAGCAGCCAGTCAGGCCGCTGTACAGCCTGATGATACAAACACCGCAATCCAGACCAGCACACTGAAGACTGTATCGGGTGATGCCGCATTCCCTGCCCATCACTATTATAGTGTATACCTAATCGCTGAAAATTCAGCAACGGAAACAGCCGAAAAATATGAGGGTGTCTTTCCAGCAAACCGTGAACCAGACGATGTCTGGCAACGCCTGCGGGAGAGCTTTAGCTTACCTGCACAAAACAACCCTCGACTGGATCAACAGTTAAGATGGTACGCGAAAAATCCAGCCTATATGAAGCGCGTTTCCGAACGTGCGGCACCATATATGCACTACATTGTTGAAACAGCCGAAAAAATGCAGATCCCAACTGATATTGCATTACTGCCGATTGTTGAAAGTGCTTTTAAACCCTTTGCTTACTCGCATGGCCGTGCCTCTGGCATCTGGCAGTTTATTCCTGCAACGGGCAAACGCTTTGGTTTAAAACAAAACTGGTGGTATGACGGTCGCCGTGATGTGTATGCGTCAACCATTGCGGCCTATCAACTGCTAACTAAATTACGAAAACAATTTAAAGGTGACTGGTTACTGGCTCTGGCCGCTTATAATTCCGGCGAACGCAATGTACACCGAGCTATTCGTAAAAACAAACGCCTTGGCAAACCAACAGACTTCTGGAACCTGAAGTTACCCGCGGAAACACGCGCTTATGTTCCAAAACTGCTCGCACTAAAGCGTATCGTTGCCGATCCAGACAAATATAATATTAAATTAACTAAAATTGAAAACACACCTTATCTGGAAAAAGTCGATACTTACTCACAAATCGATTTAGCGCTGGTTGCCGAACTGGCCGAACTGCCTTTAGATGATTTTTATAAACTGAACCCGGCCTTTAACCGCTGGGCAACCTCGCCTAATGGCCCTCATTATATTTTACTGCCGATTAGTCAGGCCGCTATCTTTAAGGAAAAACTGGCCGCGTTACCTAAAAAACAACGCATTCGCTGGGTACGCCATAAAATACGCAAAGGTGAAACCATTAGCACCATTG
>CAZEZI010000193.1:0-3439 GCA_964516315.1 uncultured Thioalkalispiraceae bacterium
CTCAATTTGTTGTGTTTGCTTTTCTGTATTCCAGAATTTCAATCCTTTCATAACTGTTTAATCATCAAACTATATGCTTAATAAAGCTATCAAATTTCTAATAGAAAACAAACTCGTAGCCGTTTTAATGCTCGTTCTTTTTATAGGATGGGGAACAATAAACGCACCTTTTAATTGGGATACTGGTTTTTTACCAAGTAATCCTGTAGCGGTCGATGCTATTCCAGATATTGGAGAAAATCAGCAAATTGTATTTACAAAATGGGATGGTCGTTCTCCACAGGATATTGAAGACCAAATAACTTATCCATTAACAACATCACTTTTAGGTATTCCAGGAGTAAAAACCATTCGAAGTTCATCAATGTTTGGCTTTTCAAGCATTTATGTCATTTTTGAAGAAGACATAGAATTTTATTGGAGTCGAAGCCGCATTCTCGAAAAGTTAAACTCATTACCAAGTGGTTTGTTACCCGAAAGTGTAAATCCTGCTTTAGGTCCTGATGCCACAGGCTTGGGGCAAATATTCTGGTACACACTAGAAGGTCGTGATGAAAATGGCAACGTTACTGGTGGTTGGGATTTACACGAATTACGAAGTATTCAAGATTACTATGTAAAGTATGCCTTGTCATCTGCAAGTGGGGTTTCAGAAGTAGCCTCCATTGGTGGTTATGTTCAGGAATATCAAGTAGATGTAAACCCTGAATTGATGCGACAATACAATATAGGGTTGCATCACGTTGTAAAAGCTGTTAAGGAAAGTAATAAAGATATTGGCGCACAGACATTAGAAATTAATCAAGCGGAATACTTGGTACGTGGTTTGGGGTATGTTAAGTCGATTTCTGATATTGAAAATGCTGTTGTTACTTCAGAAGATTATACTGCCATAAGAATTAAAGATATTGGTAAAGTATCATTAGGTCCTGCAACAAGACGAGGCATTTTAGATAAAGAAGGCGCTGAAGTTGTTGGTGGAGTTGTCGTAGCAAGATATGGTGCAAATCCGATGGAAGTCATTAACAACGTAAAAGGAAAAATCAATGAATTAAGTGCAGGATTACCTTCAAAAATATTAGCAGATGGACGAACCTCACAAGTAACGATAGTCCCGTTTTATGACAGAACAGAACTTATACAAGAAACATTAGGAACACTCAATGAAGCATTAACGTTAGAAATATTGATTACCATTTTAGTTATTCTCATTATGGTATTTAATCTTCGGGCTTCTATACTCATATCTGGCTTATTACCAATTGCGGTTTTAATGGTTTTTATAGCCATGAAAATTTTTAATGTAGATGCTAATATCGTGGCATTATCTGGGATAGCAATTGCTATTGGTACAATGGTAGATGTCGGTGTTATCCTTTCAGAAAATATCCTTCGACATTTAGATGAAAATAAAAAAATACCCATAAATGTCGTTGTTTATAATGCTACAACTGAAGTTTCGGGCGCAATTTTAACTGCTGTACTTACAACAATAATAAGTTTTATTCCGGTATTTACAATGATAGGTGCAGAAGGTAAATTGTTTAGACCATTAGCCTTTACAAAGACCTTTGCGTTAACAGCTTCTTTAATAGTTGCTTTGTTTTTAATTCCACCATTTGCAGCCTACTTATTCAAAAAGAAATCGATTACTAAAATTAAAAACTATGTGATTAATGGCATCGTAACTCTATTGGGAATTATTGCTATCATTTATGGATATTGGTTAGGGCTAATACTTGTAGCCTTTGGAGTTACAGCCTTTTTAAAATTAAACGAAAAACTTTCAGAAAAGAGAGCAAACCTTGTAAATATAGCTATCTCTGCTTTGGCAATTATATTTCTTTTAGCAGCCTATTGGAGACCTTTGGGTGTTGATAAAAGCATCTTTTGGAACCTCATTTTTGTTGGAATTATCTGTTTTGGCTTATTGGGCATATTTACATTATTCAGAAGATATTATACACGCATTTTGCAATGGGCTTTAGCTAATAAGTTAGTATTTCTTTCAATTCCTACGCTTATAGTTATCGGTGGGTTTTTCATAATGAAGAATACAGGAAAGGAATTTATGCCGTCATTAAATGAAGGCTCATTCTTGTTGATGCCTACATCAATGCCACATTCTGGAGTTCAAGAAAACAAACGTGTGCTACAGCAATTGGATATGGCAGTAGCCAGTATTCCCGAAATTAAAACAGTTGTTGGAAAAGCAGGACGAACAGAATCTGCTTTAGACCCTGCACCCTTATCAATGTATGAGAATATTATTCAATATAAATCTGAATATATGTTGAATACAGACGGAGAACGACAACGCTATAAAGTTAATGATGATGGTTTATTTGAGTTAAAGGATGGAAATTTTGTTGCAAATCCAAATAATACAGATGATAATTCAATTCTTAATTCTGAAATCAATAGAGAACAATTAATAGAAGATAATGATGGAGAATTCTATCGCAACTGGCGACCAGAAATTAACTCACCTAACGATATATGGAAAGAAATTGTGCGTGTAACCAAATTACCAGGAGTTACATCAGCCCCTAAGTTACAACCGATAGAAACACGTTTGGTAATGCTGCAAACAGGAATGCGTGCGCCAATGGGTATCAAGGTGAAAGGTCAAGACTTAAAACAAATTGAAGCCTTTGGAGTGCAGTTAGAAGCGATATTAAAACAAGCCGAAGGAGTTAAAAAAGAAGCCGTTTTTGCAGACCGAATTGTTGGTAAACCCTACTTGTTAATTGATATTGACAGAGAAAAAATAGCACGTTATGGTATTTCAATTCAAGATGTACAGGACGTATTAAAAGTTGCTATTGGCGGTATGGTTTTAACACAAACCGTTGAAGGCCGCGAACGTTATGGTATAAGAGTACGCTATCCAAGAGAACTACGTTCAAATCCTAATGATTTACAACAAATTTATATTCCTGTGGAAAAAGGCAATCCTGTGCCTTTAAGTGAATTGGCAAGCATTCGTTACGAACAAGGACCACAAGTCATAAAGAGTGAAGATACTTTTTTAGTAGGCTATGTATTATTTGACAAGCTAGATGGTTTTGCAGAAGTTAATGTTGTGGAGAATGCCCAAGCATTGATACAGAAAAAAATTGATTCTGGAGAATTGATAGTTCCAAAAGGTATCAACTACAAATTTACGGGAACTTATGAAAATCAACTTCGAGCAGAGAAAACATTATCGGTTGTAGTGCCTTTGGCATTAGCAATCATCTTCTTGATATTGTATTTTCAATTCCGTTCCGTAGCAACATCATTAATGGTATTTACTGGTATTGCAGTAGCATTTGCAGGAGGCTTTATTATGATTTGGTTGTATGGACAAGATTGGTTTTTAAATTTCAATTTCTTTGGCGAAAACCTTCGCGATTTATTCCAAATGCATACAATTAATTTAAGTGTCGCAGTTTGG
>CAZEZI010000194.1:0-3438 GCA_964516315.1 uncultured Thioalkalispiraceae bacterium
AATTTTAGTATTATTTACGCCAGGTAAAGTGTTCATAAACCCCCGCCCAGTAAACCCCAAACATAATCGCAAACAGCAACTCTTCGATGGGTGCAAAACCTATCGAGATACCAGAAAGTGCATCCAGATTCCAGACTCGCTCGATATACCCTGGCGCACTCCATTCAAGACCCACTAAATAGATAACATAAATACCAAGAAAAAGTGCTCCACCAACTAATGATTTACGTTTTAAATCCGGTCGACATAATGTATTTGCAATGGCGCCCACTAGCATCGCTAAAATCGCTGGGTAAATAGGGTTCCATGGGAAAAAATACAATAACGGAAATGCAATAAATGGTGCGGACAAAGCCTTATAATGATGACGATGTAATGGGTGCTGGCGCTCTTGTGCAGGTACTTCTGATAGCTTATGGCCTGTCAAGCTATTATATAGCACTGAACCTACCCCACCAATGGCAAAACAAAATATCAGGCTTTCAATATCAAAACCGGTTGTTAATGCCAGATCAAACAAGCTTGGAGGCGACCAGTATTCTGGAACAAAAATGGGCTCGGTTAAACCAAATGGCATTGTGAACCAACTTGCCCAGAGCATTGCTTTTCGATTTTTTGGTGAAAAAATATAAATGATAATCCAGGGTATTAAAAATGCTGAAGCCCATATGAGCCAGATGTATTGATCAGACATTTATTGTAATCCTTTGTTTATAGTGGTTTTAGATATTATTTTGGAGGATTATGACATGAATAACCATCGCTTTGTTCAAGGTTATCAAGTTCGGTTTCTTCGCTGTAGTGAATAAATGCCCGTTTTAAACGATCAATCCAGTTGCGAGATAAGTATTGCCCCATTTGTTCAATATGCTCTTCAATTTGTTCGGTGGTGGCTTCCAGCAAATTATACGTTATTGTAATTTTATTACCTTTTACCTGTACTTTGTTTATTCCCATCATAGTCATAAGTGACTGGCTAATTATGTTTGCAATGTCATCGGGAATGGTTTCTTCAAGAGCTAATGTGCGTTGCTTGGTAATGCTTTTAATATAATGCTTAACTGCCGTTTTCCCTGCCTGACTAACATACAGGTTTGGGTTAGCTGTAAATCTTTCTTTGCATTGTACGGAGCAAAATGTGAATTTTATATCTGCATAAGTATCAGAAATACTCGCTTCATCTGTCTCCATCATGCAAACCGGACAATGCATTGTTTTTCCTTTTGATAAAGTCATATTTATTTTAGTTTAACAACCTGTATCAATTAGTATTTACTGAACAATTGCCATTTGATGCCCTTCACCTCCAGGTAGCTTGATTTCTCCAATAACCTTTAATGTATTCTGATCAACAACCCAGATTAGCGGTTTTTTTCGGCTGGAAACATACACCTTTCCTGTGCCGGTTATTGTATTTAAATGGTATGGTGCAGGTGATAAAGCTAATTCACGTTTTTCACCAGTTTCTGTATTCACAGCGACCAGTTTATTTTCTTTTTTGCTGCTGGCAAAAAAGGTTTTTCCATCATCCCCCATATCCAGCCCATGTGCAGCTTTACCAATTTTATAGGTTTTAATAATTTTGCCCGTTTTAACTGAGACAGCAGAAACCCTCCCTACTCTTGGATTGGTAATATAAATAATCTTCTGATCCTTTGAAAAAACCATATGTTCCGGCGCAGGCCCGGATTCAAGTTTTCGAGTAACCGTCCAGTTTGCCAGATCAATTTCTGCAACATTGTTACTTCCAGAATTACTCACATAGGCCTTTTTTCCATCGCGTGTAATGACAGTGTAATTAGGCACCATACCGGTTTGAATTGTTGTAACAACCTTGTTTTCTTCAACATCAACAACGCTAATATTGTTTCTTAAACCATGGGTTGACAAGACGTACTTCCCATCCGGTGTAATGGCCTGGTGATGCGACCAGCCCGAAACAGCAATGGTTGACATAACATGGCCATGAGCCGGATGTATAAAGAATAATTTACTATTTTTAGTATCTTTTGGTTGGCCTTTTTTTAGCAAATCTTCAGTTAAGCTACCAGCAATCAGGTACTCACCATCGGGGGTTGCAACCAGACCATGTGCATTAATCACATCAGGGTAAGATGCCGTGATTTTATCTGTTGCAGCATCTACTTTTATAACCTGATTTGCCGTGCCTAAAGGAATGTATACCGTGGGGCTGGCATAAACCAGACTATTTACCAAAAAAATCAAACTACTTAAACTCAGGGCTAATGATAGTTTCATTTTGAATCCTCCATAATAATCGATAGCTGATTTTTTAAGTATAAACCTCTGTGTCACACATAGGTCAAATACAATTCAGAAGATATATTCAATTAATTTCCTTTTCGTAGCTGAGCTCTTTTAATCATTCCAATCACAATGGGTATTAAGGTAATAAATCCCAGCAAAAAGATGGTAATAAACATTTGCCGAATATCATTATTAACCATTTCACCACCAAAATGTGCCAGTAAAAAGCTGGCAGGGAGGATGCCAGCGAGGGTTGCCAGTGCAAACTGAATATAAGTGATTTTTGTTAAACCGGCCGCGTAGCTCACAATGTCAAACGATATAAAAGGGATAAGCCGAGACACAAAAACAGCAATCATAAGGTGTTTCTCCGAACTGAGAAATTTGTATTTCATCACATTGCCAAATTTTTTCTGTACATAACTGTAACCCAGTAAACGCGAAACAGTAAAAGCGATAAGAGCCCCTATTTCAGCGCCTATTAGTACATAAACGGTGCCCCAGCCATGCCCATAGACCAAACCGGATGCAACAGCAATCGGGGCGCTGGGTATCGGGCTCATTATTATGGCGCCAGCCATTAAGACAATAATAAGCAGCGGGCCCCAGAAGCCAATCTGTTGCAATTTAATTTGCAGTGTCTTTAACTGCACAAATAAAGCTAAATCACCCGACTGCCATAAATAAAAGTAAAGCACACTGAATAACAGCACTATCAGAAAACCAGTAATGTATTTCTTCATTGAAATAGCCTTACTTGTTATTCGTACTTAATTCTAGTGGTTAGCGTACACCGTTGCTTTATTTCGTTTATTGATTAAGAGTACTGAATAATCATCTTTACGATGGCCTTCCATGCCGGGTGAGCCCATTGGCATACCGGGAACGGCAAGCCCTTTTGCATAAGGCTTTTCTGCTAACAGCTTTTTAATGTCCGCTGCCGGCACATGCCCTTCTATAAAATATCTACCTACTTTTGCAGTATGGCAGGACTGGTATTCACGTTTCACATCAAACCTTTCCTTGATTTCTTTCATATCACGCTTATTCACAGCTGTAACATTAAAACCTTCTTTTTCCAGGTGTGTTATCCATTTATTACAGCAGCCACAAGTTGGGCTTTTATAAACGGTTATATCAATGTCTTTCGCTACAGCATTCGTTGCACTG
>CAZEZI010000195.1:0-3400 GCA_964516315.1 uncultured Thioalkalispiraceae bacterium
GTCACTATTCTACCGTTATATGTTCGAGCTTATATTGACCCATGACCACTGTCACTTGATCGCCTTGGTTAATTCGCTTACCAGGATTGGAAAACAACACAAAATAGGTCGTGTCTTTTTTCAAATTGCCGCCAGTATGTCTTAATGGTCCAATATTAGCTGGAGCTGGTACCCGCACTATCATTTTCGAGCGATCATCAAGCAGGTATGGTTTATCTTTCCGGTTAACCACGATAGCCGCCTTGACTGGATTGATTACTTTGTAGCGAAAATCCAGCATGTAGCCGGCTGCGCTCAACTTTATACCCTGCGCTTCAATACCCCATTGCTCAACAAGTGTCAGTTGAGTGGGGGGCAGTAATGTAGCAGGATTAGCTGTGGGTGCCACGGAGTGACGTCCACAGCTAATCAAAAAAAGTGACGAAACTAGTACTATTACCGCTTTGGCTAACATGGTTAGCAATTAAATGAGTGTTAGCGTATTTTGCGGTTTCTGATTGCGCCTATACCAATTAATGCAGAACCGAATAACCAGATTGCTGGAGGTAGAGGAACAATAGCAGGATTGATTGTTGCGTTATTGACCGTGTCAAAGTTTATGACATTAGCCGTAACTTTCTCTGTCCAGCCACCCAGAACAGAAGAAGTCGGTATCACAGATAGAGCTGTACTGCCGCCATTATAGGTAAAGCCGAGTGTTACCCAGTTAAATGGTGCTCCGCTATTATCGATACCAAACGCACCAAGAGCTAGAAGATTCGCGGGACTGTCTGCTGGCAGCATAGTGCTACCGAAATCAAAAAATCCAGCACCGAAAACAATGCTGTCTAGTGTTAACACCCCTGATCCCCAGCTTACATCTGCGCCACTGCTACCTGCATCTTCATCAATATCAACCTGAATATTTACGGAAAAGGTATCCCCATTCATCAATCCATCAATAATTGATGGCGTTGGATCACCGCCATCGGCATTCAAGATGGATATGGTATTTGCACTAGCAATACTGCCACACAGGGAAAATACGGCTATAATTGTTGCCGATAGAATATTTTTCAAAAACTTTGTCTTCATAATTAATACCTTATTTTAATTCGTTAATGTTGTCCATGGAACATCTATTCCAAACTTAAGAAAACTATGCGAACTCAAGCATTACACTTTTCCAATGATGTATTAACCTGTAGCCACAGAGTACATTTTATATGAATAATATAATTGAGCCACCCCACTATATTGAAAATATTGAAGATTGAAAAGTAACGTTGCTTTATAAAACCTTGTCTGCCCGATGATAACCCATGTTATGTCACTTAGTATATTTTTTTACAATAAATTCTTGATTATATTGCAACGTGAATGACTACAACATCAAAATAAAGGACAAAGAACAGGGTCAACAACTGGTATAACAACACAGGAAGGTCCTGGAGGGTTATTAATCATTCCGAGGAAAATTGAAAAGTCTCCAAAATCAACACCAGGGCTTGTGAATCGATTGAAATCACCTTCTGGTCCGGGTTGATTGATTAACCCAAGGAATGTACTATGATCCCCAAAATCAACAACCTCATTGTTATTGAAATCTCCATCACAAGCATCACCATACCCATCGCTATCGGTATCCTCTTGATTTGGATTAGCTTGTTCTACACAATTATCTGCATAATTCGGCATTAAATCGTTATCATTATCATTATCTACCATCAGGAAACTGATTAAACCGCCTGGGGCTTCTTCAGAAGCGTTGGTAATATCCAGTGTCCGATCATATAGCGCAAAGGACTTGGGCGTATTAAAATCAGCAATGGTGAATATCACATCCTTTGTTGTCAACGCAGGTAGTTCAACTGAATACTGGTTTTTAAAATGGCTATATGGTTTTCCACTTTCAGAAATCAATTGCAGTCGCCCACCTTGTAGCACTGGCACATGGGTTTTAATTCCCGCGTTTAAAAAACGCAACAGAATGTCTTTGCTATTGTTGATGCCAGGAATGCTTCCCAACCAATTAGATGCTTGTAATTTGCTGGTAAATGGTTCGCCATTGACTAAAAAATACACAGGCTGATAGCCAATCGTGCTGGGTGTCAAACCTGATGCTTTATCGCCATTACAGGCTGCGAATCCATCCGTGCAGGCAGTGTAGGACCCACTATCAACCGCAGTATGCATGGCCGGGTCGATTTCGCTGTAAAGCAGGGTGATTTGTTCATCATATGCAATGCCTGGGTAAACTTGACCTGCAGCCGCATCTTTGGTTACAGCGCCATATAAGCCCATTTGTACTTGCACTTGTAGATGGGTGCCACTGTGATATAGATAGCTACCGGGTTGTACATTATTCCAGGTGTATGTGCTAACACCGCCGTTAGTGGGTGTCTCGTGGGTAAAAGAGCGCACCCGTGTGCGTCCAGAGCTATCCACGAATGTGACCGGAATCATCGCTGCCTTCTGCCCAGGAATAACGATAGAAACGGGTTCAGCTGTTGTTGGTAAATCGTTGCGCAAATTAATGGTTAAACTGCTGTCGTTAAAAGGGACACTAATTGCTGGACCCGGCACTGTAACTGGGCAAGGTTCAACGGTTACAAGATCATCATCGGCGTCCAGACCATACCCCCACATCGGTACAACAGATGCATCTGGCATGGTTAGCAAGGTTGTTCCAACACATAAATTAAAAGTCACTGCGCCTGCATTACTCAATCCAAAACCAAGCAATATTCCAAGCGTTAAAAATGTTTTATATTTGATGGCGTTAATCATGCTCATCTCCTCTGTTCTCTTCATGATCTCAGAATGTTTTCATTATACGAATGCAGAAATAAACCTGTGAACATTCCACCTGGAAATACATCATTGTTAACCAGCTCCTTTTCATTATGAGAATGCCAGGCAAACAAGTAAGCAGCCGATGGGTTAAGACCACCTTCTTCAGGTGGTAGCGCACCCTCCAAACCAAGATAAGGTGTGCCACTGTAGAAACCACCAAAGGTTAAATCCTGAATTGAGGGAAGGTTAACAGGGAGGGCTTTCCCATGATCCGGACACCATTCATAGGTAACATCGTCAAAGTTGTCTGGAGTAATTGCACCTGTTGAGTTATCAACCAAATCAATACAGGTGTGGGCACTGGTAGTGGCATTGGGATCCCCATAAAGATCCCAACCCATCTGTTTTCCAGTCCAGGTAAAAATTGCGTCATACGTCTGGCCTGGATAAACCAGCAATGTATAGTCGGAACGACCTAAGTCTGCACCTGTCCCCGGCGCACTCTCCAGCAGCCGCCCATCCTGCGCAATCACCTGAAAATTAGCACCATGGGTGTGGAATGGATGAGAATGGCGACTACCGCCGACCATTCTCATCAAAAGTTTTTCACCGGGTCGTGTCTGAG
>CAZEZI010000196.1:0-3379 GCA_964516315.1 uncultured Thioalkalispiraceae bacterium
ATTAACCAAATAAATCCCGCTGCATCAACGCATTCCTCTCATTGATCGGCAGTTGCTGCAATAACGCCGCTGCCATTTGCAGGGTGGTTTGTTGCGGCGGGTTGATGTAATGTTTAAACGCTAGCGACACCACAAACCCGGCGCCGCAATCTTTTGTATTAGTGCACTGGCAATACAGTTCGGTCAGTGTTGTGCTAATTTTGTTGCTTGAGGTAATTAGCGCTTTAGATTCGCAATGTTCACAATAAACCCGCATAACACCTCCCCGTATTTTCGATTGCTGAATTATAGCAATTCCAGGGGCTGATGGGGCGACACTCGCACTACTCACCCGCGACCAACCAATCAGGATGTTTAAAAGAGACTACTTGTTCGTCATAGTATTCGTTTAAGATTTCAAACGTTGCGAGCATGGATTTCACTTCCATATAGTAGTAAACCATCATAACTTTTTCTATATCCCCGAAACCTGCGGTGTTTTCCGGGATAATGCCCGATAAACCCGGCTGCATACGGTGCATGGCCAGCATTTCACCTTTTGTTATACCTTTTATTTTTTCGTGATCATCTTTTGTTCCTTGGTTGCCGACCGGGATCACTTGCACTGGCTCTCGGCTATTAGACCTGCCTATATTGATATATAACGATTTTCCATTCCCAAGACCTTTAGATTCTTTAACCGCGTTTTCTATTGCCTTAGCGGTATCATCGTCCAGATCGGCGTCATTAGTGACCAGCACATAACCCATGTGTGCTCCATTTTTAAGCAGTCTGCGCCTAAACAGCGTAGTGTCCTCGCTGAGTAAAACCGACTGCACACCGCCGTAATATTCCGGCAGGCCGTAAAAGGATTGTTTGGGATCGTACTCTAATAAATGCGTAACTTCACCGGCTTTAAACTCAATGTTATTGGTCTCAACATCCGATATCAGTTTAATATATTTATCCGCCTCTCTGGTTCTGCGCATCGGTAATGCAGGCAAGTGATGTAATCGGCTCAGTCTACCAAACCCATTTTTTAAATTTTGCAGATAAGCATTGCCGGTGGCCAGATAATCCAATACAAATTTTTGCATATCGGCCCGTTTTAATAAGCGTGTAGGCTGGAACAGTTCCATTACCCGGTCTTTTTTAAAATGCAAAATAGGCCCGTGGAAGGCATTTGCCCCCATCAGATTCACTAGCCCTTTCAGATCGACCGGCGGGCTGTAATAATTACCGCCGGCATCAAACATCAATCCTAAATAGTCCGTTGGATTGTTATTTAATACCGATTCAGGGTCGCCAAATGTAAAGGACAGGGTTTTTCGGTTTTTTTTCTTTGCCATGTTTTTTTCCTTTTTATCCTACTGAGACAGTGGTTTTTTTACGCGGAGCAATCGGTTCTGAATGCAGCGCATGCATAATGGCCCAAGCTTTGTCGGCGTGGCCGGCTTCTGCCGTTCGATTAGCTGAATAGATAACTTGACCGCTGCCGTTGCTGACGGACTGGGTAATCATCATGAATGACTGAACAATATTGCCGTCATTTTTATCTAAAATATCTTTGCGCTTCTGAATATCAAATTCAATTTTTTTATTTTCAATAACATCCAGCGCCTTGATGACCAGTTCAGTTTTAGTATCATTACTGTAATGAATCGGTGTCGCACGCGCATAAAACTTCTCTACCAGTTCAAACACGCCTCGACCCATTCCTGTCGTGTCGATGCCGATGTATTTAACGTTATGGCTATCGCAAATTTCTTTTATTCTATTAGCCTGAAACTGGAAGTTTTGTCCGCGATATGAGTAGGTTTTTAGCACCCGCCATTTTTCATTGGGTCCAATTGGAATGGCTAAAATAGCGAGACTTGAGGGGTCTCGTGTTCTGCTCGGGTCATATCCAATAGCAACAGGGCGGTTGTTAAAAGGGCGCGGCGCTTTTTCGTTATAGTCCTGTGCAGGTTGTTCTTTTACGCAATCTAAAAGATTTTTGATTTTAAAAACACTTTGGGCTCCGTCCACCCAGATACACATGAATTTATTATCAAAAGCGCTGGGAGAGTTTTCTAATTTAAGCTCGTCTATATCAAATAAATTACAGCCCTGTGATTGCGCATCTTTAATAGTGACCATGTGCCGCCAGTATTTATCAGCACCGAGCACCCCGTTTTTTAATGCTTTATGGCTAATATCAAACTTTTCTCTGGTCTCATCTGTCCTGCCTTTATTAAAGTTTTGCCCGGACCACATGGGATAGGCTTCGTGATTAGTTGCTGATGGCGTTGAAAATAGCGTGCGGCGCCATTTTTTATGAGCCGCCATCCCTGATGAAGCATCCCAAACCGCATTGAATTTAGGAATATAAAAACACTCATCAACATAAAGATGGCCGTGATACGAACAGGCGGTGCGGCTGTTTGTTGATAAAAACCTGAGTTCGGCGCCGTTGGACAATGTAATCACCCCCTGCCCTTTCAGTTCTACATCAAAATGTTCCAGTGCAAATGCAATAATATAGGCTTTAAATACCTCGGCTTGGTCACGCGATGCAGAGAGGAATATTTGGTTATCACCGGTTCTAATCGCATCATCTAATGCCTCAAAGGAAAAATAATAGGTGGCTCCAATCTGCCTGCTTTTTAAAATAAAGCGGTTTCGACAGGTCAGAGGATCGTTCTTTCTAGCGTACCATTCGCGTTGATAATCATAAAAATGTGTTCTTAAAATTTCATCCAGCTGCTCTTCACTAATACTGGAAATATCATTTTTGATTTTCTTTTCGCGTTTTTGCTGGCCTTTGCTTTTTCGTTTAGCCTGTTGTTTTCCGCCCTTATCTGATTCGTCTGATTCATCTGATTCACAAGCGTAATCAACATGCCCCGGGACTAATTTATTCACCCCATTTTTTATGGACTGCGCCGTGGCCAGCTGTACTTTTAGATTGCCAAATGTTTCACAGAGCTTGGCTAATTCGTTAAGCTCTGCCTCGGTTTTATTGTCACGTTCAGCTAGAACATTAATGCGTTTGGCGATAGTGATTTCTACGCTATCCGCAGCAACTTCATTATTCCAATGCTGATCTTTTTTCCAGTAATGCAGCGTGCGCAACTCGACGTTCATTTCTTTTGAAATGTCCGCAATGCTCCAGCCTTTTACAAAAAATTGTTTGCACAGCGCAACCACTTCTTTGCTGTATTTTCGATTAACCATAAATCCCTAAAAGCTGTTTTTGGTCTCATTTTAGGGAGCCATAATAAATAGTTAAACCACTTGCATGCCTGCTTATTTTGTTTTTTTAATTCTAGGAATTTCAAAAGATTAAATGATTTGTTTAATCTTTTTTCTAGTTTTAATATTAGGCCTGATTTTTACAAAAAACACACGCGGTTATGGC
>CAZEZI010000197.1:0-3365 GCA_964516315.1 uncultured Thioalkalispiraceae bacterium
GAACAATATTCAGGACTGGTGTATCAGCCGTCAAATCTGGTGGGGACACCGCATTCCAGCCTGGTACGACGAACAAGGCAAGGTTTATGTTGCTCGCAACGAAGCCGAAGTACGCAGTAAATATAAACTGGATGACAGTATCAAACTCTCACAGGATGAAGACGTTTTAGATACCTGGTTCTCCTCTGCCCTGTGGCCTTTTTCTACTTTAGGCTGGCCAGCAAAAGATCCTGAAACCCAGGCCATGCTCGATACGTTCTACCCAACCAATGTATTAGTTACTGGCTTCGATATAATTTTCTTCTGGGTTGCACGGATGATTATGATGGGCTTAAAGTTCACCGGCAAAGTGCCTTTCAAAGAAGTTTACATTCATGGTTTGGTGCGCGACAGCCACGGCCAGAAAATGTCGAAATCAAAAGGCAATGTTTTAGATCCAATCGATCTTATCGATGGCATCGATCTGGAAACCTTAGTCAAAAAACGCACCACCGGTTTAATGCAACCGGAAATGGCGCCCAAGATAGAAAAGCAAACACGCAAAGATTTTCCCAATGGTATCGACGCCTATGGCACCGATGCACTGCGCTTTACCTTTGCAGCAATGGCATCCACCGGTCGTGATATTAACTTCGACTTAAGCCGAACCGAAGGCTACCGCAACTTCTGTAATAAAATATGGAACGCCGCGCGTTATGTATTAATGAATACCGAAGGCAAGGACTGTGGTGTAAACAGCCCCGAATCCAATATTGAACTCAGCATTGCCGACAAATGGATTATTGCACGCTTGCAACATGTCGAAGCCGAAATAGAAAAAGCAATTAAAAATTATCGCCTCGACATTATGTCCAACACAATTTACGAGTTTATCTGGAATGAATACTGTGGTTGGTATCTGGAATTATCAAAACCTGTCTTAATGGGTGACAGCAGTGATGCCGCCAAACGTGGCACACGCCGTACACTGGTACGCGTACTTGAAACCCTGCTACGCTTAACCCACCCCGTTATGCCTTATATAACAGAAGAAATCTGGCAACGCGTTGCGCCACTGGCCGGTATAGACACCAGTATTCACACAACCATTATGCGCCAGCCTTACCCCGAATCCGATAGCAGTAAAATAGACACAGAAGCGGTTGAAGAACTGGAATGGGTTAAAAACTTTATTTTAGGTATAAGAAAAATTCGCAGTGGTTACGACATTAAACCCAGCAAAGCCCTGTCTGTTTTAATTCAAGATGGTTCAGAACAAGACAAACAACGCCTGGATAATAACAAACACTATCTAGCCGAACTTGCCAAAATTGAATCCATTACCTGGCTGAATAAAACCGACGAAGCCCCCGAATCGGCAACAGCACTGGTCGGCGAAATGAAAATCCTTATCCCGATGGCCGGCATTATTGATATCGAAGCAGAAAAAACCCGCCTGAAAAAAGAAATGGATAAACTGAGTGGGGAGATTAAACGCACCGAAGGAAAATTGTCCAACCCGAAATTTGTCGACAAAGCACCTGAAGCGGTTGTCAATAAAGAAAAAGACAAGCTGAGTAGTTATCAATCTACAATGGAAAGTTTAGCAGAGCAGTTGAAAAAAATTGACTCAATATAATCCAGTTTCCCCGTCCGTATGTGATTGTTAGTCATTCTTCCCGGATTTCGCTTCGCTGCATCCGGGCTACGTACTAAAAATTCCCTAATATATCGAATATAAATTTACATCAACTACTTCTCTTCAAATCCTGAGATAATAATTTCAAGTAAAGAAGCGTCATTAACTAAATCAGCTCGTTCATCATCATCCAGGTTATCATTCCCCAGTGATTCCTCGATAGTTTTCATATAGTGATGCAAAGCAGCTAATACAATCACTCGTTCCTTCTCTCCAAGTTCCATACTACTGTACCCCTTTCTGAGAAACAGCAAAATCAGGAATAGCTGATTTGGAAAATATCTTTAAATACTCTATAAAGGTGCCTAATGGCATATCATGCATTGGACGTATGGTGTAATGAATTTGGCCTGTTACTTTGTTAATCCCCTTGTCGCGGCTCACTCTAAAAATAGAAGGTATTTTTGTTCCCTTTGGTAATCTCCACCATTTGTTACCAAACCGCATATTCGGCTTATTAAATAATGATATCCCTCCAGATGCAGAATCGACCCAGTCAGTATTATTTTTCTTATATATTTTCAGATCATGTACTTGCGTTACCTGGCGTGGTGGCATCGTTCTCGGTTTATGCATCTGTGGATTGGTTGCACTACCATGACGGTATAAATCTACAGGTAGAAATTCAAAGTAAAGCTCTTCTATAATTTGTCCCATTTCATACTCCTTGAAATAATTTCATAATAATTAATATCATCCATTTAAATAGCTTATAAACCCACTGAACTTATTACCACATTAACGATGGTTAAAATAATACCAACAAAAACAGCCACCGCAATTAAACCCACAATAATATATTGCGAAGGCTTTCCATATTGAAAGTCACGCTCATAATTTTTATTTTTTTGCACGCCCAGCATGGCAGCCATCACGCTTTTGGTAACATCCCATAGCGAAGGTGCGTTGCTGTTTTTATTTGATTTGCCTGTCATATAAAATACACTTTACATATTATTTTAATGCTTGTTATTCTAACCTGGTTCAGTAATTAACCGTCATTCCCGCGGAGGCAGGAATGACGGAATTATTGTGACATAAAGCATGCTTAGTCTTCCAACTCTTTTGCCATTTCAATGCCTTTTTTCTCATCAACAAAGTACAAAAGCACACCACCGATTAAAAATAATACAGCCACGGACAAAATAGCCGTACGGGTATCGTTAGTTGCTAATGCAACAGCACCCATTAGTACCGGTCCTAACACGGCTGCAAATTTACCCAGCATATTATAAAAACCAAAAAACTCAGCCGACTTGGATTTTGGAATAATCCGCGCATAAAATGAGCGGCTTAACGATTGTACACCGCCTTGTACCAGACCAATACTGACCGCAAGAATATAAAATTCTTCGCTGGAGCTCATTCTTGAACCCAATACGGTAATAACAATATAAACACTGATTGCAAATAAAATAACAGGTTTAGCACCCCACTTTTGTCCAAAATAACCAAACACTAATGCCGCCGGGAAACCAACAAACTGGGTAATTAAAATAGCTTTAACCAGATGGCTGGAGTCCAGCCCAAGGGATAAACCATATGGAATGGCCATGCGTACAATGGTATCGACGCCATCAATGTAAAACCAATATGCAATTAAAAATAAAAATACCACCTTTAAAGAGCGTATTTCTTTTGCGGTTTGTTTAATTTGTTTTAAACCTGCGGCGATATTTATCGTGTC
>CAZEZI010000198.1:0-3265 GCA_964516315.1 uncultured Thioalkalispiraceae bacterium
CCAGCGCATTCCATTCACCAGTGGTTACTTCAGCCATTGCACCGATGATTGAAACACTGAATGTCATATTAATTATAAAGATTATTTTTACCACAAAAGTCACAAAGTTTTTTGCAGATTTTTCTTTATGCCCTTCGTGTTCTTAAGTGGTTAACAATTATTCTAAAAATTTACAGATTATCAATGTATGCTGATTTAAGTAGTATTGCTGTGTGAATCGCTTTGAGTTTATAACAGCTTGGCTTTTTCTAAGTCGTAACCTGCACGCTGCGTATTACCCCTCTTATTGGTACTATTGTGATCGGTATAACTAATTTCACATTTAGAAAAACTCAAGGTGATATTTTCTCTGGGCTGTTCATCGCCATGGATAGTAATAGCATACCCGCTCACAATGCAGTCGTGCAGCGTATATTTTAAATATTCCTGTAATTTATCACTGCTGGTACGCACACATTTAATATCCACTGTTTTGCCTGATGCACCTGAAACGGATTTTTTAAAAAACTCAACAACAGAAATATCGGCTTTTTTGGATAACGTCACTTCACTGACCGATGGGGTACTGATTTCACGGTTGGTCATTTTCCCCGTGTCCATCGAGACTTTGCGGCCAACAGCAAAACTTGTTGAGTCCACTAAGACATGCCCTTCGTAGCCCGCAGCGGTTACATTTCCCTTTATTCCTTCAAAATCAAGATAAATAGCCATCTTTTGTCCCTCACATCCATTTGATATACAGTTAATTATTCAGCATTTTACCCAAATTATTTCAATAAGCGCAATAATGCAAACGAATTTAGTGCCGTTACTATGAATTCTAGCGATATTGTTGAGTTATTCAGCCATGACAAGTAATATTAATGCGTTATATCGTAATACTGTAATTAAATGGAGGTAATTTAAAGTGTCACGCAACGATTTTATTAAAAATAAGCTTTTTCTAATGAAAAAGGACAAACAAAAAACCTTTGATTCATTTGTCGGCCCATTAGAAGAAATGGTTGAACAAGATGAGTCACGCAAGGTTGTCCAAATTCCGGCGGACGGAAGCTGGTTTGAAATAGCCTTTGATGCCGTACAGGTTAAAGAAAATCGATTAGTCATTTCAGCAAAGCATAAGGCAAATGGCTTAGAGTCCGCGAGTCACGACCCATCAGAAAAAGAATACGTTGTAACGTTCGATGGTACGCGAGCAGCATATATTCGTGGCTATTATAAACACAATCACCCAATTTACGGATGGCCTTTTATTTATTGGGATGTAAGATCCTATGCCAATCATCCAACAAATTCGGATATACGTGTTTATGTTGACGGGTTTCGGGCCAACGATGAAATACGAAAGTTAATTGCTACAATGGAAGGTATATACGGAACAAGTAATATCCTCAATCAATATATCGAGGATAATTTTCGTCGCTTTCAGGGTGGGATTTTAGCTAAAAAAACGCCGACACAAATCGAAAAAGCATGGTCACAAAATTTAATGGAAAGTTTAGGCTATCATTATGTGGAGGCTTTCGACACAGGTTTTCCAAAGGGTAAATGGGATAAAGTAAAGGTACATTGGTGCAAGAAAGAACAAGATTTGAGAGATGGGTATGTCTGAAAAACCACATTTAACTCTTTTTACTACAACACCGACAGATAGCTTGCCCAGAGAGTCATTTGATAAGTTTAACCAGTGGGTGTTGCAAGATGGGGTGAAGCCATCCGTAGCACTACATCAATTTATGGAACAATATGATTGCCCTGATATTGACGTACGGACGATTAAGGGATTGCTAGAACTCACCTACCCAGATCTTGATATTGATCGTGGCGGCTTTCGGTTCCAGTTTATGGATGCCAACTACCCACATTGTCCATCCCGATTTTTTAGCGACAACGATTTTGATGATGGCCTGGCATATTTGCTATCACATTCTCCAGAACAAGGACCTAACGCCATTGAAACGGTCTTTCGCACCTTTAAGGAATTTGAAGCCTGGATAGCGGAAGACAATAAAAAACCCTCTGTTGCACTTCGTCGGTTTATGGAAAAATATCATCTTCTACATTCATCAATCGTTCTCGATTTTTTGGTCGCTGCCTATCCCCATATTAATTTTTCTAACAGTGACTTGAAGTTTCGCATAATGGAGTCAGGTTATCCCTATTGTAAGCCAAATCAGTTTAGTGATGAAGATTTGGATAAGGGCATTAACGAATTACTTGAAAACTCGTCAAAATAGTTTTCGATTACCCCTTTAACAGCCAATATTGACATGAATGAAAATTGATATTTCCCTTTATAAAAAAATTGTTATATTAACCGGTGCAGGTGTTTCCGCTGCATCAGGAATACGCACCTATCGCGGCAAGGATGGGGTATGGGACGAATATGACGTTGAAGAATATGGCCATGTGGATCGATTAACGGATAAGCCAGAACGAATTTGGCAGTTGTTTGGCCCATTACGAACACAGTTGTTAACCGCACTACCTAATAACACCCATAGGCTGCTGGCTAAAATTGAAAAGCAGTTACATCCAGAGCAACAGTTTACATTGATCACCCAAAATGTAGATGGCCTCCATCAACGCAGTGGTAGTTCGAATGTTATCGAACTGCATGGCACGATTGAACAGACATGTTGTTCCAACCCAGATTGTGATTTAGTCCCCTTTGCGGATACCGAGCCGCATACCGATAATGCACCACTTTGCCCCAAGTGCAATACCGTACTGCGACCTAATATAGTTTTATTTGGTGAACAGATCCCGCCACTCCAAAGTTGGAATAGCAAACGCGCTTTACGCGATTGTGACCTGTTTATATCAATAGGCACATCGGGAACGGTTGCACCGGCCTCTAATTTTGTGCGTGCGGCGCGTTATGAAGGGGCACGAACCGTCTATGTGAACCTTGAACCCATGGCCAATCCTAACCCCGAGTTTATGGAAACGTACTATGGTGATGCAGAAGTGTTGCTGCCAGAATTGTTTGACATGTAAGGATAAGCCAATGGGGAAATTCCTTATAAGTTAGTGTATAAAGCCGATCCCTACACCCAGCATTGAACTCTGCTCACAAAACAAGCAAATACTCCATTGCAAAATAAAATCTGCAACACTGTGCGTAGCGCACATTTAGCTAATCTGTTAAATTCGGGACAATAAAATACACAGTAAATCATCATT
The DNA here is from genome assembly GCA_964516315.1 of uncultured Thioalkalispiraceae bacterium. GTDB lineage: Bacteria > Pseudomonadota > Gammaproteobacteria > UBA6429 > Thiohalophilaceae > SZUA-37. The sequence goes on from CAZEZI010000198.1 coordinate 3,187, forward strand.
ATCAAAGGACATGCACAGATGAAATCCAGCCTTAAAAAAACATTCCCCTCGTTACCTATTATCTTATTAAGCTTGCTAA
>CAZEZI010000199.1:0-3262 GCA_964516315.1 uncultured Thioalkalispiraceae bacterium
ATTCGCCGATGTCGCAGCCTTCGTATTCTTCTTCTTCACTAACACGAATACCCATGATGGCTTTGATAGCAACCCAGACAATCAGGCTGGTTACGAATACCCAAACCAGAATGGTTAACAGGCCGGCAATCTGACCACCGAATGTTGCGTCTCCGTTTGTGAGCGGCACAGCCAACAAGCCCCACATACCCACAACACCGTGAACCGAAATTGCACCCACTGGATCATCAATTTTCATTTTATCTAAAGTGATAATTGAGAATACAACCAGAACACCACCAGCAGCACCAATTAAGGTTGCGCCTAATGCAGTCGGTGTATCAGGTCCGGCAGTAATCGCAACCAGGCCTGCCAACGCACCATTAAGTGCCATGGTTAAATCGGCTTTGCCAAATAACATGCGAGCAACAATCAGCGCTGCAATTACACCACCGGCAGCAGCAGCATTGGTATTTAAGAACACCACGGCAACTGAGTTAGCGCTGGCCATATCGCCTAGTTTTAGAACCGAACCGCCATTGAAACCAAACCAGCCCATCCATAAGATAAACGTGCCGAGTGTGGCTAATGGTAAATTGGCACCTGGAATGGCATTGATTTGACCATTAGGACCGTATTTGCCCTTACGTGCACCAAGCACAATAACACCGGCTAATGCTGCAGCAGCACCGGCTAAATGCACAATGCCTGAACCAGCGAAATCAAGGAAGCCCATGTCGCCCAGACTATACATACCAAACACAGAACCACCGCCCCATGTCCAGTTACCTTCCATTGGGTAGATAAAACCAGTCATAACAACTGCAAAAACCATAAAGGCCCAGAGCTTCATACGTTCAGCAACCGCACCGGATACAATCGACATGGCTGTTGCAACGAATACAACCTGGAAGAAGAAGTCGGATGCAGCAGCATAAACCGAATCACCGCCAAACTTGTTCTCGGCAGAAGCAGCAAGCGCATCTTTTACAAGGTCATCACCACCGGCGATACCATCAAGGAAGATGCCACCACCGTACATAAGGTCGTAACCCACAATCATGTACATCGTACAGGCAATTGCATAAAGTACTACGTTCTTTGTTAAGATTTCAGTGGTATTTTTAGCACGCACTAAACCCGCTTCAAGCATGGCAAAACCGGCTGCCATCCACATAACCAGGGCACCCATTACTAAAAAGTAAAAAGTATCCATGGCGTATTGTAATTCAAATATTTGATTTTCCATTTAGTTACTCCCCACCCTTATAATGCTTCTTCGCCAGACTCACCCGTACGAATACGAATAACCTGCTCGACAGTTGAGACAAAAATTTTGCCATCGCCAATTTTTCCGGAATTCGCTGCTTTTTGAATGGACTCCAGAACCTGATCTAACATATCGTCTTTAATAACAGCTTCAATTTTTACTTTCGGTAAAAAGTCCACCACGTATTCTGCGCCACGGTATAACTCCGTGTGCCCTTTTTGACGGCCAAACCCTTTGACTTCTGTTACCGTGATACCTTGTACTCCAATTTCGGATAAAGCTTCACGTACATCGTCGAGTTTGAACGGTTTTATTATTGCTGAAACCAGTTTCATCGCTATGTAACTCCCCTAGGTTGATATAAATAATATTGTTCAAAAGCAATATTGACTGCTATATACTGCATGTGGTGTGCCAGATTGAAAATAACCTTATAAAACAATAGTTAAGCATAACTAACAGGCTATGCGCACCATTTTAGCGCACAAATAAAGTGCGTAATATCCTACACTGCACACTAACAACGCACACATATGGTGCAATTTATGGCTTTACTCAGCACTTTAAACATAAAAAAACCTGTATCGCACTACGCGATACAGGTTTTTTACGGGTTCGCCCCGCTGTACTATTATAAATCGAAGGTCTTTTTAACTGTTACGAATAACTCGGTATCTTTACTTGTTGTTGCATTATAAGCATTCGTACTCGTGCCATCTTCATAGGTCAACGATAAACTAACGTCAAAATCCAGAATATTTTTAGAGGCCTGTACTTTAAAATCATTAAAGCTGCTGCCTGTATCGGGTGAGAATCGGCCATAATGAAAACTCAGTAAAACGTCATCCACCAGTTCAATTTCTAAACCAACATCAACGTAGTTGTAATCATTGGGATTTGAAGCCTGATCATCACCATTGTAGTAGGTGATGCTAGCTGGCCCCCAATCAAAACCCACATAGAGTTCTCTTGTGCCAGCCGCAAAACTACTGTCAGTATAGTCATAAATAATGTAGCCAACGTCCACACCAAAGTCGTCCCAGTTATGTGCCCAACCACCATACGCATCTATCTCGAAACCACCACCGGTATTTCCGGCTGTTCCACTAACGGATGAAGCCCAGGCACCGACATAAAATTCAGTTTCATGGGTAAAATCAACGCCACCTTGCGCCGCAATACCGCTATCACTTTGCGTTTGGCCACGAAAAACATAATTACTGGTAATAGCAGCATTCGCTGTAAAAGATCGCTCAGCCATTGCCATCGGTAACGCACTGAAATAAGTAACAATACTTGCTGCTGCAACCGCAGATAGGGGATAAGTAAAGGGTTTACGCATGGCTATTCTCCAATAGGGCTTTATTTAATAATTCGTATTTCGCCATACTAACAAAAGAAAAGCCTGTGAGAGAGTGTTTTTTATAAAAAGTTATCATCTGACAAGCTTTAACTGAGGTAGCGAAAACTCCGTTTGTCGCTAGTGCTTCACCTCAGAGTTGCATCAGGTTTACAATTGAATTTTTCAGGCAGGTACACCCCATCGCTTAGACTTGATCATTGATGGGTTACGCTGTACTCCACCCATCCTACAAAACGATGAATTAACGTAGGATGGGGACAACCCATCTTTTAAAATGTTTTATTCCAGCTTACGTTAACCCGAAGATTATCACTTTGGCCTTGAGCTATATTTTCAGAAGTATCACTCAGGCTAAAACTTAAGTCACCTTTGCTGATAGCAACACTGTAATCGTTATAGTCTGTTCTACCAGCCTGATCAAAACTGTAAATACCAACATGTGCGGTTAATACATATTTGCTGGGTAATTCAAAGTCGGCCGCGCCTTCGATATAAATATTGGTTTCGTTAATATCCACCGATACTTTGGCACTGTAGTTTTTATACACCGTACCGGCATAAATTTCAGTGAAATCATCTGTACCACTGTCACCCAGATATTGATATGTGATTATCCCGGCATCAAAATCAAAAGCACCGAATTTATTGGT
>CAZEZI010000200.1:0-3254 GCA_964516315.1 uncultured Thioalkalispiraceae bacterium
TTTCTAAAAAACAGCTAGAAGAAATTAATCTATTAATTTCAAGTTCTATGGATGTGCCAGATGATATATTAAAGGTGCTTGGTTACAGCTCGACACGTAATTTACAGATTATAGAATGTGTTGAACGTTTAGTGAAAAATGAAGATCATAAAAGAGTGCTTGTGTTTTCACCAAGCGTCCAGTCGGCAATAGTTCTAAGTAATATTTGTAAATGTATAGGGATTAAAGCATCGTTTGTACATGCATCTTCAGGGGGACGTGACAAATTCATTAATGAATACAAAAGTGATGATCCAGAACCTCAAGTTATTTTTAATTATGGTGTATTAGCTACAGGCTTTGATGCACCCAAAACGTCAGCGGTTGTTATTGCTCGCCCTACAACATCTCTTGTCTTATTAAATCAAATGGCAGGTCGTGCCATTAGAGGGCCAAAAGTAAAGGGTAATAAAGTAGCAAAACTTATAACAGTAGTAGATATAGAAATACCTGTGTTAGTGGAACCAAATAAGCAGTTCCATGCCTTTGATGATTCGTGGAGTTTAAAGAATGCCTAAGCTAGATTATTTTAAAGTTAGTATAAATTCATTTGAAAAAAATGCTGGTTATAAAACAACAGTGCATGCGATTAATGAAATCATTGATAATGCTTATGAAGCAGAAGCATCAATTGTGACAATTGTCTTAGAAGTTAACACTAAGAAGCAATTAACTTCTATTAGTATTACTGACAATGGTAAAGGAATGAATTCGATTTCTCTGCAAAGTGCAATTTGTGAAAAAAGTGGCACTAATATGGATAGAAAAATTGGAGGTGGTAGAGAAACTAGAGCTAAATTTGGGAAGTACGGTGTTGGCCTCCCTAAAGCTTCTATTTCTCAATGCAATAAATTTTCAGTTTTTAGTTGGGTAGAGGATGGGCCAAATAATTCATTTTGTAATGGGATTGATATAACTGATGAAGCATGGATTGCAGATGGTGCACAGATAGATGAAAGTTTTGAAAATAAACCTAATGCTGGTTTGTTGAAACTTATCGGTGCCAATGATTATTATTCTGGCTCTTTGGTGTTATGGGAAAAACTTGATGGGTTGTCTTGGTCTCGTGCAAGGATGGGTAATAAAGGTCTTGCTCCAAATTTAGAATTTCTAGTAGGAAGAATATATAGAAAAGCTATTGTTAATAGTGATTTTCGTATTAGAGTCGTGACTTGCGATCATAACGGGGATATCGAGGAGGAGTTTTATGTAAAACCTAATGACCCACTGTTTTTAATGGAACATTCAGATATACCCAGGAAAGATTTAGGTGATGGCGAGTACTGGCCAGCGGAGGTTCCAATGTTTGATTATGTTGGTGGTGAAACTGTCCAGTTAAATATGATGTTGAAAAATGGTGAACAGAAAAAATTAGATATAAATATTCGAGCCTCTATGGCAAAGAAGAATATATTTGCAAAATTCAATGGACAAAAAGCAGGTAGTTTACCACATGGTAAATTCGTGAGTAGAAACGTCGGTATTTCTCTGTTAAGAGAAGGGCGAGAGGTGGAACTTTCTACAGTACTTAGTAATCCTTCAGAACCAAGAGAGCGATGGTTTGGTATAGAAGTGGATATTCCACATGAATTAGATGAGCTTTTAGGTATGACTAATAATAAGCAGGCTTATACAAGGCTGAATACATTATTACCTGAAGGCATTGAAGAGTACATAGAGGGTAATGAAACAACTGCTCAGTGTCTTGCGAGGCTTAGGGTTGATGATATTAATAATGCAAACTGTCTTGAAATTGTTGAGGCAATCAGGAGAATATTTAAGCATACCAAACAAGATCATTTAAATATGAGAGAAGATGTGGTTGGTAATAATGATGATGACTCTACTGATGATGATATTCCTGCTTCACCAGAAAGTGAAGCAGAGGACGAAGGAACAAGAGGCGACTCACGAGAGATACCACCTGTAGAGGATGTAGAAAAACAGAAGGCTGAAATCGAACAGGAATTGGAAAATCAAGGGATTCCTAAAAAAGAAGCTGCATCGATTGCTGCTCGGGTTATTAATCGTGGTTTAAAATATTCAGTTGTTAGAAGAAATGGTCTAGGTTTACCATTCTTTAATGCACGTAGAGTCTTAGATATTTATTTGCTTGAATTAAATACAGATCATGAGTTTTTCACAACTATGTCACCATTTCTAGAGTCGGTTTCTGATGAAGCTGATGCTAGAAAACTATTAGCTGAGCTAGATCAAGCTAAAGTAGCATTCTTTTTGATGCTTGAAGCTTGGATTAAGTTAGAAATTGAGGCTGATAAAAAGCACCAGAGAATAATGGTCGCCATACGTTCTGATTGGGGTCGGATGTTATCAGAATTTTTAGAAAATAGTGAAGAAGTCTGATTAGATTATTAGCTCTCTAAAATGATTTGCATGCTATAAAATTCTTTGTATTACTTGAGAATGGCGGCCAGGAATAGAAACGGAGTATTTCCCATTAGATAAATGCTCTATCCAAGCATAAAGTATTTGTATGTTGTTTGTTAATTCAAATGGTCTTGGTGATGGCACGGTGGTTGTATTATTAGCGAACCATATTCTTACAGAGCCAAACTGTAAACCTTCTCTTATTCCTCCACTTCTTGTTGTGCGAGTAGCGTTATCTATCTCTTTTAGAAAAGCAACAATGAATGGTAGTTTTAAGAAATTTTGAGACAGTGTCTCAAAAAACGCTTCTTTATTCATTTTATATGGCTCAAGGTTGTAAGTTGCCATGTCATGACAAAAGCAATTTTCTTGCTCATTTGATTCAAATTTCTTATTGCCAGAATATAGTGCCCAAAATAAATCGGGGTTATCAATCATAGGTAGTTTAGAAATTAGAAAATCTGAAATGGCTTTGGATTTGTCGGGTATTGAAAATGAATTATTTTCTTTTTTTATGTCAATGTTTTTGCTTTGTTCTTTAATTGATTTATATAGCTCATCTGTTATTAATGTGCTTTCATTAATGATTTTGTAAAGATATAACCTGTCTTCATTGTCAATGATGTCAGTATATGAACATGCTTCGTAATTGTAGCTGCCCTTGTCCTCACTAATAGCACGCTCTGATATATTTGCAGAACCTATAAATGCATCTTTAAAATTATTTGTATATAATTTAAGATGTATTCTATCATTCATAAAAAGAGCTATGTTGTTTTCTTTGCATATTTCATAGACTTCTAAGTCCGATGAGCCCATAGCTATGT
>CAZEZI010000201.1:0-3240 GCA_964516315.1 uncultured Thioalkalispiraceae bacterium
TCAACATTTTTTATTGTATTGTTTTTGGGTAAGTTTATCTGTGCGTTTACACCAATAATACTCAGCATAAATACTGCTACTACTAGTGTGATTTTTGTTTTTAAATTTTTACTCACAAAACTGCTACTGTTTTTGTGGTGTTCGTGATTTTTCTTTGAAAAGTTCATAATTTTTTATTTAGACACGAGTTTCACTAATGACATAGGTGTATATTTTTTAATTTATTGTTTTATAAAAACCTTTACTTGTTTTTAACAAGTAAAGGTTTATTGTGTTTTATGTTTATGGTATTAATTCAAAACGGTAATAAAAGCGCACATAGGTTTCCTTACTATTATCACCAAATTCTAAATGCCCTATTAAAGAATTATTAGACCCTTTTTTAAACCACATTACATCGCCAAAAGCACCGTATTCATGCATATTTCCATTTCTACCACCATTAAAATAGCTTTTACCATATTTGGTAGCTTTAGGGTTTTGCAGATAATCTAGTACCTCGTAAATATTTACATCTATAAAATGTTTTGTAGCAATTGTTTTTATTCTTACAGGATGAGAGTAGAATAATGTGCCTAAATAGGGTACTCCTAACCAACCAGCATTACTCCTCCCATCACTTTCACCAAGATCTGTATAGATATTAAATTCAGCTCGTTGGTCTTTTATTTCTTGTGGGGTTATTTCAAAAACCAATGAATTATTTATATAATGATTTTCATCACCTTCTCTGATATGAAAATGATCGTCTTCGCTCCTAATTAACCTATTGTCAGTTGCTACTTGATAATCCCTCGATTTACTATTATTATAATAGCGATATCTTTTCATAGTGCTTTTTATAGCTTTTTTACCTTTTCTATTAGCTTTGTAACTAACTTTTTGATCTAATAAAAAATCTGCAATATCATCACTATCTCTTGCTTGTACAGATTTAATACGCGTTAAGGTTACTTTTAAGCGTATGTTATTTTTTGTAGAAGCAGTCGCATTTTTTAGTTTTTTAGCAAAAGAAAGCCCTTTCCAACCATGTACACCTATAGTGCCTACTTTATCAACTTTTTTTGCACTACTACTATAACGGTAGTATTTATTCCCTTTAAAAAAGTATATTTTACCATTGGTATGCCGTAAAGCAGCATCTACATTATTGGGTACGCCTTTCCAGCTTTTACTAATTAATTCTTTTTTCTCTACTTTTTTACTTGTACTGCTATAGCGATAATAATATTTTCCTTTAAAAAAGTAGGTTTTCCCTTTAGCGTGTACGACTGCGTCAACATTTTTGGGTACTCCTTTCCAGCCATCTACGCCTATCTTGCCTGTTTTGTCTACTTTTTTTGTGTAATAATTATAACGATAATAGGTGTCCCCTTTAAAAAAGTAAGCTTTACCATTGGTATGTAATAATGCTGCATCAATGTTATTAACCAACCCTTTAAAACCATAGTTAATAACAGCACTTTTTTCTAATCTATCTGAAGATAGATTTTGCCGATAGTACTTTTTATCTGTAAAAAAAAAGGCTTTACGTGTAGGCCCCATAAAAGCTGCTTTTAATTGCCCAAAACTTGCCGTGGCTGTTGGCGTTTCCGCTTCATTTTCTTTCGTTTTACTTGTAAATGAGCTTAACAGTACTACTAAACTTAGTACTAGTACAAATTGTAATTGCTTTTTCATAATTTTTCGTTTTTTTGTGTTTAAATTTATAATCACTTGTAGTAATTATAGTTGCTTTTATACTTCGTCTTATACTTCGATTCCGCTCTGAAAAAACGAGCAGCGTTTTTTAGGGGTTTTATTTAATAATCTCCTTCCGTTGCTTGCGCATCTAGCTTCATAAATTCGTAATCAGCCACCACAATCGTTTTTGGCTCATTCGCCAATTCTACACAGGTCATCGTGGTATTGAATTTTTTCTTTTTCTTATTTACAAAGGTCATTTCCATCATTAAGCTATTGTCTGCTCCCTTTAACCATTTAGGGTCAAAACCTTTAGGTAAAGCCTTCGAATTTGTACCGCCATACACTTGGTTAAAACTTACAGGCGCATCAAAGGTTACGTACATAATCATCTTTATTTCTTTATTTTCTATTTGAAACCCTTGGCACTGATAACCTAAAATTTCTTTAGTACCCAACTCTTTGTAGTTCATGTCTTTCATGAGTTGATCTTCTTCTGCAAGCTCAACCGTTTCTTCTGTTTGCGATGGCACTATATGTCCAGATTTTTTACCATCAGTACTCATAAAAATGGTCATGGCCTTAATACTCTCATCTATAACCATAAACATACCGTTCATTATCATTTTTTCTTTAAACTCTGGCTTCGAGCCAAAATAAGAGGCGCCAGGTTTTAAATAGTAGGTCATATCAAAAGCCCCTTGTTTAGATTTTAGTTGCAATTTGTACTTCCATTCAAAATCGTAGCTTTCGGGTAATATAGAAGGGTCCATACTTTTTTTAGATAAATCGAAATTGAAGATCTTATCCATCCCTTTTTCGGTTTCCATAGCGGCCTTCTCCTCCGCTTTTCTAAGCACTGCCTCTTTGGCTGCTTGTTCGGCTCTTTTCTTTAATTTTTTAAAGAATTGTGCATTTGTATGCTGAGAAAAACCCAACAATACACACAATGTGATTACTACTAATTTTACTTTTTTCATTTTCTTTTTTTTAGGGGTGTATTAAAATTATATAAATTAACTTCGTTGGTTTGTCGGCGCTACTCGGCATAGCTCAAAACTTGGTTTTGGCTCTGCGCTCATAGCTTGACAAACTCTACTCTACGATTGTTTGCTTTTGCTTCCGCGGAAGCGTTATCTGTAAATGGTACACTTTCGCCCATACCTTTCGTTTCTAACCTATCTTGAGAAATACCAGCATTGATTAATGCTTTTTTAACCGCTTCTGCTCTACGCAATGACAATTCTTCATTATATAAGGCTTCACCATCACTATCTGTATGCCCTTCGATAGAAAAATTAAGGTCTGTGTGTTCTTGCATCATTTTAGCTACTTTATTTATGACCCCGTAAGATGCTGGTTGTATGGAAGCTTTGTTGACGTCGAATAGAATACCTCGGGTTACAAACTTGCCATCTGCTAGTACACGGTCATATAATTTTTTACCGCCTTTGGCAATGCGAATGTTTTTGATAGCTCTAACATATCCTTCGTCATAATACGAATAGGCCATAATAGAAAATTGTTGGGGTTTAAACCCTTTACCTAAATTAGGAA
>CAZEZI010000202.1:0-3226 GCA_964516315.1 uncultured Thioalkalispiraceae bacterium
GCATGCACGGTTCTTAGGAGGGCTCAGAGTAGAAATACTCTGAGCCTATCCGACTTGTTCCAAGATTCGTTTCTTCCTAAATTTTTGCCCTCCGAATCTTTAGAAATTAAAACTGATTTTGGAGATCTATAATGAATGACCGAAAATTCCTTTCCAATAACATCACGAATCTTCCCCCCCTGTTGTTATTGTATCCCTTACAGCAATGAGTCTTACTGGTTACAGTTTAAATCTCATGTTTGGAATGGTCAAACTAGTACTAAGCGTATGAATCCCAATACAGTTTTTAGTACCTCTGTCGTTATAGTTGAAAGCAATAGTATTTTTTCATCCAAAATTTTTAGTTAATAAAATTTATATTTCTGTTAGGTATGAAAATATCGACTTTCAATTAAGTTTACTGCTTTCGTGCCAGCATAAATAAATATAAATTGAATTTCGTAATACACCTTATATTTATAAATTAATAATGAGAATCATTCGATAATGGAAATGAAATGGGATAAACTGTTAAACTCTAATCGTTTAGGTAATCTTCCTTCGCAAACTCAATCAGTAAGATCTCCTTTTAATTCAGATCACGACAAAATAATTTTTTCTGGTGCATTTCGACGTTTAGCTAAAAAAACACAAGTTCATCCATTAGCGACAAACGATCACATACACAATCGGCTAACACATAGTTTAGAAGTTGCATGTGTAGGCAGAAGTCTAGGGCTTTTGGTTAGTAAAGAACTTCATCAAAAAAACAAATTACCTTCCGATACCTGTGTAGCCAACATTGCTGATATCGTTCAATCAGCCTGCCTTGCTCATGATATCGGTAATCCACCATTTGGCCATACTGGTGAGGAAGCAATACGTAGTTGGTTTAGCAACGGTGGTGGCCTCTATCTCGAAAACATGAAACCTTGTGAAGCTAACGACTTAAAAACATTTGAAGGTAACGCTCAAGGTCTAAGAATTTTAACTACCATTGAGAATCATTTACATGATGGCGGTATGCGCCTTACATACGCTACATTAGCATCCTTTATCAAATACCCTTGGACTTCCCGCCCAGCAGTTGATGGTCAAAGACCTAATGGTAAAAAATATGGAGTATTTACGTCAGAACTAGATGTATTCAAAGAGATCGCAAATAATGTAGGGTTAAATAAACAAAACGGTAGCGATTGGTATAATCGACACCCTCTTGTTTATTTAATGGAAGCCGCTGACGATTTTTGTTACGGAATTATCGATCTAGAAGATGGAATGGAAATGAATATACTCAAGTGGGATGATGTATATGAAGCGCTAAAACCAGCATTAAGTAAAGAAGATATATCAAAAATAAAAAGCGATAACCCCAAAACTTCTGACGCTAGAAAAACATCTATATTAAGAGGAAAAGTAATCGGTTATTATGTGGAATCTGCTGCTAAAGCCTTTATTGAAAATCTAGAAAATTATATGAATGGTGATAACACCAAAAATCTAATTTCATTATGCGATACGAATATTCAGAAGTCAGTTGAAAATGCAAAAGAACTTGCACAGAATGAAATTTTTAAGCATCCACGAAAAATAGAATTAGAAATAGGCGCATATAATATAATATCAACATTATTAAACGTATTGTGCCAAGCTGCTCTTAATCAAGATAAGAATCAAAATAAGCTATCGTTTAAGAATAGTCGTGTTTTAGATTTAATTAATGTTGACTCTTTTAAAACCGCTGATCAGGAACTATCCTCTGATTATTTAGTGCTGATGAGAGTTGTTGATTTTGTTAGTGGTATGACAGACAACTATGCAACTTTTCTTGCTAAACAGTTTAGTGGTTTGGGAGTTTAGACAACATAGCTGGGTTAAATTGTATAAGGTACGTAACGCGACATAGATCACCTGATTGCCTGACAAAACTCTGACTCATTTCTGATATTTTCATTTAAAATCATAACGATACAGTACTAAAAAAATATGCGATAATAGGGCTTAATTCCTACCTTAACAAAATGAAAAATGAAGCGAAAACCGAAACTCTACCAGACTCTTTTTGATTTTTTTAAATGCTCTCCTTGGCTAGATAAACGACACTGGATCACCTTTATTTGGATGGTATACGGCATTATTCAAGTGCGTAAAATCCACCCCTCCGAGTGGGTGCCATTTGTTCAAAGCCGCGCCAATCAAGCTCAAAGTACGGAACGTCGTTTTACTCGATGGATCCACAATGATCGCATTGATGTCGCGAGTATCTACGACCCCTTGATCGAAGAAATCCTGGCTAACTGGGAGGACCCGACGCTTTATCTTGCTTTCGACACCTGCATGCTATGGAATACCTTCTGCCAACAGCGTCTCTGTATCATTTATCGAGGACGTGCCATTCCTCTGATTTGGGAAACCATCAAACACGGCAGTAGTATGGTAAGTCTTCATCATTATAAACATTTGTTACAACGAGCCAAAGCACTTTTACCCAGCGGTGTAAAAATTATTTTTCTGGCCGATCGTGGTTTTGCCGATACTGAATTGATGAACTATTTATCCAATGTGCTACACTGGAATTGGCGCATTCGTTACAAAAAAAGTTTTCATTTATACCGTCAAAACAAGCGTAAAACCAAGCTAAGCCGCCTGAAAGTCAGTGCGCAATACGGTCATGCGAACTTTTATCACAATGTCTATCTGACTGAAGAAAAATTTGGTCCGGTGCATGTTGCCTTTGCACGGCTTCGCGGTAAACGTGAAACCTGGTTAATTGTCAGTGATGAACCCACCGATCAAGAGACGTTGAAGGAATATGGGTTGCGTTATGATATTGAAGAGGGCTTTAAAGATGATAAATCGGGTGCTTTTCAACTCGAAGCTTCGGGATTTAGAGACGCAGGGGCATTAACCCGTTTGTATTTAGTGATTGCGGTAGCCACTTTATTCCTGGTATCCCAAGGCGTCGAGGTGGTTGAAAAAGGCTTGCGCTCTCGCGTTGATCCGCATTGGAAGCGTGGATTAAGCTATTTAAAAATAGGATTGCGTTGGGTGCTTGCCGCTAGCACAAAGGGCTATCAGCTGATTAAAAAAATGGTGCTACCTAGCGCCTCCGATCCTGAACCCGTGTCTCCCAGCAAACGTTATCGACCGCCGAATTCTATTGTCGATGAGTTTGAAATTAGTTTCCAAGTATTTGATGTCTGATGAAAATGACATAAATAACGAAAAGTTTTGTCAGGCAATCAGC
>CAZEZI010000203.1:0-3216 GCA_964516315.1 uncultured Thioalkalispiraceae bacterium
CCCTGTTAAAGGGTCAGTGCAAACTGATGATGCATTTATTATCACCCGCGCGTAAGCCAATGCAGATAACACAAGATTTAAACAGCTTCTGGAAAACCACATATCATGATGTAAAAAAAGAACTACGTGGAAAATACAAACGACACTACTGGCCCGACGATCCATTTACCGCGCAGGCAACCAGCAAAACAAAAAAACAAATGAATCGTGAATAGGAAAAAATACCTACTGTTCATGCTCTCTGACTTGGGTTTTCTAAGGGGGTAGAGTAAATATAAATTTTTTTAGAGAATAGTTTTCACTCTGATCCCAATTCTGTATTTCCCCAACGAAGATTTACGATACACTATGAAATAGAATTTAGTACAGCCTCCATTCCTAGCAGCACTAATCCTGAATATCCTTGCTTATTAGAAAGAAGAATCAATTAAGCTCTCATTATATTCATCTATGGTAGAACGAATATCTGGCCTAATAGATAATTTATTATTTACATCCACCACAGGAAGATTATACCATCGTATATCGAGCCCTGATTTATCCATGCGCTTATGAAGTATATCTTCGACAGATTTGTCATCAATATTTTTATACTCAAAAGGTATACCGGCCTCTTTTAAGCCTCGCATCGCTTTTTGTGTAACACCACAAGTGTTTCTGCCGTATACAACAATATAAGGTTTTGCATAGAGTGGTTCTATATTTGAAACAGATGGTGAAAAGTAATTCAAGCCTTGAAAAAATGCACCAATAAGTATTAATAATATAAAAATATTTTTCATTTCTTACTCTATAATAAATTCTCAACACCTAAATATAATTACACATCGTTATTGGCATCAACTACGGTGCAACCAAAGTTGTAATGATAATGACCGAACGACTAGATTCATTATCAGCGCGATCAACAGCCGTTATTTCATAAGTATACGTTGTACTCGCAGCTACATTTTTATCGATATATCCTAAATCGCTAACGTCCCCTAATGGCGTAGCACTTCCATCACGGTATATTCTATAACTGAAAACACCCGAATCTGTATCAGTTGAGGCATTCCAGCTTAAAGTTACATTATGGAATGTAGAACTAGCAACAATACCCGTTACTTCAGTTGGAGCAGTAACATCAAAGTTTACAGGTATTGTTATGGCAAATGAATTACTTAAAACTGATTCATTACCACTCGCATCTACAGCACTTATTTGATAACTATAAGTAGCATTTTCAACCACATTAAAATCACTGTAAGCTAATCCTGTCGCAGTGCCAATTGGTGCAGCTCCGCCATTTCGATACACACGGTAAACCGCAATACTAGAATCCGCATCAGTAGATGCATTCCAGGTAAGATTAGCATCAAAAGCAGTCGCCGTTGATGCTAAATTAGTTGGTACCGTTGGTGCGATTGTATCAGGGATAGGGTCCACTTCAAAATGAACTATCATGTTCGAATAAATACATAAATAGTCCTAATGGAAAGTGATGCGTTTTGTAGCTTCGAATTTAATCAGAAACCACATCAACAAGTTATAACATCAGTTTAAACGTGATATTGTTTAAACAGGATTTATATATCTAGTATTACTTAAAGCTAGTTGAAAAGGAACGGGATGCCAAAACTCTATTTAATGCGACATGGTCAGGCGGACAATATATTGCCCGATATTAATCGTCAACTCACACTTGAAGGGTAAAAAACATTAAAAATGTTGCCCGATTACTAGCAAATAGCAACACGATAATCAATCAGGTCACCTGCAGCGCGCGCAAAAGAAACCGCATTATTAATGTGTGGTGATTTAGATATTGTCCCTGAATACCAGCATGACGATAGTAGAATTTATAATGCGTCTGTATCTCAATTGCAGGCTGTGATATCTGAAATCGATACGAATTGTGAGTCAGTTATGTTAGTTGGGCACAACCCGGGATTAGCTGATATCGTTATGCTTTTATGTGAACAGCCTATTCGATTGTCTCCAGGTAATGTGGTTATCTTGCAAGAAGAATCATGGCAGGATTTTTTTAACTCTAAAGGTCAATTTATTGATAAATTATAGGGTAGACGCAAATACAGATAAATTATTTAGTTGGTTCATCATACCGGTGTTTTGGTTGGTTGAAAAATAGCCAATAATGAATATTCAAGAAAAAAATGGGGGCAGTACGCAATTTATCGACTAAGTGCTTGCGTGTAAAATCAATATATATTAAATTTACATCACCTTTAATTTAGCTTAATTAGAGTAAAAATATAAAATTTATCAAGGGTATAAAGATTTAATTTTGATCTAAAGTATTCAATTTTTGCGTGTGGGAGTGCTCAATAATGTTACTTAAAAATAAGATGGCTTTAAAAGGCCTATTAGTCCTGTTTCTGTCATTTGTGTCCCAAATGACCCAAGCTAATGTTTCAAATGGTGACTTTAGTGCTGGTGGAGCCAATTGGGGTACGTTTGTATATGGTGATCCGTTTGTAGCGCAAAACGCAACAAGTGATCCATCTGTCAGCTTTTCTTCCGGCTCCGCTGTATTGGCTACAGGGAATGGTTATGACAATGAAGTTGTGATCTGTCAGGGAGCATCATCATGTGACGTATCTGGCTTTCCTGTAATAAGCCCTTTTTTGATTGAGTCAAATGCACTTACACTTGAATTTGACGTGGCTTTTTTAAGCTTAGGTTCAGACGTAGATGAAGCTGGGTTTTCATTTTTTACCGATGCACTTAACGTTCAGCTTTGGAATCCAACAGATTTTCTTTTAGATATCAATATTTTTGTTGATACCAGCGGTCGTGTATCACTTGATCTTGCTGACTTCGCAGGAACAGGTGCAGCATTGTTTTTACGTTTATACGATGAAGACGATGGTTTTAACACTCAGGTTACAATCGATAATATTGAAGTTATAACATCGGCGGTTGTACTGGTACCAGAAACCACAACTTTATATTTATTTTGGGCAGGATTATTTTTATTGGGAACAAGTAAGCGACGAAAAATCAGTAGCTAAGCCATCAATACTACAACGTAATTAACGCCAATTCAGAAAGACATCTAAATTGGCGTTTTTTTTGAATAAAAAAATCCAAAAGGGAAGAGAACTTGTATTAAATAATCGTTAATTTCTAAGTTTCGTATCGGAATTATCTATAAATTAGTGTAATCCCCCCGAAAAATAACAGGCGTTTTAAGTAGAAAATTCTCGTAAACTA
>CAZEZI010000204.1:0-3135 GCA_964516315.1 uncultured Thioalkalispiraceae bacterium
CAAATCGGCTTCAGCAAATTGATAACACCGCCGCCATGCATCGGCTGATTCAGCAGGCGGCGATCACCGAAGCATGCCTGTTAACCATCACGATGGACTTTGCCAGTGTCAATGACGCTATTGTGATGCGCGATAAATTGCTGGCCGCAATCGATGCGCAAATCGAAGAGCCTGCGGTGCAAGCATCTACCATTGTGGTGTCGGACACCGTCTATGATGCACTGCAACAGTTAAGGGCGACACTGGCCGAGTTCATACGTGTAGAAGCCGCCAAGCTGCCACGAGTCACGTACTTTGAAAACAAGGCCAGCTTGCCCGCCCTGGTACTGGCGCACCGTATTCATGTTGACGCTACCAAAGACACTGAAATTATCAGCCGCAACCATATTCGCCATCCCGGCTTTGTGGCCGGTGGCCAGGCATTGGAGGTATTAACCCGTGTCTGATGTGCAGTTGAAAATTGGCGGCAAAATTCATCGAGGATGGACATCGATTCGAATCCGCCGTTCGTTGGAGCAGATAGCTGACAGCTTTGATTTAGAGTTGACTGATCGATGGGAAAACAATCAGGAGCCACGAATAATACGAACAGGCGAACCATGCGAGATATGGATTGATGATACTAAAATCATTACAGGCTATGTCGATGATGTTTATCCCACTTATAACGAGTCTGAGCATACCCTGAATGTGACGGGTCGTAGCAAAGCTGGTGATCTCGTGGACTGCTCATTGCCGGGTGATACATTCAACAACCAGACACTATTACAAATGGCCACCAAACTGTTTAAACCATTTGGTATTTCTGTATCGACCTACACTGATACCGGTGGGCCATTTAAGCAGCAAGTGCTGGAAGAAGGTCAGTCACCATTTGAGTTTATTGAAAACTTGGCGCGTGTCCGTGCTGTGCGCATGGTCAGTGATGTGGATGGTAATGTCGAACTAGTGCGAACAGGTAACAACAAAATATTTACTGCATTACGACTGGGTGACAACATCAAGCAAGCGGCAGGTGAATTCAGCTCGATTGATTTATTTAGAGAGTACATAGTGAGCGGTCAACAAAAAGGCGGTGATTCCCTGACCCCAGATGATGCTGCACATACCACTAGCACAATTACCAGTTCGTATGTCAACCGATATCGTCCCACCCTGTTGCTGATCGATACACCGGCGGATATTGCTGATTGTAAAAAACGGGGCGAATGGCAACGCAATACAACCTTTGGTCGCAGCCGTGGCATAGTTTACACAGTATTGGGTTGGCACCATGAGGACGGGCTATGGTCGCCGAACAATAAAGTGACTGTGGATGATGATTTCCTTCAGATTAATGATGAGCGTTTGATTTCTGATGTCGAGTTTTTACTTGATGATAAAGGGTTGCGTACTGAATTACGCGTGGTGCCAAAAGAAGCGTTTGATTTAATTAAATTGCCTGATCCTGTAATGGAGGATGCACAAGGATTATGATATCAGCCATATCAAAATTACTATCACCATTAAAACGCCGTATCCAGTTATTGGTCACACGTGGCGTGGTGAAACTCATCAATCCCAGTTTGATGATGCAGGAACTACAGGTTAAATCATTAGGTACTGTCATTGATAACGTTGAACATTTTGAACCGTATGGGTTTACAGCACATCCCCACCCTGGTGCAGAAGCATTGCTGGCCAGCCTGGGCGGTCGCCGTGGTCACACAGTGGCTTTTTGCGTGGCTGATCGCCAGTTTCGTTTAAAGGATATGCAGGCTGGTGAAGTGGCTCTTTATACTGATGAAGGTGATGTTATTCATTTTAAGCGCAATAACATCATTGAGATTAATTCCGCTGCAACGATTGACGTTATCGCACCGAATGTGAATGTGAATGCCAGCACCAAAGTGACTATTACTTCACCTGAAACTGAATGCACAGGTAATTTAACAGTGGGCGGCAACGTCAGTGATGCATCAGGCACGATGCAGGCCATGCGCGATGTGTTTAACGGCCATGATCATGGCTATACCGATGATGGTGCAGCCATGACAACAGCAACTCCTAACAGTTCGATGTAATGGATATCGCGCTTAAACAAAATGAAACGCTGGAATTTGATGTATTAATCAACGGCCCAGACTTGCAAAGTGATAGTGGTTTACGCACAGCCATCATCCTTTCCCTGTTCACCGATCAGTTAGTAGGCAGCGATGAAGAAATACCCGATGGTACAGATAACCGTCGTGGTTGGTGGGCTGATTCATTTACGGAGGTTGCAGGCGATTTAATTGGCTCACGTTTATGGCTGTTGAACCGTGAAAAACAAATTGACCAGGTGTTAGAAAAAGGTCGTGACTATGCACAGGCATCGTTGCAATGGATGCTAACAGATGGTGTGGCCAGCCAGATTGAAGTCGAAACAGAATGGGTAAAAAAAGAGGTGATGGGGATCTTGGTGCGAGTACACAAGGCCAATGCCGAACCCTTCGAACAGATATTTGAATATTCATTGGAGGCGTTTTAAATGCCATTTTCAAGAGCCACGCTGCAGGACATTATTACCCGGACTCAAACTGATATTGAGAGCCGGTTAACCGGCACCGATCCTAAACTTCGCCGGAGCCTGTTGAATATTATCAGCCGTACCCTCTCGGGTGCCGTGCATGGCTTATACGGTTATCTGGAGTGGATGGCTGATCAGATCATTATGGATAAAGCCGAGTCTGAAATACTAGATCGGCATGCCAACATTTATTTGAGTCAGCCGCGTAAAGCAGCGGTTCAGGCCCAGGGTAATATCACGTGCACCGGAACAGACACAACCGTGATACCAGCTGGCACTGTCCTGCAACGTTCTGATGGCATAGAGCTATCGACCGATGCTGATGCCACCATTGTGGCGGGCACAATTACGGTTGCCTCCACGGCAGTTATTGGTGGTGCTGATGGCAATACAGATGCCGCTAGTAAGCTGACCTTTGTAACACCGATTGCCGGTATTGATAGCACCGCTACGGTTGATGTCGCCGGTTTAATTGGTGGGCTAGACGAAGAAAGCGATGATGATCTCCGGGCGCGATTGCTAGACAGAATTCAGAAACCGCCGCAAGGCGGTGCCAAGCATGATTACATTGCCTGGGCTTTGGAGGT
>CAZEZI010000205.1:0-3109 GCA_964516315.1 uncultured Thioalkalispiraceae bacterium
TTCAGCTTCCCAAGCTGACTACGAGGGTTCGATTCCCTTCACCCGCTCCATCTTAAGAAACCACTGACTTTTTGCATAGTTTACTTGCTGCAACTTACGCGCTAAGGTCGCTATGCTTTTCTTTTTTAAGGCATTGTTACTACTAGATGCGCTCTCAGTGACAGGGATAGTTCAAGGAGGACAAAGCAAATTGCAAGATTTCAGCCCCATACCAGCCCGACTCGCCGGTACCCTCGACGGGCTGTTTCGGGAACGCGTCCGACTTTCTGCCAACAGGCCCGCCTACAGCCAGTACGATCGCAGCCAGAAAATCTGGTGCGATATTAGCTGGGCCGATATGGCTGCCCACGTTCACCGCTGGCAGGAGGCCATTCAGCAGGAAAACCTCAAGCCCACAGACCGGATAGCCCTGCAACTGCCCAATGGGGTGAACTGGATTGCCTTCGAACAGGCCGCACTGGGGCTGGGACTGGTGGTGGTGCCCCTGTATCCCGATGACCGACCGGACAATGTGGCCTATATCCTCGAAGATGCCGGAGTCAAACTGCTGCTGCTCAACGACGGCCGGCAGTGGCAACGGCTGGCACCCCATTTGTCAGACAATCAAAGTCTGCAACGCATCGTCATCCTCCATGGCAAACCTGAGCAACTGGCGGAAACTGAGCATGAGCGCGCAACGCTGTCAGAGGACTGGCTAGGAGAAGTGCAGCCCGGCAGCCTGCACGAACGCGGGGGCAGTAGTGACGAACTGGCCACCATCGTCTATACATCGGGCACCACCGGTCGCTCCAAAGGCGTGATGCTGAGCCATCGTAATATTCTCGCCACAGCGGAAAATGTCATCGCACATCTGCAGATTGAGGGCGAGCACCGCATGCTGTCCTTCCTGCCCCTGTCACACATGTTCGAACGCACCACCGGCTACTACGCCGGCATGATGTGCGGTATGCAGATAGCCTTCAACCGCTCGATCCAGCAACTGGCCGACGACATACTCGCGATCCGGCCCACGATCCTGGTTGCAGTACCGCGCATTTTCGAGCGCATCCATGAACGCATCAACAGTCAGCTGGAGAACAAATCAGCCATCGCACGCAGCCTGTTTCAGCTCACCGTCGCCATCGGCTGGCAACGCTTCCAGCACCTTCAGGGACGCGCCCGCTGGCGTCCCAGCCTGCTACTCTGGCCACTCCTGGACAGGCTGGTAGCGCAAAAAGTCCGGGATCGTTTTGGTGGCCGCCTGCAGCTGGCCGCCAGTGGCGGTGCTGCCCTGTCGCCCGCCATCGCCCGCACCTTCATCGGCCTTGGCCTGAATATTCTCCAGGGTTACGGGCTGACCGAAACCAGCCCTATCATTAGCGCCAATACTATTGCTGGAAACGATCCCGCCAGTGTTGGCAAAGCAATTCCCGGTCTGCAACTCAAAATCGGCGACAATGACGAACTGCTCACCAGAGGCCCCGGCAATATGCTCGGCTACTGGAACAATCATCAGGCCACCAGCGAAATAATCGATCCCGAAGGCTGGCTGCACACCGGTGACAAGGCCAGCATCCGCGATGGTTTTATCTATATCACCGGACGTATCAAAGACATACTGGTTCTCTCAAATGGTGAGAAGATTCCACCCATGGACATGGAGTGCGCCATCAGTCTCGACCTCCTGTTTGAACAGGCGCTGGTGGTCGGCGAAGGCCGCCCCTATCTCAGTACGCTGGTGGTGCTCAATGCTGAACACTGGGTTACGCTCGCCAAAGAGCATCAGCTGGATCCTTTTGCCGCCAGCAGCATGCACAACAAAGTCATTCTCACTGATCTGCAACGCCGCATCAGCCAGGCTCTGCATGATTTCCCCGGCTACGCCAGGATCCGCCGAGTCCATCCACTACTGGAAGAATGGAATATTGAAAATGATCTCATGACCCCCACCCTGAAAATCAAACGCGCCCAGATACTGGCGAAATATGAAAAGGAGATTGAGGCCATGTACACTTGAGACGACCCGCCTATACTTCAGACTCGCAACCCCGTTCAAGGAACAGCCATAAATGAAGCGATTTCTTACTCTCGGTCTGAAAGTGATCCTGACGCTGGTGCTGGTCATGGCCGCTATCCTCATCAGCCTGCCTTTCCTTGTCGATCCCAATGACTACAAGGACACTATTAGCGAACAGGTCAAAGCGCAGACCGGCCGCAGCCTGCTCATTCCCGGCGAGATCAAACTTTCTATCTTTCCCTGGCTGGGCGCACAGCTGGGAGAAGTCGAACTGGAAAACGCCCCGGGCTTCGGCGACAAACGCTTTGCCCGCATGGAGGAAGTCGATGTGCGCGTCCAGCTGCTGCCGTTGCTGCGTGGCGACATCAAAATCGGCCACCTGACTCTGCGCGGCCTGAGGCTAAATCTGCAACGCAATAAAGACGGGCTGGGCAACTGGGAAGATCTATTACCACAAACAACCGAAAATGCTACTTTAACCAACAAATCCGCGGCGCCAGTAAAAAGTAGCCCATCGACGCCATCTACTCAGGCGCCCCCGGCCTCATCCGCCGCCGCACTGGCTGCACTTTCCATCGAGGGCATCAGCATCCTTAACGCCAGCCTGCACTGGAACGATCAGCGGGCGCAACAGAACTACCAGATTGAAAAACTGGACGTGGAAATCGGCCGCATATCCCTGCGTGAGGCCATCCCGCTTGAGACAAGTTTTAATTTCAATAGCCGGGAACCGGCGGCATTCGCACACATCGAGATAAAAACAAAACTGCAACTGGATCTGGATAAACAGTTTCTGACGCTGTCTCCCTTCAATAGCAACATTAATTACAGGCTGCCCAAATCTGCGAACATGGCGACAGTGAAGGGAACAGCCACGCTTTCCGGCCAGCTGTTACTGGATCTTAAAAAACAGCGATACACACTCAAACAACTGGCCATACAGAACAAAACAGCATCCAGCCTGCTACCAACCGGCAACCTCGACCTGCGCATCGAAAGCAAAAAAATACGCCTGAATCTAAGCAAACAATCACTTAAAACGGATTTTCTGCTCATCAAAGCCTACGGCCTGGAATTGCAGTCACGTCTCAGCATTCAACAACTGCTGGACAA
>CAZEZI010000206.1:0-3064 GCA_964516315.1 uncultured Thioalkalispiraceae bacterium
GGCTCCAACAACTCGTAATAATGTAGAATTGTTAGAGCAAAAACTGTGCCTGAATTTCAACGCCTGATAAATCAATGGCTTACAATTTCAAAGTTTTGATGTGTCAGAATTATGTCGGTCTGTGTCCATTTTAAAACGTCATACCTACTTAAGGGAGAACCATCATTTTTCCATCAAACCGGATAGCACTCAAAACTTTACAAATGTTCATGCTGTAGCATGGTAATAGTTAGTTCCTTTAACCAAAGATCAACCCAAGCTTAACCATATAATAAATGAGCAGTACCCCCATTAAAATATTAAATACTGTTAATAAACCTGGATTTTTAAGTGTATGAACAAACCCAGCCATGCCACTTACCTGTTTAGAAAATTTACTTAAAAGTGGGGTGATATAACTCTCAAATTGCGCTTTATCGCTAAAATAATGCTTCATCTTATTTCTATATACGAGACTTATCGAACCAAATAGAAGATGTGTGTCGTTATAAGCTATATATCGTGGTTGAATTTTATACTTTTTAAATATTTTATTAATGTATATATAAATCCCATCTGTACCAATTTTATAATAAATATTGTTAATAACATTAATAAAGATCATTACAAACAAGAAAGCCATTAATCCCATGGCTTGTATTATCTTAAATTCAGGTGAATCAGGTTCAGCTTTATCCAGGCTAATGCCAAAAAAATCAAATATTGCATAAAACATTCCCGCCATCACAACAACTAAAATAATTAATGCTGGTATCAGTTTACGTATCATTGGGTTAGGGGTTAACCAAACAAGCTTTCCCGGAACAATGGGTGGTAATTCGAAATTCACACCCTTCTTGATTTCTTCGTCAGGTAGTTTATTCCCTTTTTTTGCAAGATATAAAATAAACAAGACCATACCAATAACAACAATAACCAATAGAATCAACATACCATCTGAAGCTAAATCCCATAACTGGCTTTTGGAAAGATCCTTTTTAAATACTGCTTTTAACTCATCACTACCAAAGTCTGTTATTTCACCATTAAGTTTATTGAACAGGTATAGTTTAAATAACGCTTTATCACTTAAAAGTAACTTATTCCCCATAAGGCTAAATGTTGTTACTTTTGAACCCTTTGGTAAGTTAATGTTTTCAATCTCGCCAGAAACAGGGAAATAAATCAAGCCCGAATTAATTAAAGAATAATTAGCAGCCAGAACATAGAGGCCTCCATTTTGGAGCCGGGAAAAATGCAACAACCAATTCTGTTTAGAAATATTATCAGGTACCGTTATATCATTTCCCTGTTGTTTAAGGCTTCCATCATTATAGGTGAACTTCGCAATGCGATTATGATTGGAATCAGCAACATATAAATAACCGTCTTCTTCAATACTTAAATGATTTGGATATAAAAACTCTCCTTTATTACTCAATACTTTTGACTGATGAGAATTAACATCATAATGTAATATGCGGTGGTTAGTGGTATCTGAAATAAATAATGAATTATCAGATTCCTCGTAATGAAACATGAAGAAATCACGTATATGCTTACCAAGATGTTGTGTTAAAGATTCACAGGAACGACGCTTAAACTCACACAATACAATTTCTTCATTTAACCAGTCACCAATCACAAAACGGTTGTCATCCAGTAATTGAATATCAGTTACTTTATGCCTTAAGCCAAGCTCGTTAAATGGAATTTTACCTAAAATATTACCCTCTTTATCAAGCTGGTAAATATCGGTATTGTATACAAAAGCGACTGTTGTATCAGTTGACACAATAAAGCCTGGGCCAGCTATTGCATAGGCTTTATTGCTAAAATGAAGTCTTAAACCAAGTGCTGCCAAAATAAGCAGGATAAATAAGACCGCGACCAGATTCTGTTTTGGAGTAAGCTTTATATTACTGAGATTAGACATTATTCATTCCTTTGCATATCCAGGCATGGTTGAGTTTCTTTTGTAGCGCCTGTATATTTCTATAACAAATATGGCAGATACAAAAATCCCGTATGATTCATTTGAACCATTTATAATTTAAATATAAAACTGCAAACAGGGGAACTTATATTGAGAAATTATTTTATGAAGCGATTATTTCCTCAATCACTTTAAACCATATCATAATTAAGGAGTAATTTAACTGCGTGTTTCGGTCATAATTCAAAGAAAGTATAATTTGGATATATAATAAGCAAAACACTTGTTTTTCTGTCGATCACTGAAAGATTGACGATACATTGATCCTTGAATGTGGAATAATACTTACAACGTTATCATCCAAAAATATACGTGTTATAACTAGAAATCACATGGATTAGTGCCCATCATTGCAATCGAGCTTTGCCATAATATCTTTGCCTGAAATTAATTAACACGTATTCCTGGTCCTATTGGGCTCCCATCTATTATCTGATTTTGGCTAATATATCAAAGATGTAACTACACTAGTATATGAATAGTGATTTAACTATCCAGTAAAATCCGTAACATACGACGCAAAGGTTCGGCAGCACCCCATAGCAACTGGTCACCAACGGTAAAGGCCGATAGGTAATCATTGCCCATCGAGAGTTTACGCATACGCCCTACCGGTACAGTCAATGTGCCGGTAACAGCAGCAGGAGTGAGTTCTTTAATCGTAACTGTCGGTTCATTGTCCACAACTTTTACCCAATCATTATGCTGTGCAAGTATGTCGCTGATTTCATCGAGCGGCACATCCTGCTTCATCTTGATGGTTAAGGCCTGTGAATGGCAGCGCATGGCACCAATGCGTACACATAAGCCGTCAATAGGCACCTGATTATCGGAACGGCCTAATATTTTGTTGGTTTCAACCTGTGCTTTCCATTCTTCTTTGGTTTGGCCACTTTCGAGCGGCACATCAATCCATGGAATTAAGCTTGCTGCTAACGGTGCTGGCCATTGTTCGGTTGGGTAGGCATCGCTACGCATAAAGTCGGTTACATTTTTGTCAATTTCCAGAATAGCGGATGCAGGATCATCATTGAGCGCTTTGACATTATCATTAATCGCACCCATCTGACGAATAAGCTCACGCATATT
>CAZEZI010000207.1:0-3017 GCA_964516315.1 uncultured Thioalkalispiraceae bacterium
AATGGTTTAACCGATTTTAAAGATATTTTAGGTTATGACTTACAGGCGGATACAACACGCGCCAGTTTATTTTTCCTTAGTGCATTATTTCTAATACTCACCTATCTGTTAAGTCGTTTTGTTGTTACTTCAAAGCTTGGGCGTGTGGTTGTTGCGATCCGTGATGCTGAAGACCGAACCCGTTTTATTGGTTATAAAGTTGAAAGTTTCAAACTCTGGATTTTTGTTTTATCGGCAATGATTGCCGGTGTTGCCGGTGCTTTATTTGTACCACAAGTAGGCATTATAAATCCCGGTGAGTTCTCACCCTTAAACTCGATTGAGCTGGTTGTGTGGGTTGCAATCGGCGGCCGTGCGACATTGTATGGTGCGGCACTGGGCGCGGTTGTTGTAAATTATTCCAAGTCGTACCTCACGGCGGCTTTTCCTGAAATATGGTTGTTTGCTTTAGGTGGTTTGTTTCTGCTGGTGACTATTTTTATGCCAAAAGGCATTATTGGCCTCTGGAACCAGATAAGATTGAAGCAGCAAGAAAAGAAACAAGCGGTAGCAGAGAATAAAATCGAATGAGTACACTCGATCAAGTAAGAGAAGTAATGCGTCGCGACAAAGTGTTTGACTTTGTCGAACAAAAACGCCTGCCTTTTATGGGGCGGCGGGCGGTTATTCCGGGTGAAATTGAT
Organism: uncultured Thioalkalispiraceae bacterium; assembly: GCA_964516315.1. Taxonomy (GTDB): domain Bacteria; phylum Pseudomonadota; class Gammaproteobacteria; order UBA6429; family Thiohalophilaceae; genus SZUA-37. The sequence goes on from CAZEZI010000207.1 coordinate 684, forward strand.
GCAACGCATGGCCCTATTTTATATCTGGAAAATATTAGTGTGAGCTTTGATGGCTTTAAAGCGCTTAATGATTTAACGCTTTACATCAACGATGGCGAGTTGCGTTGCATTATTGGCCCAAATGGTGCGGGTAAAACAACGATGATGGATGTTATAACCGGTAAAACCCAACCCGATTCAGGTACGGCTTTTTTTGGGCAAACAATGGATTTAACCCGCATGAGTGAATATGAAATTGCACATGCAGGTATCGGTCGTAAGTTTCAAAAACCAACCATCTTTCCGCAGCATACAATCTATGAAAACCTGGAGCTGGCAATGGCTGCTGATAAGCATGTATGGCCAACTCTGTTTGCAAAAATAAATACACAGCAAAATGAAAAAATTAATGAGGTAATGGATACGATTGGCCTGACAGAATTATGTTATGAGCGGGCTGCACAATTATCACATGGGCAGAAACAGTGGCTGGAAATAGGCATGCTGCTTATGCAAAACCCACGTGTTTTATTGGTGGATGAGCCTGTTGCAGGCATGACGCATCAGGAAATGGATAAAACAGCCGAATTATTAAAAAGTCTCGCAGGTAAACATTCCGTTGTTGTTGTTGAGCATGATATGGATTTTGTCCGTTCGATTGCCAGTACCGTAACGGTTTTGCATGAAGGCTCGGTTTTAGCCGAGGGCACCATGGATGAAGTTCAAAACAATCCAAAAGTAATTGAAGTTTATTTAGGTGAATAAGCATGCTCTCAATTAAAGATTTAAATCAGTTTTATGGTGAGAGCCACACCTTGTGGGATGTGTCTATTGATATTCCACAGGGCAGTTGTATTTGTTTAATGGGGCGCAATGGTGTGGGTAAAACAACATTGCTTCAATCCATTATGGGTTTATTGCCAATCAAGTCCGGGAGTATTGAATTTGATGGCACAACCATCAGTGGTAAGGCGGCTGAAGTTCGTGCCAAGCTGGGTATTGGTTATGTACCGCAGGGTCGTGATATTTTTGGTCAGCTTACGGTAGAAGAAAATTTACGTGTTGGCTTGTCAGTTATGGGTCGGCATACAAAAGCTATTCCCGAACAAATTTTTGAATTGTTTCCAGTACTAAAAGACATGCTGCATCGTCGTGGTGGTGATTTATCGGGTGGCCAGCAACAACAACTTGCGATAGGTCGTGCACTAACATTGAACCCAAAAATTTTATTACTGGATGAACCTACCGAAGGTATTCAACCCAATATTGTTCAGCAAATTGGCGATATTATTATTAAGCTAAATAAAGAACAAAATATTACCATACTACTTGTAGAACAAAAATTACCCTTCGCTCGTCGGGTCGGCAAAAACTTTGTCATTATGGACAGAGGACGAAATGTGGCAGAGGGTGAGATGAGTGATTTGTCGGATGATCTGGTTCAGCAGTATTTGACCGTATAAGAAAGCGGCCGTTGAGCACTGGCCATCCAGTTAAAGAGTACCCGGATGAAATGCAATGCAATCCGGGAAATAATGATTAAATCTCCCCGGATTTCACGGTGCTGCATCCAGGCTACATAATTAGATAAAGATGGGATGTGTAAATCGTCAACACCTGAACGGCCAGCTGTCGATCAAGGTTTATTTTTCTGCTGCGTGTTCTGTAGCAAATTTCAGGTTTTGGTCTTTTCCATCTCAGCCAGCTTCGCTTCCAATGCCTCCAGCTTCTCGCGTGTTCGCAGCAACACCTGTTGCTGAATATCAAACTCTTCGCGTGTAACCAGATTTAGTTTTTTCAGATTGGCTTCAATGGCGGCACGAAAATTATGTTCAAAATCAGACTGTAAACCTTGCAGGCCCGAAGTTATTCCATCGGGCATTTTTTCCTGCAGGCTGTCTAGCACGGCCCTGGAAAAGGGATTAAAAGCAAAAGACATGGAGGCTCCTTAAAAGTGTTGCGCACTGTTTGTGTGCGTAATCAGTGCCAGGTCACAAGACAATAGCAGCAAATTTGCTAAAATCGCTAAATATTAGAGTTTAAACATAAAACAACAGTGTGTAAAAGAGGAATATCATGAAATTAAGGACTTTAGCTATTAAAACAGGGTTGTTAGCAGCCTTGGCGCTGAGCGCAACACCAATGTGGGCGGCTCAAATCTCAACCAATTTGACAGCAACATCGAATTATATCTGGCGGGGTGTGACTCAGACGGATGATGCGGCGGCGGTTCAGGGAGGTGTTGATTACACGATCAATAAACATTTTTATACCGGCGCATGGACATCGAATATTGCGAGTGATACAGAACTGGATATATATGGTGGTTATACCAATAAATTCGGTGCTTTTGAT
>CAZEZI010000208.1:0-3009 GCA_964516315.1 uncultured Thioalkalispiraceae bacterium
ATCTAATTATAAAAATACCAAAATGATTTCTAAGGGATAACGTATGAAATGGAATAAAATTAGGGAAAGTGTGAAGATATTACTTATTATTAATGGTAGTTTTTTATTAATTTCATGTGGTGGGGGTAATGATTCGAGCTTGCCCCCACCACCCGCCGAAGAAAACCCTTGTATTCAAAACCAATTATATACAGTAACAAATATATGTATCGATGCGGTTTTAATCGATGTTGATGGGGATACAGCAAAAGACGGTATAGACGTGAGTGGTAATGGTATTCCTGAAATGGTTTTTGTTAAACCACTGGGTGGGTTAATTACAGGTTTAGATATTGATGGTGATGGTAGTGCCGACTATTATTTGAAGCGTGATGAAAATAATAAGCAGTCGCTCTACGATAATAGTAATGCAATCGGTAAGCCTGTATTAGTCGTTGTTAATGATAATTCGCAAGTTATAGGTATAGATGATGGAACAAATATTGATTATCGTTTACGCAATATTTTAAATGATGTTGAACTTCCTAAAATTACTGTTACACCTGAAGGAGGATCATTTTCTGTAGCAAATAAAGTTGTTATTTCATGCTCAGATGATGTTGCCTGTAATGCAATTGCATACACTACGGATGGTGTTACAACACCTAATTTTTCTGGTGATAGTACTATTTCAATTGGTAAGAGTGCGGAGCTTTTAGTTGGCGATAATGGTGATGGTATTTATACGCTTAAAATAATAGCAAGAGATAGCTCAGGAAAAATAAGCGCAGAAACAACATTAGTTTTTACAATTGGTACCAATTTATGTTTAGTTCCACCAATAGCAAGTGCGGGAAGTGATTTTGAATTAACCATTGCTCCTGGAACATTCACATTAGATGGAGCAGGTTCAATTGTTAATAATGGGCAAACAGCAATTTATTCTTGGCAACAAATAATTATCGGTGATGAACCTGATATCTCTGGTGGCGTTAATATGTCAGTAGCAAAACCACGGTTTGCAATTCCTTCTAATGTAACAACACTAAGTTTTTCGCTTAGCGTAATTGATAACGCAGGTTGCTCATCGTTAGTATCGGATGTGGTTAATGTCTATGTTTTAGAGAATTCGACTAAGGCGTTATTTGTTGATGGGACTAATGGTAGTGACGTAATAGGGATAGGTTCTCGTGAATTTCCCTTTTTAAGTATCAGTAAAGCATTATCATCAAATACAGCTTTTGATATCTATGTGGCATCCATTGAATCTGGTTTGAGTTATGAGTTAATTAAAACCTTAAACATACCAACTGGGGTCAGTTTATACGGCGGTTATTATTCAAATTGGATTCGTGATGTAAAACGCAACAAAACTAAAATAAACGGGGCTGTAAATGCCATTGAATTTAGCCAAGTCGATGAAAATTCATGGTTAAGTGGTTTTAAGATTGTTAGTAAAAGTTCAACTGTTGCAGGTGAACATGTTAGTGCTGTTACTATAAAATCAGGGCAAGCGCGATTGGTTATTCAATATAATGAAATAATTTCAGGGGATGCCGTTCTCGGTTCTGAAGTTAGCACTGGCTCGAGTTATGGTATTCGTTCTGAGGGCATTGCAAATCTTGGGATTTATCGCAATAGTATTTCTGCTGGCAATGGTGGTGCAGGTCTTACTGTTGGTGGTACCACTGGTTTAGTTGGTGAGGCTGGTTCGCCTGGTTGGTTTGGGAATTGTAGTTTCTTATCAGTACCAGGTGGGACTGGCGGTAAATCAAACCAGTCTTCTATCGCAAATGGCTTTAACGGTGGTGACAGTGCATTTCGAGGTGATGGACAATGTGGAGGTTTCGCTGGTAGGAGTTCATCAAATTCTCCGGGAGATGGTGGTAATGCTGATCCCAGTTGTAGTTATACAATACCTCTGCGAGCAAACTCCGCTATTTTTGGTGGATTATCCTTTGGTAATAATTCGGTGAATAATTTTTATACTGTTGCTAATGGTGCTGTTGGAGCAATTGGTGCTGTCGGTTTAGCAGGGCATGGTGGTGGTGGTGGTGGAAATTACTTGGCTTTAGATAGCGAAGGATCTGGTGGTGGTGGCGGTGGTGGTGGTGCCGGTGGAAATGGTGGTAATGCAGCTCCTGCTAGTTTAGGTGGTGGTGGAAGTTTTGGAATTTATTTAACGCAAATTAGTCCTGCAATAGTAGAAATTAGTGATCGTAATATTATAAATACGAAAAGTGGTGGTACAGCTGGACGTGGTGGTTATGGTGGGGTGGGTGGACTTGGTGGCTCAGGGGGACCGGGAGGTGGAGCATGTTTCACAAGTGATAATTTAACGACTACCGGTTACGGAGGTCGAGGCTCTAACGGTGGTATTGGTGGTGATGCTGGTGATGGAAGCGGTGCTGGAGGTGGTCCTTCTGTTGGTATATTTGTCAATAGCGGTTTAAATCCAACGATTCAATCAAATACAATAATTTTAGGAAATGGTGGTCAAGGCGGTTATGGTCGTCATGGCGCACCAGGCAGTGGTGGCCATGTCTATGGAATTTATGCCACTGATTCAACCGCTAACCTTAATGCTATTGTTGGTAATTCTATTATTTTAGGTTCGGCTGGTATTGCAGGAAATATAGAAATTGGTGGTTCGAGCACAGTTTCAGCTACTAATGGTATTGTGGCTGAAAAAAACTGATTAACACTAAGTTATTACCCAGCACCGAGCTGGGATATCACTATTAGATGTTGTACCTTAATTAGAACATGACAGGCTTTGCGTGAATAAAGTAGCTCATAAAATTTATTTGCGAAAAGCAAATTAAGTAGGTGTTTTTTAGATGGAATAGTGGCAACGAGAATTCATGGTTGAAACATTCAACCTGTATAGTGTCGCCTATGAATTATTTCCTATAAAAAATCATTTAAGGATGAAACAGCAGAGTTCAAAGCATGAGTGATTTTGACAATTTAGCTAATTAAGAAATTCAGGGTAAGCCTGTTAATCCCAATGCACTTGATGCAGCCATT
>CAZEZI010000209.1:0-2969 GCA_964516315.1 uncultured Thioalkalispiraceae bacterium
TTAAATCCTGATAATTTTAGTTTTGATAAATGCATGCGCAGACGATACCGATCACTGACCAAAGACACAAGATTGACAGAGCACATTTTTTAAATAAATCGTAAAAAATTTACCCCCCTTTCCTGTAAAGTAAAACCATGCTGACTCCTGCTTGAGAAGATGGTTATAAGTAACTGATTGTTGGCAACCCTGAGCAATAATACGCCAAACCCGGCTCTTGCTGTTAACATGACAAAAAACTCAAAGTAGACGCTTGATGTTAGCCGCGCGCAGCCGTAAACTTCGCGCTCAATGCCACCAATACGATTAAAGCGACCCGAATGACAACACAAGCGACCAAAAACCTCGAAACCTTTGACAACCCGATGCATGAGCGCGACTACACGATCCGCATTGATATCCCTGAGTTCACCTGCCTGTGCCCTAAAACCGGCCAGCCGGATTTTGCGACCTTGCACATCGAGTATGTCCCCGACCGTTATTGCATCGAACTTAAGTCCTTAAAACTCTATGTCTGGGCGTTTCGTGAAGAAGGTGCTTTTCATGAAGCGGTGACCAACCAGATTCTGGATGACCTGGTGCGAGCCTGTGGCCCCCGCTTTATGCGCCTCACGGCCAAGTTCAACGTCCGGGGTGGAATCTACACCAACGTGGTTGTCGAACACCAACAGCCGGGCTGGGAGAATTCGCCGCCCGTTCACCTTCCTTAATATAAGGTTCGATTGCTACGGCATTCACAATGCTAAATACAGAACAACGACTTTCAGCGGCTTTCTTAGGCATTGATGTCGGCACATCCGGTATCCGCGCTATTGTCATTGATGAAGGTTGCCATGTTTTAGCATCCAGTGTGCAGGCTATACCCACTCCCGAGCAACCTCAGCCTCAATATTTTGAACAACAACCCACTATCTGGTGGCAAACACTGCAAACGGTGTTAGGCCAGTTATCTGAACAATTCGACTTTAAACGCATCGTCAGTGTGTCACTCGATGCAACCTCGGGAACAGTGCTACTGACTAATCGGCAGGGGCAGCCACTCACAAGTGGTTTAATGTATAACGACCAACGTGCAATTCAATTTGTTGAAAAGATAAAGCGATTTGCGCCGGATGAATCACCCACCCGCTCGGCCACCTCCGGGTTAGCAAAAATGCTCTGGTTATTAGAGCAATACGCTCAAACCGAACCGGTTTACCTTGCCCACCAGGCCGACTGGCTAACTGGCCAACTCACGCAACAGTTCCATCAAACCGACAGTAACAATGCACTCAAAAGTGGTTACGACCCCATCAGTAAACAATGGCCAGACTGGCTGTTAAAACTCGGCATACAGAAACACCAGCTTCCGCAAGTAACCGCAGCGGGCACACCGCTTTGCCGGTTAGACAAAACAATCATCCAGCAATTCGGCTTTAACGAACAAGTGCAATTTGTTAGCGGCACCACCGACAGCACCGCTGCCTTACTGGCAACCGGTGCAAATCAGATCGGGGATGCCGTCACATCATTAGGCAGTACGCTGGTTTTAAAAATTATTTCTGATACGCCGGTCTTTTCAAGTGCCGAAGGCATTTACAGCCAACCCTTGGGCAAGCGCTGGCTGGTGGGCGGGGCTTCCAATACTGGTGGCGCTGTTTTACAGCATTATTTTAGCGACGCACAAATGACCAAGCTTGAAGCACAGCTTAATCCAGATAAAAATACCGGACTCGACTATTACCCTTTATTACAAACAGGCGAACGCTTCCCCGATAATAATCCGCAGCAAGCACCCTGCCTGACTCCCCGACCAGACAATGATGCCGTTTTTTTTCAGGCCATGCTCGAAGGCATCAGTAAAATAGAACAACGCGGTTATCAAAAACTACAACAATGCGGCGCACCTGCACCGAAGCGTTTGTTTAGCATCGGCGGCGGCACCGTCAACAAGGCATGGACAAAAATCCGCAACCAGCTTTTAAACATACCCATGCAAAACAGTTTAAGTAACCACGCGGCATTTGGTACTGCACTGCTTGCCAAACAGGGTTATGATGCACTCAAATAATTAAGGAATCCATTCTATGGCAAGCAACCCCTTTTCAGGTATCCGGTTTTTCTTTCAGGGTATCCCGATGATATTTTCAACCGATGTCAAAAAATACGTTGTGATGCCATTACTGATAAACATTATTTTATTTGCCGGTGCTATTTATTTCCTTACCACTCAATTTGAAACACTTATCGACTGGTTAACGCCCGACATACCGAGCTGGCTGCCCGACTTTTTTAATTCCGTGTTTGAATGGTTTGTTGGCCTGCTATGGATGCTATTTGCTGCCGTCGCACTTATTATTATATTCTTTGGCTTTACTATTATCGCCAATATTATTGGCGCACCTTTTAATACTTACCTTGCGGCAGCGGTTGAATATAAGTTAACCGGTGTGCAACCCATTGATCCCCGCACCAGCCTTGTTAAAATTACCATTGAGTCGATTGGTGGTGAAATTAAAAAATTAATCTATTTTCTAATCTGGGCAATTCCTTTATTAATCATTTCCTTTATACCGGTCATTAATGTAGTCAGTCCTGTGCTATGGGCCATATTCAGCGCATGGATGTTAGCGTTGCAATACACCGACTATCCACTTGGCAATCGCGGTTATACTTTTTCAAAAATACGCTACACCTTGTCGGAACATAAAATGCTGTCACTCGGGTTTGGTGGCTCTGCTACGTTAGCCACCATGATTCCTGTTTTAAATTTTTTAGTCATGCCGGTTTCGGTTGCCGGTGCAACCATTATGGCTGTGAAGGTTTTAAATAAAGATGACAACCTGGTGGATAAAAACAAGCCTGATCCGCTTATTGTGCGTTGACTGTTTAAGCGTTAAGCGCAGGCTTTTCCCGGATTACGCTGCGCTTCATCCGAGCTACTTGCTGTTGATGCGGGTTTGAGTTGCGGGTTCGACCATCATGGCGGC
>CAZEZI010000210.1:0-2954 GCA_964516315.1 uncultured Thioalkalispiraceae bacterium
GAAAAGTCGGGTAGTTGGAAGTTGCGAAACCATCAACGCCAACCAAACCAAGAGCCATGCCCACCTTACACGCTTCGACCGCCGCAGGTCTCCTTCTCGCCGCAATTTCTCTCCTAAAAAGCTACAAACTTATAGCCCCCACCCCCGGCGAGGTCTTTGCGGCGACCTCAGCCTCACGCACCACCGCTTACAAATTCAAGGCCGCCATCGAAGCGTCTCTGGTCGACCTCGAAAAACCTTCGGGTCGCCCCAAAAAGAAGGCGTTTACCGATATCGACGACGGTCGCCTGGCCATCGCGCAACAGGTACTGGAGTTTGTCTACAGTCACCCCGGGTGTGTTACGGGCTCAGCGAGACGACGCACCTACAGCGATTCGTTTCGCCTCATGGTCCTGCAGCTTTGCGAGGCATCACCCTTACCGTAAACCCACTACAAGTGCCCCGCCTACACCTGATGGGCCTGGTGCTATGAGCGGTGGGTGTCTCCGAAAAACCTATGGCCTGGCGGGCCGGACCCAATTCTGCGGGGTAAGCGCGGTAAGCTGCTTAAGTGGCCAACCACTTTCCAGCTTCCCCAGAACGTCTATCAAGTATTCCTGTACGGGCAGGCCGTGTTTGCGGGCGCTAAGGACCACAGAATAGGTATTGGCCAACCGCCTGGCCGCCTGAGCAGAGCCGGAAAAGAGATAGTTCTTCCGGCCAATGGCCACCTCACGAATTTCACGCTCCACACGGCCGTTGTCAATTTCGAAACGACCGTCGCTGAAACAACGGTGAATATAACTTCGTTGCTGCTTCGCGTATTGCGCAGCTTTTCCAACGGGACTGGTTGGCAGCAGGTTCACAATGCTATCGTCAACCCAGGCATCAAAGTCCTTGAGCAAAGGCAAAGATTTCTCTTGCCGCAAGGCCAAGCGCGCAGCAGCATCCAAGCCAGCCTCCTTCGCCTCGTGCTCGACTCTATATATGTTCGCGATCAACCGGACCGGAACGACAGCGTTGAGATGCCCGGCGGTGAGTGCTGCATGAAATCGCCGCCGGACATGCATCATGCAGCCCAAACGTTTATCCTTGGGGACAAGCATGCGTTTGACGTCATCCCCAACGTCGATCAGGCTACTATAGCCTTTATAGTCGTCGCACTGGATGAATCCATCAATGGCCATTATCCATGGCTGCACGTCCTCTACAGTCCAATCCTCGGTGAACGTGAACGCCACAAGGCGGCTGTTGCCAACAAAGCACCACAGATGTCCGCGTTGCTTTGTCTTTGGTCCATCAGGCGTGAGGTAGTCGAGTCGAGTATCATCTACCGCTACGATATCTTCTCCGAGTACGGTAGAAAGGATGGCCTCAGCGACTGGTCCCAGAAGTTTTGCGGCATAGGCCCAGTATCCGTAGAGGGTATTGAGTGGAATATCGCAGCCAAGCCGTTTGAATTGTTCCTGTTGCCTGTAAATAGGCAATGCATCATCACATTTACTTTCGAGCAAATGGGCGAGCAGGGACACAGCAGCTCTTCTCTGATGGGCTTTCGAATTCTGTCGTGGTGCTGTGGTTATGTCTTGGCCGCACTCTTTTTGTTTGCATGCCAATTTTTCTCTTCGCTCTACCTCAATACAAAAGGAAGCAGGAATATACTCAATTCTCTCGCAATCAACGTGGCCTATGACCTGCATTTCTTTGTCGCAGTGAATGCACTTTTTCTCATTTTCTGGGACTTTGATGGTGGTGATGTTTCGGGGCAAGTCATTGCTGAGCAACGTGCGACCATGATGACGGGGCCGTTTCTTCTTTTCGCCAGCTGTTGGCTTTTCTTCTTCTTCTTCTTCGGTTTTTATCTCAGGGATAGGAACATTAGGTGCGGGGTGAGCGGCCTCTTCCTCGCTGCCACCAAAGGCGAGTACCAATTGGCCGAGTTCTGCGGGGGAAAGTTTTTCAGTGCGTCGCCCGAAGAGAGCACGGACAGCAGCATCCAAACGACTGGCGAGCCGGTCATTGCTTTGTGCGAGGGAGTCTATTGCATTCAACAATACGTCGATGGCTTTGTGACTGTCGCCTCCTTTGACCATCGTTTTGATAGTGCCTCGAAGAGCGTTAACCTGAGTTGAAGCCAGCACCCGCTTTGAGCGCTGCTTTCTCTTGGCTTTTCGTTGAGTTTTCCGCTTTTTCGTCATCTCGTCTCCATCTATACTCAGTATAGATGGAAATGTCACGATAATAATAATGTCGTTTAATTCGTGTTTCTCTCCTGCTGTTTGTACCTTTTGCGCTTACGTAAAGAAGACACGTCAATGCCATCGAGGATTAACGTCAGCTCAGCCCGGCCAACCTCAGCATGTGTGTGTTTCCCCTCGGCATTGCAATGACGCCTAAATGTGCCCAGCTCTAGTCTTTTGGCAACCAAACAAAAACCGTCACCGTCCCAGTACAATAAGCGCACCTGATTGGCGCGTTTATTGAGAAAAACAAATACATCACCACTGGTTGGACTTCTTTTTAAGCAATGCTCGACCACAGCGGCAAGGCCATCAAAACTTTTCCTGAAATCTACCGGCTGGGCTGCGATAAGCAGCCGTACATTTGAGGGCACGCTCAGCATGCAATTGCCTTAATGGCATAAAGGAAATCGGCAAGAGCTGAGGTGTCAACCGGGCCAGTAAGACGCAGAATATGACCCGCTGGGAATTCTACCTCGAGTCGTCCACAAAATTCACTACGTTTGCTCGGGTGTCCTGGCCTGACTTCAACAGGAACAAACTGCTGGGACTCATTGGACTGTTGTGCTCTTCTTGCAGCAAGGAGACTCCTGCTCCATTTAGATAGACTTGAGGGATGCATGTCATGTTGCTCAGCGTATGCCGCTGCCGACAACCCACTTTGTTTCCATGCAGACACTATTTCCTGCTGCTCTGTTGGCGATTTTGGCGCCCTACGATGATTTTTCATACCTG
>CAZEZI010000211.1:0-2919 GCA_964516315.1 uncultured Thioalkalispiraceae bacterium
CTCAAAGTGTACGAGCTGCGCTATGTCAAGGGAAACCACAAACGGAGGCTGAAACAGAGATGAAACGGATCTCAGAAGTGATTAATGAAACAGAAATAACAGATCTTAAAAGTAAATAAATAAACAGAGATATAACAGAAGTGAACAACCAAACAAAGTATGGTCATAAAATAATTATACTTCATCAAATTAGTCTTTTTTTTTTTCGTTAAAGATTTCTTCTGAATAATTCACTAGATCCTGTATGATTCACTGGAAGAGTCTAGTAGTAGTAGTAATTTATTGACATTATGTGGGGTGAGAATAATACATGAAAATTGTTAATACATATGAAATTAAAATACATATAATGTCCAAATTTGTTATTTGATCATCACGATCATATCAATGCGCTTCTTGTAATTTCTGATTTTCTTAGTTCAGGTTCTCGTATAGTTTTAATACTTTGTTACATAAGATTGATGTAGTTCTATAATCAATGTTCTTGAAGAGTGTACTGATGTCATTATACTGCTCCATATTTGATCGGAGGTGACTGGATAGAGGACATCTAAGCAGTACATGCTCCTCTGTCTGAATGTCCTCTTTGCACTGACACTGTCTGAGGTCCCTAGGGATTCTTGCCCAGCGCCCTGTTTCAATTCTCAAATTATGGGAACTGAGTCTGATCCTCGTGCATGCTACTCTGTTCGATTCACTGATGTCTTGTTGTTTGTAAAGTGGGCAGGGTTCTAGAGTTGGGTTCATGGTAGTATATTCTTGTCTTTTGGTACTGGTGGCTGTACGTAATTTGTCCTTTAATGTAGAGAGGTATTGTTTAGTGTGTGTTTTGGGGTTGTTTCGGAGATTCTGGATCTGAGTTCCCATCGTTGTCCGGTTTTGAATTGCCAGGTCGATGACGTTATGTATGTATGATCTTGTAGTTCGTTTGTCCAGTTTTGCAAGGAATTTCATTTGCCTGTCTTTCACCATGCTTTTGGCATCTCCAACACCTAATTCCACTAGCATTGTATCTGTGCAGGTGGTTTGTCGTACTCCCAGCAAGTGTTTCAGTGACTTGATGTATGGTCTTTCAATGACTTGAATATTTCTTGTCAACCAAGTTTCACAGCCATAATATATAGCTGATTTGAATGCACTGTCCCATACTGTTTTCTTTATATTAAAGGGGCAATCATTGTTTTTTGTCAGAAAAGATGAGAATTTGACTTGGTGTGGATATTTCTGGTGGAGTTGTGCCGCTATCTGATCGGGTATTGAGCTGTTTGAGATACGTGCTCCAAGATACATGTAGTGTTCTGTTTCATCTATTATCACATTGTCGATCTTGAAAGGAGTTTTGTCGTTTGTGTTGACTGTTAGGAATTTGGATTTGGTTGGATGTATGACCATGTTTATACTGTCTGCACTTTGTTTTAGCTTGCTTAATTTCTGTTCCATTTTGGCTCTTGAAGTGGCGAAGATGACTGTATCATCCATGAAGAGTAATATATGTGTGTCTTCAAGCCACCCGTCGGGACCCACGGATTTGACTGCATCTATTGTTTGATCGATATAAAACGTGAAGGCATTGCAGCTTGATCCTCCTCCTTGCTTCACTCCTGATGATGTTTGGAACTGCTTGTTTCCAATTGTTCCGATGGATGACATTGATCTTTGTAATGCCATAAGAAACTTGGTTCCACAGCCTTTTCTGTCCATTTTTTCAATTAATTTTTTTCTGTTCACTTTATCATATGCCTTCTGATAATCAATAAATGCTATATATAGTTCCTGTTTGTTTTTTCTTGCGATGTCAATCAACAATCGTATGGTTAATATCTGTTCCTCACAACCTCTATTTTTCTGGGCTCCTGCCTGTTCTGGTGTTGGGTGGTACCATAGGTTAAACCGGGCACTTAGGATCATGTCATAAACTTTCGCAATGGCAGATATTATGCTTATCCCTCGATAATTTTCAGGGTTTGATTTTTGTCCTTTTTTGAAAATGGTGAAAACTTTGGCTACTGCCCACGTCATGGGATAGTTTTGACTAAATACGCTGTTGTAAATGAAAACTAGTAGGCTTATCCATTCATCTGGGAGACTTTTGAATATTCCTGGTGGTATTCCATCTGGGCCTGGTGCTTTGGCTGTTTTAAGTTTATGTATACACTCTGTGACTTCGCGTGGTTGGATCGGATCATCTAATATTGGGATGTACTTCTCATAATTTGGGATAAATTCCTGATCTTCACTTCGGTCAGTTGGATTTAATAGCTTCTCAAAATGTTCACAAAACTCTTCATCACTTGGTGTTTCGTTGTGTGATATATCATCTCTGGCAATTTCACCTCTCCAATGTATTGCCATATTGCCTTTGGATCTTGCAATGATATTATGTTGTTCCATCGTTGTGTTGCATTCATTGGCGAGTTGGTCTTTTGACATGTTCGTTTCTTTTGGGTTTCGTTTATTGTATTGTACATTATGTCTGCTACTTTGGTGCAAATTTCTTCAATGTTGGTGCCTTCGGTGATGTTTGACAATTCTTGTAGAGAGGGTAACTTGTTTCTAAACTGTTGTTGGTTGACTCGCAGGAAAGGTATAGGCGGTTTGATACATCGTGCCCTTGTTTGTTGCAGAAAAGTGTATGCTCCTAGCTGTTCTGCACAATTTCTTATGTGAGCTGCTGGACACAGTAGATTGGTTAGACTGAGTGCTATTGCTGCATGATCAGTTGGTAGGTTTTGGTCTTGAATTATTCGGAATTTCTTGATATGGCTTAGCATATTGATGGAGCACAATGCCCAGTCTAGTTGTGATATCCAATTGTTCTTCTGCTTGTACGTGTAGCCTCCTTCACATGTTACATTGTGGTGTTTCATACACACACAAACTACCTAGCTATAGCACATTGAACAACGATTCACAATGCAT
>CAZEZI010000212.1:0-2834 GCA_964516315.1 uncultured Thioalkalispiraceae bacterium
AGGCGGTGGCGGGTATTGACGTGATGGCGGTGTCGAGTCTGGCCGAGGCGCTGGCAGAAATCGCCCATTGATTAATTCCGTATCTGATTTGTCTGCTAATCAGAGGCAAAACCCCATGGCAAAAGTGCGCAGGGAGTATCCTCTCCTCTCCCGTTACGCTGATTCTGTCACCATCCACCTCGTGTAGTACTTTTGGACTATGCTGCTGGTGGCGCTGATCACATAGAAGATTCAGGTTTTCTTGTTTCCAGCTATCGCTTGGACTACTGTTTAGGTAAAACACTTTGAAATTGTTTGAGGGAGAGAAACAATGGAAGTGAAGGCAGGCCTGACATTTAATCGGCAACAGCCTGTTGCCGATGGTTTTCGTGCAGATAAAAAAACGCATCGCACAAAGTCACCCATGTTCCATCCTGAGGTTACCTGGCTGGATCGCTGGTTAACCCGAAAAATGATCGAAGTGGTTGGAAATCCGCCTGTGCGAATCAGTTTATGGGATGGCGTTGAAGTTACCCCTTATTGTGAAAATCCAGTCGCCGTTCTGGTTTATTATGACCGCGGCGCCTTGCTAAAAACCATCGCAGATCCTGAGTTGTATTGGGGTGATTTATACTGTACCGGGCGGGTAGGATTTGAAGGTGATATGGCTGAATTCATGGAAGCCATTTACAACGGCATTAGCGGCAGAGGAAAGGCTGGTTGGCTAAGGACGCTGGTGCTTTGGTTTGGACATCGTCGTATTTTCAATTCTTTTGATAAAGCCAGAGAGAATATTCATCATCACTATGATATTGGTAATGACTTTTACAAACTCTGGTTAGATACCGAAGAAATGCAATACACCTGCGCATATTTTCCCCGTAAAAATATGACTCTGGAACAAGCGCAGGTTGCCAAACAGCATCATGTGTGCCGCAAGCTGAAATTGAAGCCGGGCGATACTGTGGTCGAAGCGGGTTGTGGATGGGGTGGTCTTGCACGATTTATGGCCAGACATTATGGCGTAAGGGTTGTTGCCTATAACATTTCAGAGCAGCAGATCAGGTATGCGCGTCAACGCGCAGAAGAAGAGGGTTTATCCCATCAGGTTGAGTATGTTTTAGATGACTATCGAAATATACAGGGAAAGTTTGATGTGTTTGTGTCAGTGGGCATGTTAGAGCATGTAGCCAAAAGTGATTACCGCGAGCTGGGTGAAGTTATTAAGCGCTGCCTGAAACCCGAAGGCCTGGGACTGATACACAGCATTGGTCGCGTAATTGAAGGGCCAATGAATTCCTGGATAGAAAGGCGAATTTTCCCGGGTGCCTGCCCCCCTACATTATCTGAAATGATGCGGGTTTTTGAACCTAATAACATGACGGTACTGGATGTTGAAAATATCCGCCTGCATTACTCGCGCACCTTGCAAATGTGGGCGGAACGTTATGAAAATAATAAGCAGGCGATTGTGGAAATGATGGATGAAGAGTTTTTCAGGGCCTGGAGCCTGTACCTGCATGGCTCGACCGCAGCGTTTAATGTAGGTGAACTACAGTTGTTTCAGGTGGTTTTCAGTCATACGGAAAATAATAATATACCCCGGTCTCGCCAGCATGTTTATGATTCCGGCAAAGGTAGAGATGCAGGGAAAGTTAAGTTAACGGTGGTTTGAGAAGAGGTTGAATAGCGCTAATGCAAACAGCTTATGATGTATTAGTTGTCGGTGGTGGACCTGCAGGCTCTACACTTGCTTATAGCCTGAAAGATTCAGAATTAAAAATTGGTGTTCTCGACAAACAGACTTTTCCTCGACAAAAAGTCTGCGCTGGTTGGGTAACACCAGAAGTCATGCGCACATTAAATATCGATCTGGATGATTATGCGAAGGGGCGGGTATTACAAAAAATAAATGGATTCAGAATCAGCCAACTGGGTCAGAGACAGGTTGAATCGCATTATCCGGATGAACCGGTAAGCTATGGAATTCGTCGCATTGAATTTGATCATTACCTGTTACAACGATGTGGCGCCGATCTTCTTCTGGGTGAGGCGTTTACTGAAATGGATAAAACCCGCGAAGGATGGCGGTTAAATGACAGGTATAATGCGAGGCTGGTGGTGGGTGCAGGTGGGCATTTTTGCCCCGTCGCGCGCGCCATTGGTTCGAAAGCAGTGAGTGAGTTAGCCGTCGCTGCCCAGGAAATCGAGTTCAAAATGAACGCACAACAAAAAGCAAACTGCAGGGTCAGGGAAGCGGTGCCAGAATTATTTTTTACGCCTGATTTAGCCGGCTATGGCTGGGTGTTTCGCAAGGGCGATTATTTGAATATAGGAATGGGTCGTGAAGACAGGAGCAGGCTTTCAGCTCATGTAAAGGATTTTTTTGAGTATTTAGTGTCGCAGGGAAAAATCCCGAATGATATTCACGAAAAATTTAATGGCCATGCCTACCTGTTGTATCCACATTCGGCGAGAGAAATGGTTTCTGATCATGTCTTACTCATTGGTGACTCAGCAGGATTGGCATATCCGCAAAGCGGGGAAGGTATCCGGCCGGCAATAGAATCTGCGATCCTGGCGGCAGATGTTATACGCTCCTGCAAAGGCGATTACAGCAGGCAACGGTTGCAGGCTTATAATCGCCGGATGGAACAACGGTTTGGTCGTCGATTACCGGGGCCTGATCTTATGCAACGGCTGCCGTTGTTTATAAAAAAATTCTTTGCCAGTCAACTTATGAAGAGCCACTGGTTTACCAAAAACATCGTCTCCGACAGGTGGTTTTTGCAATCCCATCAATCACGGTTGGTTACGCTTAAATGACCATGAGCAGAGGCTGAAAAATGGTTGCG
>CAZEZI010000213.1:0-2799 GCA_964516315.1 uncultured Thioalkalispiraceae bacterium
AAATGTATCGAAGTGAAGTCTCCTTTATTGAAGAAGACAACGTATTACATGATGAAATTATAAAGACTGTCAGTTTTATTCAGAATCTTACTATAGATAGCGAGGAATTGTTTGGATAAAGATAATCACATACCAAGATTATCAAGATTGACAGCTATTTTAACCTTGTTACAATCAAAAAGGATAATTACTGCACCTCAAATCGCTAAAAAATTTGATATAAGTATAAGAACTGCCTATCGCGATATTAAAGCATTAGAAGAATCTGGAGTGCCAATTTTTACTGAAGAAGGTAAAGGCTATTCTTTAATAGAAGGATACACACTCCCACCGGTAATGTTTACTGAACAAGAAGCAAATGCTTTAATTACTGCTGGAAAGTTAATTTCAAAAAATAAGGACAGGTCATTAACCGAAAATCATAAAGAAGCAATTACCAAGGTAAAAGCAGTATTGCGTTACTCTAATAAAGACAAAGCTGAATTACTTTCAGAAAGAATATTCTACATGCAAAATTTAACTAAAGAAACTACCAGCAATAGCCTTTCAACAGTACAAATAGCCATTACAAATTTGACATTAATCAAGATCAAATACCGCTCTATAAGTAAAGATGAGCTTACTGATAGGGTAATAGAACCTTATGCACTATACCATACACAAGAAAACTGGATTTTGATAGCCTGGTGCATACTGAGGAATGATTACAGAGAGTTTAGACTAGATAAAATTCAATCATTAAAGTTGCTTTCTGAACAATTTGAGGGTCGTAGTTTTAACTTAATAAACTACTTTAATACTGTTGCTGAAAGAAATAATACCAAATGAATTTATACCCTTGACATACCCTTGTCATGTTGCCTATCTATTTTTGTTTTATAAAACATAAATATATATAATGAAAACTCAAAAAATAGCGGCATTCAATATCATTGGTATCTCAGTTAGAACAACAAATAAAGACGGACAAGCAGCCAAAGATATAGGCGAACTCTGGCAGAAATTTATGTCAGAAGGTGTTTTAGATAAAATCCCAAATAAAGTTGACAATACAATTTATTCATTATATACCGAATATGACGGAGATTATACACAGCCATACACCACTTTATTGGGGTGTAAAGTCTCTAGTTTAGAGGTTATTCCTGAAGGAATGATGGGAAAATCATTTAATGATGGTAATTATGTTAAATTTATATCGAAAGGAGATCTGACAAAAGGAGCTGTTTATGAAAGTTGGGTAAAAATTTGGAAAATAGAGTTGGATAGGGCTTATACAGTTGATTTTGAGGTTTATGATGAGAAGAAGGCTAACAATCTTGAAAATTCAGAAGTGGCTATTTTTATTTCGGTAATAAAGTAACACGTGTTATTGTTTGATTAAAATCTTAAAAATATTATAATGGCTGAATTACTCAAAAATGTGTATAACCAACAATTCTTTGATGAATTTACTAGAGCTATCAAACAAGTTCTTCTTGATTTTGATAAAACCTCTTTTTTAAATTCTATTTATGATGATGAATGGGAGCAAAGAGAACTTAAGCAACGCATGCGGCATATTGTATTGGTGCTAAAACCATATTTACCTAAAGGTTATGATAAACTTATAAAAACAGTTTTAAAAATCATTCAACAGTTGCAAAAAAACGGTATTAATGAAGCAAGCTTTGAATGGATGTTTCTTCCAGAATTCGTTGAGTTATATGGTTTAGATGATGGTGATTATAATATTTCTATCAATGCATTTGAAAATATCACTCAATTCACCAGTTGTGAGTTTGCTGTCCGCCCTTTTATCATAAAATACCCTAAAGAAATGCTATCTCAAATGTTATTATGGTCTAAACATAAGCATGCTATGGTTCGACGTCTTTCATCTGAGGGTTGCAGACCTAGATTACCTTGGGCAATGGCACTTCCTGCATTAAAAGAAGACCCTACGTCGATAATTCCAATTTTGGAAAACTTAAAAACGGATGATTCAGAGTCTGTGAGGAGAAGTGTAGCGAATAACTTAAATGATATTTCGAAAGATAATCCGAATACAGCTATCAAATTGATAAAAAAATGGAAAGGAAAAACAAAAGAAACAGATTGGTTAGTGAAACACGCTAGTAGAACATTATTAAAGCAAGGAAATGCTGAAATGATGGAGTTATTTGGTTTTGGATCGTTAGAAAATATTCAAATTGATAATTTTCAAATACTGACTCCTAAAATTAAAATAGGTGAATCATTACAGTTTACATTTGAACTTAAAAATACAGGAAATTCAAACTCAAAAATACGTTTAGAATACGGACTCTACTATCAGAAAGCAAATAGTAGTTTGTCTAGAAAAGTATTCACAATTAGCGAAAAAGAATATGCTGCAAACTCAACAACAACCATACACAGAAAACAGCCATTTAAGATTATAACCACACGAAAGTTACATCTTGGGGTACATCAGGTTTCATTAATAATCAATGGAAAAGAGTTTGAAAAGGTTGATTTTGAGCTGGTTAATTAGTCACTAAATAAATAATACTTGTCATTCCTGCGCAGGCAGGAATCCAGACTGACTACTTTTAATGGATTCCTGCCTGCGCAGGAATGACAAGCGCTTTAAAACAAAAATTTATGCCTGACGACTAGTCTGTTTTATTAATCAGTTATTTAATAGTGAAATGTCATTCAGAACGCAATGAGGAACGAGTGAAGTGAAGAATCTCGAGTAATATCAATAGAGATTCCTCCTACGTCGGAATTGTACAAGTTAACTAATTCGAGGACAAAATTAAGAATAATTAATTT
>CAZEZI010000214.1:0-2789 GCA_964516315.1 uncultured Thioalkalispiraceae bacterium
CCATTGCTCCAGACATGATAAGTGCTTCAAGTGATTTTTTGTTGAGATTCTTGTGAGTGATCCGTTCAAGGAAGTCAGTGAATGATTGAAATTTGCCGTTTTCTTCGCGTTCCTCAAAAACCGCATTTGAAATATCTGTTCCAAGATTTTTGATAGTATAGAGACCAAAACGGATTTTGTCTGTTTCGTTTTCATTCTCTGGTTTAATCACAGTAAAACTGCCGAAACTTTCGTTTACATTAGGAGGCAGTACGGGAATCTTCATGCGTTTACATTCAGTAATTATCTCAGCGATCTTGTCTGTGTCACCTGAATCTGCGGTAAGAACTGCTGTCATATACTCAGAAGGGAAGTTTGCCTTCATGTAGGAGGTTTGGTAGGCAACTCTACCGTAGCTGGCGGCGTGTGCTTTGTTGAATCCATACGCAGCAAAAGGTTCTATGAGCTTCCATAATTTGTCAGCTTTTTTTGGACTCATTCCTTTGTCAACAAGCCCTTCAAGAAGTTTCTTTTTTTGTTCCTGCATTATCGCTGGAACTTTTTTACCCATTGCTTTTCGTAATTTGTCCGCTTCAAGCCACGAGTATCCAGCTAGATGTATCGCAATAAGCATAACATCGTCTTGGTAGGTAATAACTCCATATGATTGATCTAGAATGTCTGTCATTCTAGGATCAAGATATTCTACAAGATCTGGATTGTGTTTTCTTTCTATGTATTGTGGAATGGATTCCATCGGTCCTGGGCGGTATAGTGCTACCATTGCGTTGATATCGTGAATGGTTGAAGGTTTAAGCTCTTTTAGATATCTTGTCATACCTGAGCCGTTTAATTGGAATAGTCCCATTGTTTCTCCTTTTGCGAGCATGGAAAAAGTTTTTTTGTCATCAAGTGGAATGTTCTCAATATCAATATCTATGTTGTGGAACTTTTTTACAAGACGTACTGCGTCTCCAAGTATTGAAAGATTCCGGATACCGAGGAAGTCAAACTTCAAAAGACCGACATCTTCAATAACATACATGTCATATTGTGTGATTATTTTTCCTCCTTTTGGGTCGTATTGAGTTGGTGTGAAGTCTGACAGTATAGTTGGGCCTATCACCACACCAGCGGCGTGTACGGAGATGTGTCGCACGCATCCTTCAAGTTTCTTTGCCAAATCTATTATTTCTTTTGTGTCTGTCTCATTTTCATATATTTTTTTAAGCTCGGGAATTTCTTCCATCGCTCTGTCTATTGTCATAGGGAACCCTTGCGCACCTAGTGGGATTAATTTGGATATCCTATCTCCAATAGCGTATGGATGTCCAAGTGCTCGCGCTACGTCGCGTACAGCACCTTTTGCCATCATTGTTCCAAATGTTCCAATTTGTGCAACTTTGTCATCGCCGTATTTATCACGCGCATACTGTATAACCTCATCTCTTCTTATGTCAGCAAAGTCCATGTCGATATCCGGTGCTGATGGTCTTTCTGGGTTTAGGAATCGCTCAAACGGAAGTTTGTATTCAAGTGGATTTACGTTTGTGATACCGAGCAGGTACGTAGTGATAGATCCAGCGACAGACCCCCTAATGTTTGTGAAGATATTATTCTCTCTGGCGTAGCGAATAAGGTCTCCCACGACGAGGAAGTATGGTGAGTATCCTTTGGTTTTTATAATATCAAGTTCGTACTCAATACGATCTACAACATCTTTGCTTTCGGTGAGACCGCGTTTTCCTATACCTTCATACACAAGTCTTTTTAGTTCACTAACGTAAGTGGTACCCTCGGGAATTTCCAGATTAGGGAATACCCAGTTACCCAGCTCGATCTCTATGTTGCACATCTCTGCTATCTTTGCTGTGTTTTCTACGGCTTCAGGAGTATCTTTAAAATACTCAAATGCTTTTTCTGTGTCGATGAAAGAGTAATCATCCGTACCCATTGAGAATCTGTCGTTGTTGGTAAGGTCTGAATTGGTTTGTACTGCGAGCAGGGTCTCATGTGCGCGGTGGTCGTCCGTGTGTAGGTAGTGGGAGTCTTGTGTGGCAACAAGAGGAATGCTTAGCTTTTTTGAGATCCTTATTATTTCTTTTCGCACTTCTTCAATGCCTTCCACTCCGGGGTGGTGCATAATTTCAAGGAAATAATTTTCTTTACCGTATATTTCTTGATGTTCTTTTGCAACGCTCTCTGCTTTTTCAGAATCACCATCTCTGATCGCTCTTGAAAATTCTCCACCAAAACATCCAGAGAGAGCAATGATACCCTCTGAGTATTTTTTCATAATCTCTTTGTCTATTCTTGGTTTGTAATAATATCCTTCAAGGTTTGAGAGAGTAACTAGTTTGATGAGATTCTTGTAGCCGATATTGTTTTTTGCAAGAAGTGTTAGATGGAATCTTTTGTTATCTATCCCTGCACGTTTGTCGTGACGGGAGCCGGGGGTTACATATGCTTCATAGCCTATGATGGGTTTAATTCCATGCTTCCTACATGTTATATAGAATTCAATTGCTCCGTACATGTTGCCGTGGTCGGTAAGTGCAACAGCAGGCATCCCGTATTCTTTTGCCAGTTTTACCATCCCGTCAACCTTTGAGAGTCCATCTAGGAGAGAGTAATGGGAGTGTGTATGGAGGTGAACAAATTTAGTATTTTTAGTATTCATGAGTGCGTGTATTATATCATATTGAAACTAAGAGCAAAAAAAGAGGGCGCCGTAGGCGCCCTCTTGGATAAAGTCGTTTTTAATGTAGTGTATAATACGAGCTATGGAGAAGATTCAGTACATAATAGGA
>CAZEZI010000215.1:0-2785 GCA_964516315.1 uncultured Thioalkalispiraceae bacterium
GCGGCCAGGATGATCAAGGGCGGTTAGAGCTGGCTCCGACTTCTGTTCTGATCGATTTCCCGTTCGGCCTTGTGTAGCAGTTTTTGCAAATTCAGAACATGCACCTCTCCACCCTGACATTCGATGATGCCCTCCTCCCGTAACTCTTTGAGCAGGCGGTTGACGACGACTCGCACTGTACCGATCATGTGCGCCAGTTCCTCATGCGAAAGTCCATGCAACAGATCACGTCTCGGATTAACCCTGCTCTCTTCGTAGTTGTGCAAAATCAGGTGAGCCAGACGGGCCATCGTGTCATGCAGCGCAAGGTCGGTCGCCAGTTCACTCAACTGGCGCATTTGCTGGTCAATGTAGTGCCGCATGGCATTGCGCAGAGAAGGATATAAATCCAGCCAGTCATGCCATGTTGCAATGGGCACAGAGACGGCTATTACCGGATCCAGCGTTACGGCAATCACCTCATGACGCTCACCATCCAGAAGGCTGACTATGTTAAAACCGTCACCGGGACCCAGCAAAAAAAGAGTGAGTTCACGACCGGTTTCCAGATTTTGGCGGGTAATCTTAACCCGGCCCCGCAACAATACATAAAACCGTTTACAGGTTGCTTCAGGAGCCATGACAATCTGACGCGACGACCATTGCTCTACATCAAGCAACGGGGCAATCTTCTGCAAAACGGCCTTACCAAGTCCCTGAAACAGTGAACTCTGCGTCAGTTGCCCGAATTCTTCGTCCGTCAGTTTATGCAACGCCCTTTCCTCTTTCCTGTACCATAACAGTCGAGTCAGGGGAATGCCATGCTCGAACGTCGAGACAATCCACCTTACCACTGTCCTCTAATATCTATTTTACCTCGGGCCTGCTGCTACCAGCCATTGACACCCTGTCCGGCAAATATACCTGTGCGGGCACACTGGCTGCGGACACAGCCTCAGTTACGGTCTGCATCGACTGGGTTAGGGCGAGTGACGCCGGCGGTTTACTTTCAGGGAGCACAACGTTCTCCCTTCGGTAAGCTCAGGACTTCAGGGCGAACGGAATTAATCAGTGTGTCTAAGGGTGGATCACAGGTCATAAACCTGATGCAGGCCCGGCATTTCAACCTGGGTGTTTTTTAATTTACCGGCAAAACTTTGCATACTTTTTTCTTCACCATGAACAAGAAAGGTTGTTTTCGGATTCCCTGTGTGCTGATGCCAGGCCAGCAATTCTGCCTGATCGGCATGGGCGGAAAATCCGCCGATGGTGTAAATACTGGCGCGCACAGGTATCTCTTCGCCAAAAATACGCACCCGTTCCGCGCCATCAATAATGCGTCTGGCCAGCGTACCCTGCGCGGCATAACCAACAAACACGACGCTACAATGCTTGCGCCAGAGATTATGTTTTAAATGATGCCGTACACGGCCACCGGTACACATACCGGAACCGGCCATGATCACCGCTCCCCCATCAATCTGGTTAATCGCCATAGATTCGGCGGCTTCACGGGTGAATTGCAGACCCGGCAGGCGAAAGGGATCATGACCGTCATCTGACACTTTCAGCGTTTCCGCATCAAAACATTCGGGATGACGCTCGAAGATCTGTGTAGCGGAAATCGCCATGGGTGAATCGAGAAACACTTTGGTGAAGTGCTTAATCTGATTGCTTTTTATGCCTTCACGCAGGTAGTAAAGAATTTCCTGACTACGTTCCAGCGCAAAGGTTGGGATAATAACATTGCCGCCCCGACCAAGCGTCTCATTGATCACCATATACAACTCTTCAATCGATGGTTTCAGCTGCTTGTGTAACCGATCACCGTAGGTTGTTTCCATTACCACCGTATCCGCCTGGGGCGGCGTTGTCGGATCACGCAAAATCGCACGTCCGCTATAGCCAAGATCACCGGAAAACAACAGCCGGTGTTGACGTCCATCTTCCTCCAGCTCCAGCAAAATACTGGCCGACCCCAGAATATGTCCGGCATCCATAAAGGTAGCGCAAATACCCGGCGCCAATCTGACCGGCTGACCATAGCCGGCCCTGCGGCCAAAGTATCCGAGACTGTTCAACGCATCCAGTGTGGTATAGAGCGGCTCGGTCTTTCGCTCATGATTTCCACCATGACGGCGCACCTTGCGTAACTGGTACCGGGCTTCCTCTTCCTGAAGCCCGGCCGAGTCCAGCATGACCAGACGCGCCAGCTCAACCGATGCTGCCGTGGTGATCACTTCACCGCTAAAGCCACGTTTAACCAGCAGGGGAATACGCCCACAATGATCAAGATGGGCATGGGTCAATAATAAATAATCCATATCGGCCGGTTCAAAGCCAAACGGCTGTGAATTTTCCTCGACGATTTCGCGACCACCCTGATACAGACCACAATCAACCAGGATCTGCTTACCTGCACATTCAAGCAGGTGACAGGAACCGGTGACGCCCTGATCAGCACCGTGAAATGATATTTTCATTATGTTTTCTCAACCAGAGTTTCAGCATTCCGCTCGTACCAGCGCAATAAATCTTATTTTAAGGATCCAAATTATTCTAAACCACGCTGTTCGTATTATGCTGCTACCTAAGTGACAGCAATCAATAATAAAGAGCCTGACAATCCTGCTCTGTGCGCCTCTTGCCCAGATCCCGGAACCGACGACCACAGTTGCCATAATCATGCTTCCACTTTTGTACTGTAATATAACCCGCTCAACGCCCTAATCTGCTATCATGCGCCGCTTCCCCATTCACCGACAAAGACTGATTTTAACGTGACAACAACTGCTTTCTCATCTCT
>CAZEZI010000216.1:0-2776 GCA_964516315.1 uncultured Thioalkalispiraceae bacterium
CGGTAACTTAGATTTTATGAAGCCGAAAGAGTGTGGTTGGTTTTGCGCTTACCAAGGAACCTATTAGAAGCGATATGAGATCTAGTATTTTTTAGACTGTAGTAGTAGCAATTACATTAGAACATTCATCAGGTAGATCCTACCGAAGACTAATAAACTATTATAGTATTGTGTAAAACATATTCAGCTAAATAGATACATCATCAATGTATAAGTAGTTAAGAATCATACCAAACGAAAATAAACTAAGTCCTAGAAATATAGTGTTTATGTCTTGGGGGAAGCTTTTTAATTAAGCCGTGTCCTATAGTATTTTTACTTATACTTTAACTGCCACGGTTCCCGCAGGGAGCCGCAACTGTTTGTTTTTAGTCTTAACTTTATAATTACCAGGTATAAGAACTTCCACTCCGGTGTGTGTTTTAAAGATCTTGAAGTGACCCTAGAGTGTCAGAGCGAAGCGATGACCGATACGGGTCACTTCCGCGAAGTGAAGGTTATATGTTTTTTGTTATTAAATATATTTGTTATGTTGTTATGGGAGCAGAAATCATCGGTAATTGTTTTAAGTATTTGGATTAAATATGGTTTAATTAAAATGAGGTGGTGGTTTAGACGGTGCAATAAGTAGAAATCACATAGTGGAAGATAAAACACATCACATTCCTTACCATGATCTAATGCCAATTTTATTTCCAAACCATTTTTTACGTTTTCTCATTAACTCATTTGAACATTTTTGGTTTCCATTATTATAAGCTGTTCCAGTTATTAATGAATAGAACTTCACGGCACCTGATGGAGATCCTTTTGCCAATTTAAGACAATAATATTCTTCCATTCGTTTTGGTATATCAAAATATGAAAATCTCGATCTTGGTTCATTAGAATAGTTTACAAGCCTAAGATTAGCGGTTCTACATGAGTTTAGAATTGATTTTCGTCTATCGCGGTTTTTTTTAGAAATAAAAGTTGATAATTCTAGTTGTGTCGCATCCCCTAACATTAAAGAAATATCACTCCTTGTTTCGGCTAGCCATTCTTTTGAAGCATATTCTGATGCTAAATCAAAATCAAAGTTGTCATTTAATGATACCTTTTTAAATTCTTTTTCAGTTGGAATAAATTTACCTTTATGTTGGCAATGTAAGTAATGAAGATTGATGACTTGATTATCATTTCCTAAAATTTTTTCAATATCAGATAAGCCTTTATTTTTACTTAACTTTACAAATGGACGAAATGCCGGTGCTAACAACCCTTTTTCATTAAGAACTAGGTGAAATGCGCATATAGTTTCTCTAGAATTAATATAATTTTCTGTTGAACGGCTAGATGACTTATTTTCATATTTCTTAATACTATGAATTAATTTTGAATCAGATTTTGAACGAAGCAAATCTAATACTGGCTGTAATGTTTCAATTGATGGAAATTGATAGGTTGAGCTTGGTGTAGTCATGTATTATCTCCTATTAAAATTTCGTTGAGGAATAACATGATCATCTAAATTTAATCATATCGACGTTTTGGTTTGTTCAATACGGAATCCCTCTTCGTTCTGTTATACATTATAGTCACCCCGAAGTTATATTAAGAAATTAATTATCATTGTATCCTTCACCACTCCATCCTATTATGCTGCTGCGAGCGCTGTAAGTGCCTTTAACAGGAGGTATTTATGGCAATTTATAAAAGAGGTAATACATGGTGGATGAGGATAACTTCTCCTTCCGGACAACGGATCAGAAAAAGCACAGGAACTCAAACAAAAGAATATGCACAAGAGTTTCATGATCGTTTTAAAGCTGATCTTTGGCGATATGAAAAGTTATCTGATAAACCTGAACGGACTTGGGAAGAAGCGACGGTTATGTGGTTAAAAGAAGCTTATCATAAAGCATCAATTAATCGGGATAGACAAATCTTGCGTTGGTTAGAACCCTATTTAATTAACAAACGATTGTCTGAAATTAATCGTGACTTAATAGTAAGTATCGGTGATATCAAGTTACAAGAGACTAGTCCATCAACAGCTAACCGACATTTAGCATTGTTGAGATCAATATTGAGGCGAGCTTGTCATGAATGGGAATGGATCGACATTGTGCCGAAGGTCAGGATGTATAAGATCTCAGAAAAGCGTGTGAACTGGTTAACGAGAGAACAAGCGGAACACTTACTATCTCTTCTTCCAATTCATCAAGCTGCAATGGCATCTTTTGCATTAGCGACAGGATTACGGCAAAGGAATGTTAGTTTTCTTGAATGGTCACAGGTTGATATGGATAGACACGTGGCTTGGATTCATCCTGATCAGGCTAAGGCTAAGAAGGCAATCTCTGTGTTTCTAAATTCTATGGCAATTAAAATTCTTATAGAACAGCAAGGTTTACACGATAAATATGTATTTGTGTATAACGGTAAACCTGTTCAACAAGTTAATACAAAGTCATGGCGTAAAGCAGTTAAAAAGGCAGGGCTTGATGGTTTTCGATGGCATGACTTACGCCATACATGGGCTTCGTGGCATATACAATCGGGAACACCGTTGTATGTGTTGCAAGAACTTGGGGGGTGGTCATCGGCTGACATGGTTCGTCGTTACGCTCACTTATCTTCTGAACATTTAGCAGAACATGCGGAACGAATTACCTATAAGCACAATTTTGACACAGTGGTATAAGAAGGGAAAAAATTAACTTTTTAACTATTTGATTTAATGGTGGCTATGGGTGGACTTGAACCACCGACCCCAGCATTATGAATGCTGTGC
>CAZEZI010000217.1:0-2765 GCA_964516315.1 uncultured Thioalkalispiraceae bacterium
TTCCCGCAATCTTCCCAGTCATTATTGTCTTTTGAAGACTGTCGTGTCTGACAACGTGGCCAAAATATCTCAGCTGTCTTTTTTTAATGGTGAGGATGAGGCTTCTATTTACACCTGCCATCTCAAAGATTTTCTTGTTGGTAATCTTTGCCTTCCAGCTAACTCTCATCATTCGTCTTAATAACCATACTTCATAAGCTTCAAGACGCTGCTTCATTGATTGAGATATTGTCCAGATTTCAGCTCCATATAACAATACAGACCATACATAGCAACGCATGATTCTTAGTCTTGTTTTCATGCTGATTTTCCTATTGGTTAGTATGTCTTTCATATTACTGAAAGAACACCTTGATATTTCAATCCTCCGCTTAATTTCCCTCTCACAACGTCCATCATCAGTGATGAGGTGACCTAGATAAGTGAACGAGGACACTTGCTCCAAAGTTTTGTGGTCTACTTGTATTCTAATGCCAGCCGCACCAGCCTTCTTGCTAACATGCATGACTTTTGTTTTATTAACATTAATGTTCAGCCCAAAGTCCAGACTATTGGAATGGACCTTGCTTACAAGCTCTTGTAAACCTGTCTCTGTAGTGGCAATCAGGACTGTGTCATCTGCATATCTGATGTTGTTTACTGTTAGACCACCTACGCGAATACCTTCCTCTGATTGCACTTTACGCATAATAATTTCTGAGTACATATTATATAGGCACGGTGATAGTATGCAACCTTGTCGTACTCCTCGTTTTATGGCCACATATTCTGATACTGTGTCATTTATCCTTACTGCAGCTTCTTGGTCCCAGTAGAGGTTTCTTATAAGTCTGATATCTTTTCCATCCAGTCCAACAGTTTGAAGACAATCTATGAGCTGATTGTGTCTTATTCTATCAAACGCTTTTTGATAGTCAATAAAACATAGGAAAAGATCTTGTTGCATTTCAATCGAATTTTCTAACAGAGACCGAACATTGAAAATTGCCTCCCTTGTGCCCTTGCCCTTTCGAAATCCATACTGCTCTTCACCTAATTCATAATCTATTTTCGTACGGATTCTTGCATGTATCACATACAGTAGGACTTTCAAAGCTTGGCTTATCAGACTGATGGTGCGAAATTCTGTGCAGTTGCTGGTTCCTGTTTTTTGGGGGATCGTGATAAAGATAGACTTCCGCATGTCATTAGGTATATAGCCATTGTCATACATAAGATTGCATAGTGTGGCCATTTCATCAAGTCCTCTGTCTCCCATACTTTTCAGCATTTCAATTGCTACTTCATCGTGTCCTGGTGCCTTCCCTTGTTTCATACATTTGATGGCATTCTTTACTTCTTCTCTCAGAATGCTTGGGCCACTGGACTCATCTAAGACAATTGGCTTTTCTTCTGATCTATCTTCATCGTTAAAAAGGTCCTTTGTATACTCTTGCCAACGTGCCATTACATCTTTTTGCTCAAATAGAATTTTTCCATCCTTGTCCTTTATGCAGTTTCCTGGTTTGGATGTTTTCCTTTTTCCCACCAACTTTCGTATTTCTGAATGGACTGACTTACAGTTGTTTCTTTGGTCTGCTTCTTCTATATTCTGACACTGTTCATTCAGCCATCTCTCTTTTGCTGTAAGACACTCTTTCTTAATCTGATTGTGTATATCTTTATACAGTTCAGTTCCTTTTTGCCTCTTTCTTTCTTTCATGAGATCAAGTATTTCTTTTGTCATCCATGGTTTGTTGGATTCGTTCTTTTTCTTAGGTACTACTTTCTTCCCAGTTTCTTTTAAGATTTTTCTGAACTGGCACCATTTGTTCTCTATGTATTGCTCAGTAGACTCTTCTGGAGCACGTTCTAACTGCTCAAATTTATTCGATATTTCACAAGAGTACTCATACTGCAGGTCTGGACTGTGTAGTTTTGACATGTCGAGGATGATACGACTGTTTTTACCTTTTGGTAACTGTAATCTCACTTGTAGCTTGCAAACAACTGGATTGTGGTCGGACGCACAGTCTGCACTGGGATATGTTTTGGCTTGTTTGATGCAGTTTCTGAACCTTTTGCTGATTAAAATGTAATCAATTTGGTTTCTGACTGTGCCATTTGGATGTTTCCAAGTATAGAGCCGCCTTGGATGGTGTTGGAACCATGTGTTTATCACCATTAAATTATTCTCCTCACAGAATTCCACAAGCCTTGTTCCCCTATTGTTTCTACTTCCCAGGCCATGTTTGCCCACTATGTCACTTTCGATGCCTTTCCCAACTTTGGCATTGAAGTCACCCATTATCATCAAGACCTCATTATGTTTAACTTCTTTGAGAGCATCCTGCACTTCTTCATAAAATATTTCAATTTCTTCTTCAGTATGATCACTGATTGGGGCCTGGTACTATGCATAGATCCATAGGCTTTGAGCGTAACTTGACCATCAAGATTCTATCTGATATGGGCCAGAAACCTTTAACACTTGCTGCCAGTGACTTGCGTAAGAGGATACCGACTCCCCTATGATGTTCATTTCCACCAGAAAAAAATAAACTGATGATTTCCTTTCAATAATGAGCCTGATCCCGTCCATCTCACTTCACTCACTCCTATTATGTCAACCTTCATAGCATCTGCTTCTTGGATTAGGTTGTCTAGTTTGCCTTTTTGATACATTGTCCTTACATTCAATGTGCCTAAACGTAGACTGTTTCTCTGTACTTATTTTGGTTGCTCCATCAGCAGTTAACTTCTGCGTGCGGTTTGAGTCAACCACT
>CAZEZI010000218.1:0-2749 GCA_964516315.1 uncultured Thioalkalispiraceae bacterium
TTCCGCAGATTGACTCTATTATATCAAGCTCTTAAGTGATTGTTAAAACTAAAAACGTTAAATCACCCATGCTTATACAGGATTAATGCCCACTTTTTTAGCTTAGGGCAATTATGTGTAAAACAGTGTTCACTTAAAGTAAGGAAAAACCGCTCATAATTAAGCAAAGCGGCATCTTAGCAAAACATTGCCGCACAGGATATTAAATTTTACCCTGATGCGTTCATTAACTTAAGTGCCTGCGCTAACCGTTCCCAGTCCATTTCCGTTTTTGGCAAACCAAAGCGCAGACTCGATTCAGCCTGATTCGTAGCAGCAAAGTAACGCACTAAAATCCCCTGCTCTGCAAGAGCCTCAAATAAATAACAAGCCTGCGGCGTTTTAACCCGGACAAACAAACCCGTTTGCCCGCTAATCTGCAAATTAACGTCTTCGAGCAAGCAAGCTAACTGCTTTGACAACTTTTGTAACCGTTTAATTGTACTGGCCTGCCAGTTCACATCGGCCAAAGCCATTTGAGCAACTTCACGCGCAGGCGCCGAAACCGGCCACGGGCCAAGCAAGTCTTTTAACTTATCAAGTAACGGCTTTTCAGCCAGTACAAAGCCGAGCCGCATACCGGCCAGGCCAAAAAATTTACCAAAGGATCGCAACACCACTAAATGACTTAAATGAGCATATTGCGCCAAACTATTTTCGGGCGTTAAATCCATAAAGGCTTCATCGACAATAAGCCAGCCGCCTTTTTTACTGAACTGCTCACGCCATTCTAATAATTGTTCTACAGCAAACTGTTCACCGGTTGGATTATTCGGGTTAACAATCACTAAAATATCAATATCAGCAATAATGGCATTGATATTATCTGAACAAACGGCCTCAACAGCATAACCGGCCTGCTGCCAGGCATGTTGGTGTTCAGAATAACTCGGCGACAAGATAGCAACACGGCCACGCTGTGCTGATTTGCACTGCTGATATAACCCCGGTAATAATTGAATCGCCATTTGTGAGCCGGCAACGGCTAATACATTGTTACATCCATAATACTGACAAGCGATTTTTTCAAGCTGATTATTTTGTTGTGGTAACTTTTCCCAGACATGCTGCGCAATGTCGGGGACATTCCATGCGTGAGGGTTTAAACCCGTTGAAAGATCCAGCCATTGATTGACGGGGATCCCATAACGTTTTGATGCAGTAACAATGTCACCTCCATGCCTTGTTTTTGGTATTATTTCTATTGGTGATTTTATTTCTTCATTGAATACTAAATTATCAAACGGCATAAAGCACACCTACTATAAAAATAACAATAAGCCACAACCATAAACTTCGCTGCACTAACTGTACGCTACGTTTAATGTCCAACGCATTCGGTTGCACGCCCTGCCCCAATAAAGGCCGAGCAACAACTTGCCCGTGGTATTGAGCCATACCGCCTAATTCCAAACCAAGCGCACCAGCACCTGCCGACATCACCACGCCGGGATTAAATCCTTTCCACTGCTTTGCCTGTGTTTTCCAGCAATAAAGTGCTTGCCCGGTTTTACCAACCAGTGCATAAGTCAGAGCGGTTAAGCGAGCAGGAACCCAGTTCAAGCCATCATCAACCCGTGCCGCAAACCAACCGAAAGCATGGTAACGCTGGTTACGATAACCCCACATCGCGTCCAACGTATTGGCCAAACGATACAACACCACCCCCGGCGCACCCAAAATTAAAAACCAGAAAAGGGCTGCAAAAATAGCATCATTACCATTTTCTAAAACGGATTCAATGGTGGCACGGCTAATGTCACTGTCCTGCATTTTTTCGGTATCACGGCTTACCATCATTTGTATTTGCTGGCGCGCTTGCGTTATATCTTTACTAACTAAAGCGGTTGATACGGCCATTGCATGTTGTGCCAGAGATTGGCTGCCTAAGGCCACATAAAGCAACAGCGTTCCAATAATAAGACTGACGCTGGCCGAATCTTGTGTTAACCACGCGGTTAATGCAACTAACGGTAAAACAACAAGAGCCCAGGCAACCACGCCTCGAAACTTGCGTTGCGAATTACTGATTGATTGTGTTCCGTATAAAAAAGATTCAATTTTTAAAGCAACATGCCCAAACCCCGCCAAAGGATGAAACCGTTTGGAGTCACCGAATAGCGTATCCAATAATACCGCCACTAAAAGTTGTAATTCCGTTATCATGGCAACAGTTTACCTGAAGATGTTTAAACAGTTGCAACAATGAAAAAAAATAAATTAACCTGCCCGACTTTAATGATTCAAGGCACCACGTCCGACTCTGGCAAAAGCACCATTGTCAGTGGTCTATGTCGTATTCTTTTACAGCAAGGTAAAAAAATTGCGCCGTTCAAACCACAAAATATGGCACTGAACAGTGCGGTGACTATTGACGGTGGTGAAATTGGTCGCGCGCAAGCTGTACAAGCGCAAGCGGCGGGTATAGAAGCCCATACCGATATGAATCCGGTCTTAATCAAACCCAACACCGATGTGGCGGCACAGGTTATTATTCAGGGTAAAGCCTTATCCGATATGGATGCAGTGGCCTTTCACCAATACAAACCCGTTGCTATGCAGGCTGTTATCGAATCCTATACTCGATTAGCTAATCAATACGACGCAATTATTGTAGAAGGTGCCGGTAGCCCGGCAGAAATTAATTTAC
This sequence comes from uncultured Thioalkalispiraceae bacterium, assembly GCA_964516315.1. Classification (GTDB taxonomy): domain Bacteria; phylum Pseudomonadota; class Gammaproteobacteria; order UBA6429; family Thiohalophilaceae; genus SZUA-37. The sequence goes on from CAZEZI010000218.1 coordinate 2,690, forward strand.
GCGATCGTGATATTGCCAATATGGGTTTTGCCGAACAAGTTGATTGCCCGGTTATTATTG
>CAZEZI010000219.1:0-2748 GCA_964516315.1 uncultured Thioalkalispiraceae bacterium
ACAGATCCGTTTTATATGTTACAACTTATGAAAATATTGGGAAAAGAATATGTGGTTTGGGATAAAGCAGCCCAAATAAAATTTAAAAAACCTATTAAAAAAACAGTGTATACCAGGTTTTTGATTACAGATGAGATATTAGATGAAATCAAAGGAAATGTAAAACAAAATGGTTCTTATACTATTGATTTGCAAGTATTTCTTCAAGATAAACAAGAAGTTGTTTATGCTGAAATAATGAAAACTATTTATATAGCTGATAAGGCATATTACCAATCGAGATAGCTTATGAAAGAAAATATAAATACAAAAAAAACGCATTCAACTGCTTGTATACTATGTAGTATTAATTGTGGAATAGAAGTTGATGTAGATAACGGGCAATTTATTAAGATTAAAGGAGATGCGCATAATCCAAAATCTGAAGGATATTTATGTCAAAAAGCAGCTCGATTAAATTTCTACCAAAACCATTCAGGTCGTCTTACTCATCCATTGTACAAAAAAACAGATGGTAGTTATGGAGAAATTACTTGGGATAAAGCAATCGGAGAAGTTGCAGATAAATTAAATAATATTCGTACTACTTATGGCAGTCACGCAATAGCCTATTATGGTGGTGGCGGACAAGGAAATCACATGTGCCAGATCTATAGTTCAGCATTTCGTGCAACACTTGATATTCCTTATTTATATACGGCTTTAGCACAAGAAAAAACAGGAGATTTTTGGGTAAATGGAAAACTTTTCGGGAAACAATCTTGTCATGTTACTGAAGATATTGAAAATGCAGATTATATTCTATTTATAGGAACAAACCCTTTTCAGTCTCATGGCTTTCCTCAAACACGGAAAGTGCTTGGCGAAATTACTAAAGATCCAAATAGAACCATGGTGGTAATAGACCCGCGTGTTACTGAAACTGCTAGGAAAGCTGATTTTCACCTACAGATTAAACCGGGTATGGATGCATTTCTTTTATCGGCTATGTTAGGTATTATTATTCAGGAAGGGTTGGAAGATAGAAAGTTTATAAAAGAACACACTGTTGGGTTTGACAAGATCAAAAGAATATTTGAAGCCATCCCTGTAAAAGAATATATTGTTAAAACAGGCTTAGATTCCGATACCGTACATAAAATAGCTAGAGATTTTGTAAATTCAAAGAAAGGATGTGTTCGTGTAGATTTGGGAATTCAACAAAGTATTCACAGCACATTGAATTCTTATTTAGAAAAGTTGCTGTTTCTTGTTACAGGCAATTTTGGAAAAGAGGGCACTAATAATTTACATACACAATTGGTACCAATAGTAGGTCATTCAAAAAGCCCAGAAGAAGGTGGGGTTACAACAAAAGTAACTGGAATGAGAGAAATTAGTAATTTCTTTCCTCCAAATATTCTGCCATTAGAGATTGATACGGAACATCCTGAAAGAATACGTGCCTTGATTGTAGATAGTAGTAACCCTATATTGACGGCAGCAGATAGTAAGGCTTATGTTGAAGCGTTTAAAAAGCTGGATTTGCTTGTTGTTATTGATGTTGCAAATACGGAAACTGCTAAAATGGCTCATTACATACTTCCTGCCCAATCACAATTTGAAAAATGGGAAGCTTCGTTTTTTACACTAGATTTTCCTACAAATTATTTTCAATTGAGGAAACCAATTGTAAAGTCAAAAGACAATACGCTTAGTGAACCAGAAATTTATAGACGTATTATGGTTGCTATGGGTTTATTTCCAAAACGTTTTTCAATATTGCAGTACATAGCCGGATTTCATTTACGTTTTCCTAAACTAGGTGTTTTTCCTATTATATTAAAAATGTATCTAACACTTTATCCCAACTATAAGAAGAGCATTGTGATGATTCTTTATGCAACAATAGGAAAAGCAATGAAAAATGGAGCGCAAAATGCTGCCATGTTATGGGGAATTTCACATTTATATGCTAAAAAATACCGTAAAGCAGTTTTGAGAACAGGATTAAAAGGTAAAGGTTTTATGTTAGGGGAAGCTTTATTTAAACAAATTCAAGAAAGTAAATCTGGAATAGAATTGAGTACACACACATACGAAGAGGTTTGGGAACTTGTAAAGACTCCTGATAAAAAAGTTCATCTAGAAATTCCTGAGATGATTGCTGAACTGAAAAGTTTAGAAAAAGAAGAAAATGTAAATAATGATTTCCCTTTTATTTTAGCTGCAGGAGAGCGTAGAGCATATAACGCGAATCAAATATATCGTGACCCGAATTGGAGAAAAAAAGATGTAGATGGAGTATTGAGGATTCATACAAGTGATGCAGTAAAAATAGGTATATCAAACAATGATTTAGTACTTTGCAGATCAGCGGCAAATGAAATAAAAGTGAAAGCGGAATTTGATGACTCAATGCAACTTGGATTTGTCTCCCTCCCTCATGGTTATGGTTTTGATTATATTGATGCAGATAATCCGGAAAGTATAAAACAAAATGGACCAAAGATTAATTTGCTCACCTCGTCAGACCATTGTGACCCTATTACAAAAACACCTTATCACAAATACGTACCTGTAAACTTGATGTCTCTACATGATTAAAAAACACCTACTATAAGCATATGAAACTTTATTTAAAAATACTAAAACTATATTACAAAATAATCTCTTTTTTATCTCCGCAACTTGGAGGGAAATTAGCCTTTAAGTTATTTCAAAAGGTTAGAAAAAAAGATATTCGAAAACGAGAAGAAGGTTTTTATG
>CAZEZI010000220.1:0-2748 GCA_964516315.1 uncultured Thioalkalispiraceae bacterium
AAACAAGCATGATAAAATATGTTGGTTTTGCCATAATGTTCACTTATCGATCAATGTCTTACACCAGAACAGGAGGGCACTGTTATAGTGCGGTAATGTGCGGTAAATTGGCAGAATGCTGGTGAGGTACGAACCGCATAGATGGATGAGATCGTATTACATTGAAAGCATGTCAAAGTCTCTATGTGTTATCACGTTGCCGACCAAAGAAATAGTTAAATTCAATCGCTTCGTTTGTTGGGGTTCGTTCCTCACCCACAACCTACCAATTAACCCAACTTACCGCGTTACAAAACCAACTAAGCGAGGATTTAATAACTTCTGGATGTTATTAAATTAAATCCTCGCTCCTAAAGTTCAATTAATGACGAAGCAGCGGCTTATATTCCATTGTGATCTCTTTTGCGTAAAGATGAAGTATCAAGCCCTCGACTGCTATTATCTTCAGCAAATAGAAAGCTATCAATCTTCAGTATTTTGACGATCTCTTTTAGATGGAATAGCTCGGAATCACGTGAGCGTTCTTCCTCCACCTTTAGTTGACCGACTGTAGGCGCAAAGCTCCATGTATGATCAATGCTAGCTGACTTGGTAATCAATCTTGCGATTTGTCTATTAACCAATATCTGAGCGGATCCTTTGGGAACATGAAACGCTACAAAACCAACCTTTTCCAGAATATGACCACCAGGGTGCAATTTTTCTTCTTCGAATAGTCTTGTTTCGAATCCGTTGGCAGTCAAGTTTCGCACTCTTTCAACAACCGCGTCCTTTCCTCGATAAGTTTCTACCGTTGTAAACACCACAGGTGGTTGAGGAAAGTCGGCGACAAAACTCTGTTGATGCCAGGCAAAGCTATTTACTTCAAAGGATCCAGCCTCAATAATAATGTTTGTTCCGCTAAATGGATCTGTAAATTGGTACACTCCAAGTTGAATTGCCAGATAATCAATCGTTTCTATAACATGCTTGCCATCAAGATAGTTGTATTCCTGAATCTTTACATCAAAACCTGATGTCTCAATCTGATGAATACGGGTAATAGCCGGCTGACTCCCATTAAAACTCAATGGACCTAGAATAATAATTGGTTGTTGTTGAAAAGCATCGGGTTCGGGGAATGGAATGCGACTGCGAAGATGATTAATCGCAATGCTTCCAGCAAAAATCAATGGTTGATCTTGCGGTGGTGTTTGTAACGGAGCATTTTCATACGCGCCGATGTCGCATAACTGATCATCCAGGCGTGGAGCACCGCGCTGATCACGATTGAAAGCAGAATCCAAACAGACACTGGTGTCGCCAGCATTGCTTAAAGGTGAAGCAGGCAATAATGCATGTGTAAACGTTGGTCCACCATTGTCAGCCAGCCCAGCCAACATGGCATCTCCTGACGCTAAACCGTCGCAACTAGTATCACCAAACCAGTTATTAAGATTGGGATCAATGTTGCGAATTACATTGTTGGGAGCATAGAGAGGAAACTGAATGGTTTGGTCTAATAAGCAATCAGTTCCTGTATTTCCTGAAATCACTGAATTTTTAACCGATGCAGAAAAGCTAAATGGGCCTACCAGGGAAGAGTAACCAAAATATTGTGGACTGACAAAAATGCCCCCACCTTCCTTTGCGCGGTTATTAATAATCGTGACATTGTCCAAGACCTGAGGTCCCCACATAATGCCACCACCTCTGCGTGCGGTATTTCCAGAGATAGTACTGTTTTTGAGTTTGACCAGACCTGAAATACCTCCACCATCTGCGTTTGCTGAATTTCCGGAAATAGTAGAACTCATAACACGAATGTTGGTGTATGGATGGATCAGGATTCCTGCACCATTGTTGGCACGATTGTCAGCTACAGTCGATTCCAGTAAATCCATGCGACATGATTGATTAATTCCACCGCCATCACCATTTGCCACATTGTTTGAAACAGTACTGCGATAAATAATGGTGGAATAACACGGTATATTATTTCTCACGGAGCCTTTATCATTTGGGTGAAAAGCAGAAAATCCAGCACCATTGGTTGCACTATTGCCTGAAATAGTCGAATCAGAAATTGTAAATCTACTAGCAAATCCAAATACACCACCACCGTCAGATTGACTACTGTTGTTGGTAATTGTTGAAGCAACCACCGAAATATTTTTACGATAACTATGAATACCACCTCCAGTGCTTGAAGCAGAATTAAAGGAGACAGTTGAATTCACTAATTCAACTGCACCACAAATTCCACCACCAGTGACGGCTTGATTTCCAGTAACAACGGATTGATTAAGCTTGACAACACGTTGAGTTCCCACTTTGATTGCACCACCACACAAGTCATCTGGTGTCGAATTTGAATTGGTTTGGAGGGAACCATTTCTCAATGTTAAATCATTCAGTGTTAATTTAAATGCACTTGTTTTACGATCGGATGAATCTGTACTAAACAGCCTAAAATGGGTTTGAGCAGTCGGTGATCGTTCAATGATTGAGGCATGACCATTAATTGTTAATGCCTCAGTAATTTCTGGTAGTGCGTTGGATTGATTGACTCCATCTGGCTCAGTAAAAGACAATACACTGTTTGCAGGCAATTCAATTGTATCTGCACCAGAGCCTGCTTCACAATTTCCAACGGCTTGATTCAGGTTTGCAGCAAGAATGGCATCAGACAATTCACAACCGCCGTTAGTCACAGTAATTGTACCTGCATGCACAATACCGGAACCAAGCACGATAGAAAGTGCCACA
>CAZEZI010000221.1:0-2740 GCA_964516315.1 uncultured Thioalkalispiraceae bacterium
GATGCCCTCCTAAGGCGTAGGTTACAGGTTCGAACCCTGTCGGGGACACCATTTTCTACAGAATGAAATCAACCATACTATGAATGATTCCATTTATATCGCACCTTGCACTTGTTCAATAAATTCCATGCCAGGTATCGCTCTTTTTGCATTCGACCCACTACGATAGCGGGAGCCACACCAATTTCTTCAGCAAATTGTTTCACAGCAGCATAAGTTTTATCTAAAAAAGGTAATTGTGCAGCATGAGTTGTCGAGATTAATAAATCACGAGCAAATTTATCCGCTTGTTGCTCATGTTCATCATCCAGTCCTTTTGTTTCCAAAAAAACCATTTTCTTACCATGAAGTAGCAAGTGACCAGCCTCATGGAAAAATGCAAACCATAAATGATCATTGGTCGCATGCCGAAGACTTAACATAAGCAAGGCTTTATCCGCTGAAAGCCAGCGTGTTGCACCACTGATTGGGCAGCCTTTTGGTGTGGGGGCAAATACCACGGCAACACCCGCTTGAGAACATGCTTCAACGAGTGCGGTTACAAATACTTCTGGTTCCGTTTCATTCGTCAAAGCACGCAGATCAGATAAAACCTGTTTAAATCGTTCTTTGTCATATGGCTCACAGGCAATTTCATCGGCACACCGTTCTCCCTGACGCAACCAGGCAGATACCGCTGCACCATCTTTTTCGAACTTATTAGATGCCTTAAATGCAGCAATGGGTTCTGCATAACGTTTTTGCCAGATATCGACTGATGACACACCAAAATACTGCAAACATTCAGCTACCTGTTGCCCCTTATGTGAAAACTTTTTCACCCAACCAAATTTAAGCATATCAGTCATTGGTAGTTGTTTAAGCCAGTCAGCCTGAGCAACAAGTTCATCAAACTCATTTTGCCGTGCCACCGTTTCACGATACTGTGCCTCACGCACCATCCAGAAACGGGCGCTACTACCCAGTACACGCTCTAATTTAAGAGCAGTATCTTCTGTTATAGAGGCCTTGCCATTTATCAACAAACTGGCATGTTTGGTGGTATAACCGCAACGCTGAGCAAATTCTGCCTGACTCCACCCCTTTTCCTCGAGCAAATCAGCAATGGTATCACCAGGTGGAGAAATCCAGTCTGGCTGAAAAGATTTTTTTTGTTCAGTCATGATAGTCTCCAATAAAAATAATGGTCACACGAGTTACCTGCGCCCAATCAATACCACCACCAGGAAATTCTGGAACGGGGTCATGATCAGGCTCAAACACTAGTCGAACAGAATCCTGCAAATCAAGCGCAAACTGCCCCTGTAGATTCCCCGTTAATGGATGCGGTCGACCAGCGACCAGCTCCCGCACATGGGCGGCGGCAGCAATATCTGATAAACGGCCACGTAACTTACGTGCGCAGGGCTTTCCCAACTTTCTAACAGAAAGTCGTTGTTGCTCGCAAAGTGCGCGCAAATCATCATCGGGGATATTGATTTTCAACTGGATTACCTTAAATATCGTTTACCAGATTGGTAAACGATATTATTACATACAGAGTGTTCTTGTCAAGCAGGACTGACATTTATAGGCATTATAAGACTAATTAAAATCCGACCAGGATGTTAAAAATAGTGATTTCGTACCAATTGACTTATACTCATATATCGCATTCGCCCGCTTAACTAATCTTTTATCGCCTGAAAGAATAGCCGTGCAAAATGCACCCATGGCGATATGGTTTGCGTCACTTCTTATATTCGGTATTTTTTCGATCTTCCTGGACTTTTTCTCAGCCTGAAACCCGATTATATCCATAACAGTGCAACAGCCAATAATACCCAGATAAATTGGCCATGAATCGTAACCCTGCTTATCCACGGGATCAAAACCAAAAAACTGCTCACAAGTAAGGTCAGGATATTTCTGGCTGATCATGTCCCACATTTGTAAAATCTGATTATTGCCGATTACTGCGCCAAATGATCCTTTGTCATTACCAAGCACTGTTCTCATGTTAATTACATCATTATCCTGCTGCTCAAATAAGGAAATTGAGTCTTTTAGTAAAGATTTAAGCCCACTGCTGAATGCCGTTATATCAAAATTATCTACCGGGAGTGTTTCAAGCACTGAAGAAACCTGGTTAACTAATGTGTCAGGGGATTTCTGCAATTCACCCTTATCATCACCCCCATTGGCTCGCACCAGAAAAGAATCAAACAGTGTATCTTCAAATGGCACATCTTCACATGTTGCCAGATACTTATCATAATACTCAGCAGGCGTACCATTTTCATTAAGCCTTGCACTTCCAGTTATTCTCCACTTATTATCGAGGCTAAATTCAAGTAGTTTTGCATCAATCTTTTCAAGAACCTGTAGATACGGTTCGGGGTTACACGACCTTCTGATTTCAGCAAAGTGTTCTCTGGAGTAAACCCAATGAAAATCCGGTTGCGTCGTAATATTCAAGACACCATTCACATGACGGCTAATGATATTTTGATCCAGGTAGATTAGATATTTCTCATTACTCATAGACATGGTTTTTTATACTTGGGTGATAATTTCTTCCTCTAAAAACCAATCTTGAGAAACCGCATATTTCTGCACTAATTTTGGATTCTTGGTATACGCAACAATAGCCAAGCTTTTTTCTGCACGACTACAGGTTACATCGAATAAACGCTTTGTCCGATCAATTGACGATATGTACCACCAGCCCTCGACTGGTAAATTCCCGGTGCGCCTGGGT
>CAZEZI010000222.1:0-2731 GCA_964516315.1 uncultured Thioalkalispiraceae bacterium
ACATTTACCCCTGATTTCACATGTGTTTTGGCAATATCCACTTGGAATATATGTTTTATGAAAATCTAATTTCGCCTTTGTGTTTTTGCACAAATCTTCCTTGCTGTGAAATCGAATAACCTCGGGTTTAGTTCTTTCCTTTCGCAAATCCGACCAACCAATACGCCGAGCAGCTTCATAATTTGCCATCGATTGCTCACATAGTGCTTTAGTCGGACTTACAACACAGAATTTTTTATTACTTTGAAGAAGATATTGCAAAACCATCCGCGTCTTGCCCGCACTTAACGTCATGTTACCAACGAAATCCACATTCGAGTCTAATAATGCACCAAATTTCACACCCGCTTCTTCCCGACTGATCAGTTTTGGTAATTTCACATTACTTTGAATAGGTGCCTGTTTACGCAGTTTTTTAATTAGCTGACCATTCACATTCCGAGCTGTATTATTATGACGATAGCCATACTTATAACATAATTTATATAAGGATACTATTGTGCTGCTACCTGATTTATATGAAGAATATTCCCGTTCCAGATCAAATGATGATGCTGACGAATTCCAATGATCCGCCATCAATTTTCCACCAGAATGAGGACCGAGTAAGTCAATAACAACCTGATTATAAGGGTATCTTGCATTTCGTTGTGCACCCTCACCACCTGAATCAGGTAAACGCTGTGGGATCCATTTCCCTATAAGTTTCTCAACCAATTCATACGTAACCTCAATGTCGCTATGGCAATCAGTCCGAATATCAATATTCCTTTGTTTAGGTGTGGATATCTTCACTGAATCGGTGTTGAGTTCACGTGCATCACCATTATAATAGGCTGTGGGGTCCCATGACGTAAAACAGGCGAGTGTGTGGCTACTGACTGAGTTATCAAAAACAATTGGATGTGGGTAGCCTGATTGTACAAACGTTGTCACAAAGGCACTCACATCTTTGTGTCGGGCGGTGTCAATATTATTCGTCAGCAATCCACATTTCACACCCCCTGATGGACTGATGAAGCAATAAACGGTGTGAGGTAAGGATTTAATATAATCGATTAATGACTCATAATCATAACCATCAATCTGATCAGATTTATCAATATCCAGTTGAATTATGGATGTGAGTGATTCGACGTTGGATTTTATTGCACCTTTATCGTTATTGTAAAACAGGGCATTTGGGTAGAACAGAGGAAGTTGGCGTTTTAGGGCATTGCGATCTTCTTTGGATGTTGCGGACTGGATTTCCACAACCAAACCCTTTAGATGGTCCGATCTTATATAATCTATAATTTGGTTGAGATTTTGGCGGTCGAGATTTTTAGTTTGGTTTAATGTTTCTTTGTACGATAGGCAAAAAGTCATGATATTTCCTTAATGAGAAAAAATATGACTTGCTACAAAGACTAAATACTAGTGAGATATTTGTTTTTTGGTAAGTCTTTTTGGTAAGTCTTTGTAGCAAGTCCTTGTGGTAAGTCCTTGTGGCAAGTCCTTTGTTGTAAATCCTAGTTGTAAGACATTGTAAACCCCACGGTGGCTGATAATCACCGTGGTCTATCTTAGTATTTAGTAAAAAAGATTCTCAAAACTATCACGATTTCTTATGCATTACTATATTACAATAGACTATAAACAATACACTTCTTTAAGTTGTTGTTATCCTTATTATAAATATTCCCCCCAAAACTATCACGATTTCTTATAGGTTATTCCATTATCATAACCTTTTACTTATACTAAAGGATTACCAAAATCATCACATTCTTTATCCGTATAGCCACCGACGAAATCCTAAAATCATTCAACCCACAGGAACAGGAACATGAGTAAAAATTTAGACATCAATACCAGTTTTGAAATTATCTGTGAAGCAGTATCATTAAGTCAATTTTGTGTGGTTGGTGGGTATATCAACCGATGGGAATTTATTAACGCCGTCTGTATTACAATAGATTTCGAAGCAGCAGATACCCGAGAGTTTGTATGGTTGCTTCATCGACTTCAAAACCTCACACATCCTGTTGGTATTATCTTATGTGAGGGATACAATCCAGGATACACAAGACTGTCGCGTAGAATGAATTGTATCCAAAGCAGTATGAATTATAACCTTGTATCGAGATAGAGAATATGAACATAGAGAATAGTCATAAAATAATCAAAGAATTAATTAATTTACACAGTATCGATGGGGTTATTGATGTATATATCAACGGTGGTGAGTACGAATCTGCTAACTGTATTACCGTAAAATTCGCACATTTTAGTGCTCGGGGGTTTTCAGATTTACTTCATGAGTTGGAAAATTTAAGTTTTTACGATTGTATAGATAATGAACAACCAGTTCACAGCTCATTTAAACTAGATGATGAAATGGAGATGATTGTTGGATCCCTGAATTATAACATAACCCCAGATTAGGAAAACAGAAGCGGTGTGCATATTTGCACATCGTGAGAATCAGGGTTGTACGTCGAGTGACGCAACGTTTGATGATGTACTAGTGAGACCCCAGCTTTAGTCCTTCCACGCCATATATCTAATTGCAGTATATCCTGTAATTAGAATTACCCTATATACGTCCAGTTACTACTTCTCAATTTTGATCTGTTAATGTACCTTTAAATTTTGATTAGTAATATTCAGCCATGATTACAACCAACCCAGGAAATATGAACATGACCATGCCTATTCAAACCAGTTTAGAGAATATCAAATCAGTTCT
>CAZEZI010000223.1:0-2701 GCA_964516315.1 uncultured Thioalkalispiraceae bacterium
AAACCAAAATCCTGCGTCAAACTTTCGTATATTATTAAATTCTCGTTCCTTAGCTCCTTTTTTAGAAGGAGATAAGGGAGGCTATTTATAGTAATACTGCTTAGCGAGTAAATACAAACAGACCATCTTTAACATCGACATGGATGGTATCACCCGCCACAAATTGACCACTTAATATTTCCTGTGCTAAAGGGTTTTCAATATTAGTCTGGATAGCTCGTTTTAACGGACGAGCACCAAATACTGGATCAAACCCTGCATCACTCAATAAATCCAGAGCATTTTCAGAAATATGTAACAGTATTTCCCTATCTGCCAAACGGTTTTGTAAATGTTGCAATTGTATTCTTGCCACTTTACGAATCGCTTCTTTATCCAGTGGTCTAAATACCACAGCATCATCAATCCGGTTAATAAACTCAGGCCTAAAATGTGAACCAACAATTTCCATAACCGCAGCTTTCATTTTATTGTAATCACCTTCTTCTGCCATTTCTTGAATAACATGAGAACCCAGATTAGAAGTCATGATGATTACTGTGTTACGGAAATCAACAGTACGTCCCTGACCATCGGTTAAACGCCCATCATCAAGCACTTGTAGTAATACATTAAATACATCGGCATGGGCTTTTTCCACTTCGTCTAGCAAAATAACAGAATAGGGTTTGCGTCTGACAGCTTCAGTTAAATAACCACCTTCTTCATAACCGACATAGCCCGGAGGCGCGCCAATTAAACGTGCCACTGAATGTTTTTCCATAAATTCAGACATATCAATCCGCACCATGGCTTCTTCGGTATCAAACAGAAAATTGGCTAATGCTTTGCACAATTCAGTTTTCCCCACACCCGTTGGCCCTAAAAACAAAAAGGAACCATTAGGACGATTAGGTTCTGATAAACCCGCGCGAGATCGCCTGATAGCATGTGCAACAGCTGTGACGGCTTCTTCTTGTCCTATCACTTGTTGTGCCAATTCAGTTTCCATTCTTAGCAATTTATCACGTTCACCTTCCAGCATTTTGGATACTGGGATGCCTGTCCACTGGGCAACCACTTCTGCAATTTCTTCTTCGCGCACTTTATTACGCAATAATTGAAAATCAGTAGTTTCAGCAACGGCTGCTTGTTCAAGCTGTTTCTCAAGTTCTGGAATACGGCCATATTGCAATTCTGACATCCGTTGTAAATCACCTGCTCGACGTGCCGTTTCCAGTTCTATCTTAACCTGCTCCAAGGCTTCTTTAATATGTGCCGAACCTTGTACAGTTGCTTTTTCTGCTTTCCAGATTTCATCTAAATCGACATATTCTTTTTCCAGCTCGGTGATTTTTTCTTGCAACTCTTGCAAACGTTTAACTGAAGCATCATCAGACTCTTTTTTTAACGCTTCCCGTTCAATTTTTAGCTGAATTAAACGACGCTCCAGTTTATCCAAGACTTCTGGTTTAGAATCAATTTCCATCCGAATACGTGAAGCCGCTTCATCAATTAAATCAATCGCTTTATCAGGTAATTGCCTGTCGGTAATATAACGTTGTGATAAAGTCGCTGCAGCGATAATTGCAGGATCGGTAATATCAATACCATGATGTACTTCATAGCGCTCTTTTAAACCTCGAAGGATTCCAATAGTATCTTCAACCGTGGGCTCTCCCACAATCACTTTTTGAAAACGTCTCTCCAATGCAGCATCTTTCTCAATATATTTGCGATATTCATCCAGTGTGGTTGCACCAATACAGTGTAATTCACCCCGGGCCAATGCAGGTTTTAACATATTACCCGCATCCATTGCCCCATCAGTTTTACCTGCACCTACCATGGTATGTAATTCATCAATAAACAGGATGATATTACCACTGGCTTTAGCAACATCATTTAACACTGCTTTTAAACGCTCTTCAAAATCACCACGATATTTAGCTCCCGCTAATAAAGCGGCCAAATCCAGTGATAACAAGCGTTTATTTTTCATGCTTTCCGGTACTTCACCATTAACAATACGTTGTGCCAAGCCTTCAACCAGGGCTGTTTTACCAACGCCTGGCTCGCCGATCATCACCGGATTATTTTTAGTACGACGCTGTAAAATCTGCGCCATACGTCGGATTTCATCATCCCGACCAATAATAGGATCAAGTTTGCCTTGTTCTGCGCGTTCTGTCAGGTCAATAGTATATTTTTTTAAAGCCTCACGCTGATCTTCTGCATTAGGGTCGGTGACAGTTTCACCGCCACGCATTTGATCTATGGCTTGCTCTATTACCGCTTTACTTGCCCCCGCCTGTTTAAGCAAGCGTCCTGTTTCATTATTGCTGTCAACAATTGCAAGCAAGAATAATTCAGAAGAAATATACTGATCATTTCTTTTTTGGGCAAGCTTATCTGTGACATTAAATATTTTACTTAATGTATTTGAAATACTCACGTCACCCGCATCACCCCCAGAAATCGTCGGTAAACGATCCAGTGCATCACCTAATGAAGACCTTAACTGGTTGACATTAACGCTAGCGTTAGTCAGCAACCCACGGGTTGAACCACCATCCTGATCCAATAGTGCAATCATTAAATGTACGGGTTCTATAATTTGATGATCTCGCCCTAACGCCAAAGATTGAGCTTCTTGCAATGCCATCTGAAATTTACTGGTTAATTTATCTGTTCTCATTTTGCTACTCCTTAATATTTTCTA
>CAZEZI010000224.1:0-2684 GCA_964516315.1 uncultured Thioalkalispiraceae bacterium
TTAATATGTGGTACGTGCTGGCAACAGAAACACCGCAACAAATTGAGCAAATTAACCATGATATTGAACAACGTATTGGTCTAAAAGTATTTAATATGCCAAGGTTGGAAGAGTATTTTGTTGGTTTGCAACTACAGATCTAATTAACGAGTATGGATATTGCTGTGGAGTATAAATTATTATCTGATGATGCTGGTCTTGATGAAATAGAGCGGAAGATTATTTATGCAACGCAAGCAGGTTTGCCACTTGTTGCACGCCCCTATGATGCGATTGCTGAGCAATTAGGAATACCGATGAAAGAGGTTATTTCCCGGCTACGTATAATGCTCCAGCGGGGTGTTATTCGTCGTATAGCTGCCGTTCCGAATCATTATGCGCTGGGATACAAAGGTAATGGCATGACAGTATGGGATGTGCCTGATGATGAAATTACTGAGTTGGGTCAACAGGTTGGTGAGCTGGACTTTGTCAGCCACTGTTATCATCGTCCGCGCATTTTACCTGACTGGCCATACAATTTATTTGCCATGGTGCACGCACATAATCGTGAAGAAGCGATGCTGTTGGTGATGAAGATTGCTGCCTTGTTGGGTGAGAACGATCGCGGTCATGATGTTTTGTTTAGCCAGCGCATTCTGAAAAAAACCGGTATGCGACTATAGTAAAGACCTTAATAGATGTTGCCTGGGAGGTTAAGATGTTTCGTATTAGTCAATATATGCGTGAGTTAAAAAATCCGCAACCATTAGGTGTTAAGCGTAACCCACCTGGTCCGGTTGTTATCTGGAACCTGATCAGGCGCTGTAATTTAACCTGCAAACATTGCTATTCTATTTCAGCAGATAAAGATTTCCCTGGTGAACTTTCTACTCAGGACGTCTTTAACACAATGGATGATTTAAAAAGTTTTCATGTGCCGGTTCTTATTTTATCCGGCGGTGAACCATTAATGCGTGCTGATATTTTTGATATTTCCCGACGTGCGAAAGAGTTGGGTTTTTATGTTGGGCTCTCAACCAATGGCACGATGATTAATGAGTCCAATATTAATGATATTGCAGCCATTGGCTATGATTATGTTGGTATTAGTATTGATGGTGTGCGTGAAACACATGACAAATTTCGTCGCAAGCAAGGTGCCTTTGATGAATCGATGCAGGGCATACGTTTATGTCATCAGGCCGGAATAAAAGTAGGTATGCGTTTTACCCTTACGATGGATAATGCTCACGAACTTTCTGATTTATTAAATATAATGGAACAGGAAAAAGTTGATAAGTTTTATCTTTCCCATTTGAACTATGCAGGGCGTGGTAATAAAAACCGCAAAGATGATGTTATACATCAGCTTACTCGCAATGCAATGGATTTGTTGTTTGATACCTGCTGGCAACATATTGAGGCTGGGCGTGAACGCGAGTTTGTAACGGGCAACAATGATGCAGACGGTGTTTACCTTTTACAGTGGATAGAAAAACGTTTTCCGGACAAGCTGGAACATATGCGAGCCAAACTGGTTCAATGGGGCGGGAATGCTTCTGGCGTTAATATTTCGAATATTGATAATCGGGGTAATGTTCATCCGGATACTTTCTGGTGGGATTATAATCTGGGCAATGTTAAAGAGCGGCTCTTTTCTGAAATCTGGCAAGATCGAAGTGCTCCTTTAATGGATGGACTAAAATCCCGACCCCGACCATTAGAGGGCCGTTGTGGCCAGTGCACTTATCTGGATGTATGTGGCGGTAATACTCGTGTGCGTGCTTACCAGTTGACGGGTAATTTCTGGGCAGAAGATCCTGCCTGTTATTTATATGATGAAGAAATTGGTGTGGAAATGACTGAGCAGCGTTTAGTGGTGACACCCTGGACTCGTCAGAGCAAAGTTATTCAGGCTAAGCAGGCATAACTATATAGTAAGGTATACCATGCAATTATTTGTTTAAAAGTATCAGTATGAAAAGTGAGTTTAATAAAATAATTGTGCGCTGCTGGTGGCTTTTAGCTAGTCTTCTGTTTGTTACAAACAGCTTTGCTGAAAATGACATTGCCAGGAATAATGGTATAGAAAAAAGCGAGGTACAAAAGTTATATCAACAACATTGTGCAAGTTGCCATGCTGCCAGCCGTTTAGGTGGGATGGGGCCAGCATTGTTACCGGAAAACCTGAAACGATTACGTAAAAACAAAGCACTTAAGGTTATTGAAAAAGGCCGTGCAGCAACACAAATGCCCGCTTTTGGTAACGTTTTAACAGCATCTCAACGGCAGTTGCTTGTAAAGTACATATACACACCATTAGAAAATATTCCTGACTGGGGTATGGCTGAAATAAGAAAATCCCACCTTATCCACTACAAGCCAGCTAGCCTGAGCGATCAACCTGTTTTTAAGGCTGATATGCTTAACCTGTTTATTGTTGTGGAGCTGGGCGACCATCATGCCACACTGCTGGATGGTGATAAGTTCGAGCCTGTCCACCGCTTTAAAACCCGCTTTGCTTTACACGGTGGCCCCAAGTATTCCCCTGACGGGCGTTATGTTTATTTTGTTTCGCGTGACGGCTGGGTGAGTAAGTTTGATATTTATAATCTGAAAACGGTAGCGGAAATTCGAGCCGGAATTAATACTCGCAATCTGGCCGTGTCCGGTGACGGCAAAACCATTCTGGTTGGTAACTA
>CAZEZI010000225.1:0-2676 GCA_964516315.1 uncultured Thioalkalispiraceae bacterium
GACACTGACCCCTTGAACACAGAATAACCTGCTGCACGAAAATCTGCTGCTCGAGTATTTGCTGCTCTAACAAAATTATTACCTGCACCTGTACCCATACCACTTTTGTCGCCAATTACTATTAACCAATCAACAAGACCAAGGGCATCTGAATATCTAAGTGGGTTACCATTAACATACCCATATGTATTCATACCTCCCGTTAACCCTATTGGATCACTCTCCAAATACCGACCAGTAGAGGGGTCATAAAATCGATTAATGTTATAATCAATACAAACTACTTTAATTCTTTGAGAGTTACATCCTCAGTTTTATATTTATCTGATTCAGGATTTACCTCTGAAACTATATGAATATTTTTTTGCTTTAAGTAAATAATGATACTTATAACTAATAGTAGAAAAGGTAATGATACAGCTATCCAGAAAATATAATCATTAATTTCTTTAACAACTAAATAATTACTAACCATGAGAAGTACAAAACCAATCATAATAAATACTACTCTTTTCCCTTTCCCAATAAAATACGAACCTAATATAACTGGCAAAGCTAGTATACTTTCAAAAATTAAAATACTTTGATATGGCGTATGAGCGAATACAGATATGGGGTAAATATATAACATTGCGCTCATCGCCAACGGTTCTAATTTCGATAAGTATTTAATCATAAACCTTCTATCTCAAATTCGACTTTATTTATCATCGATTAAGTATACTTCCCATTCTATTTAATGTTTCATTGTATAAACCAGAATTGTTTTGTAATACTTTTTTATTCTCTAAACTCCATGGCCAAGGACCATGATCAAACATATCAGAAGTACTCCAATACTTTCCACCTCGATGTGCTGGCGAAGTACTATCCATAACAGGATGCAGAGCCCTGCCTAAAGCAAAAGCAGCTTTGTACTCGTACGCTTGATATGCTTTTTTATTACCAGACTTTGAAGAATATTCATTAAAAGCATCGCGGTAAAATCTATACGTTCCCATTTCATCATTAATAAATCGATTCATTTTATTACACATATCTTCAACATTAGGATTTTCAGCTGAGGTCATTGCATGTATAAATGAATTAGCATCACTTTGATTACCACGGATAATTGAATCCGCGTTATTACTGCCAGCATTAAGACCTTTTTTAAAGTTATTTGAAGCTCCAGGGAAATACTTATCAACAAAACCATCGATGAGATAATCATGTCCTCCTGTTGAATATAACCCTAACATATCTGATAAATTAACAGAATTCCCACCAACATACCCATACGTGTTGAGTCCACCAGCCAGACCTATCGGATCACTTTCAAGGTATCGCCCAGTACTCGGGTCGTAAAACCGATTAATGTTATAATGCAATCCAGACTCATGGTCATAATATTGTCCAGGGAACCGTAAGTTAACCACAAGTAATCTTCGATTACCATCCACGTCCACATTCGGTGTTGCTCGCCCATATGGATCCGTTTCCCAAGTCCACACCACATTTTGTGATTGGTCACTAATTGACTTAGGTGTTCCTAAGTGGTCAACATCAATATAGTAAACTTTTCCTCTTTGCAATA
This sequence comes from uncultured Thioalkalispiraceae bacterium, assembly GCA_964516315.1. Lineage (GTDB taxonomy): Bacteria > Pseudomonadota > Gammaproteobacteria > UBA6429 > Thiohalophilaceae > SZUA-37. The sequence continues at coordinate 1,577 of CAZEZI010000225.1, forward strand.
CAGCCACCGGTTGTCCTGCAAACCAGATGTATTCTTGAATCACTTTACCAGTAGTATCATATTCACCTTCAAGCTGCCCTTGTGAATTATAGACAAATCGTATATCAAAGTTAATGACCGCAAAATCGTGCCCCTTGAATAACATCTTCTTAAACAAAGCAACATCTAACGGGCCAACAACACCATCATTATTACGATCATGAAGCTCGGTTGCAGGTTCTAAACCTGCGACCACTTTTCCAAGTAAGATAGAATCTCGAAAATTAACAGTACCATCACCATTCAAATCACCAGAGCGATTAAAACTACCGTGTTTACGTGTACGTTGCCCAAGCCCATTAATAGCATATTTAATTACATCTGAATCCAAGCTTGTTAATCGTCCACGGTCATCATAACCGTAAGTATGATCACTATCATCGATGGTATTACCAGCTAGATCATAGATATAACTTTTTACTGCTGGAGGACCAGTACGACTATTCAGTTGGTTACTTATTGTCGATATAGTGCTGTTGAAACTCAGTAAATCTATTGTCTGTAAAATACGGTTGTTATTAGCATCGTAATCATAAGCTTCAGTATTCGTATTAACATCTGAAGTTATAACACGCTGTAGTGCATCATATGTATAAGATGCATGTGGTAATACTGTTCCTGTTTTTACTATATGTTGTAAACTTCCAACAGGAAAATAGCTGTTTGTTAACGTAATACCTGCATTTGGATAAGATTCCAGTTGTCCATCTTTATTATAAACTCGACTCACTGTGGAGCCATTACCGAAGATCCACTTTGTTGGTGGACCAAAAGGATCATAACTGATATCACTCATCACATTTTGTGTACCAACAGAGATGGAAATAACTTGTCCTCTCAGATATTTATATGTAATGACTTGACCTGCTGGTGTGGTTTCAGTTTCCAGATTACCCGTAACGGCATTATAGGTATAACGCGTGGTTAACATTACGCCCTCATTCGATTGGGTTTTACTTAATACGCGCCCATATTTATCATACGTCCAACTATCGATAATAATACCAGCAAAACTAGTTATGCCACCATTGTAAGTAATTGAACTTAATCGACCAACAGAG
>CAZEZI010000226.1:0-2674 GCA_964516315.1 uncultured Thioalkalispiraceae bacterium
TTTGCAAATCAGGCCAAAATCCATCATTAGTCAATGGGCCAGTAGTGGTTAATGCGGGTTTTCCAGTCAAAGACATGTTGTTAAGTTTTTGATTGCGACCATGAAGGGCATGAAGAACATGAAGGGTAGATCAAGAGCAATAAACGCTCTTCTTCAGCTCTTCTTCATGTCCTTCATGGTGAATAAATCTGTTTGTTTTTTTATCGTGCGCCCGGATCGGGAGGAGAGCCCCGGATTTTGTCGTAGTCTGTTTGCATCTGCTTTCGCTCATCATCGTTTAAACCACAGGGCTCAATCGGTTCAAATTTTAAATGGGTGCAGATGCCATCATCCGGATAGCCGGGCAGTTTGGCCTGTATCACCAGCAACGCGGCTTTTTTTGTCAGCGAGTTGCTGGTAGCAGCGCAGTAATTGATACTGGCCTGATGCAGTTTTGCTAGTTCTCTCTTAGTCATTCGACTGATGTCGCCGAACTGATAGCCATCGTCCTGCTCTTCAAAACAGGCGGTGAGTAAAAATAGACAGGCCATAATTAAAAAGGCAATCAACACGGGTCGAATAGTCATAGTACACTCACTGTTTTAAAAGGTGCCGGGGCAAACAGGTGTTTTACTGTTGGCTGCTAACAGAACAAAAAACACTGATTGCCGACCCCGGACTTGAGGAGCAGGTTAACAGCGGGCACTTTAAGCTTTTAGCCTTGTGCTCGCTGTTGTAATTTTTCTAAACGCACTTGTAACTTTTTACAACCATGTCCTTCTGGATTTATTTCCTTGGCTTTTTCACACCAATCAATCCCTTCCTGATAATCGCCTGATAACTCTTTATGCTTGGCCAATATGGCAAAAATCTTGCTAGCACATAGAGGGTGGACATCCCATTGATCGTTAAAAATGACCGTGGCCAGTTGGTCTAAATACGGGCTGACCGACTGCTGTTGTTTCAGCAGCTCATTAGCCCAATCATACATAGCGTCGCAAATAAAGGTTTCCAGATCCTGTCGTTTAAAACGCTCCGGCATGTGTTGATAGCCACTTTTAATCAGGTAGAACGCCAGAGTTAAGAAATTTTCTACGTCCGCACTGTCAATTAACCAGATCATCACCTGCACGGCGACGTCATTCGGGTAGTCGTGACCCTGCTCCATATAATCAGTCACAAAGGGCTGATATTGCGGTAACAGCGCGGCTTTGAGTTCGGCTTTTTCTTCCAGCACCTTTATTTTGCTGATTTTGGCCAGGTCTAGTTTTAACAGATCTTGGTAATGGGGTAGATTACTCAATTCCACTATGACTGTTTTATCAGAACCTGCCTGGGCCGGATCAACGCCGATGAAATACGGATCAATGCCGGTTTTTTCGGCCTCCGCCATTTGCGCTGCTTTGATTTTTGCTATCCGGCCTTCGCGGCGTGGTGTAACCGTAATCAAAACCTTTTTTTGCTCAGTTTTTGATTCAGCAACGCAGTAAGGATTGGGTTTGCCTTGTTTTTCAGCGGCGGCGATTTGCAACGCCTTAATATCCGCGATTCTGCTCATAATTAATTAAACGTAATAACTTCAATAAACGCGGTCATTTCTTCATCTTCGACTACGTAGCCTTGATTAACTGAGTTAAAATCTTGTACCTCGTTTTTCTCGGGTTTATCTTTTTGAGTACGTCTAACTGAGCTGTCTTGATAGTAAATAGACAAGTTGCTCAATGGCGTAATCAACAAAGACGATTGAGGAAAAAATGGTGGTACTATGGTTGGTAATTCCGCATACGCTTTAGTGATGCGGTTTGATAACATCGCTTTTTCTGTGGGTGTATTACCGTTGGATTCGTAATAAGTGTCTTGTTGATATGACAACACATCAGACCCCACCATCAGCACCAAATCATCACGACTACGATGATAAATCGGCAGCATGTCTTTAGCGGCTTTAGCCAACACATCCAGATTTAAAAAACCGCCTAAAGCAGGGTCAGTTCCCCCTAGCGTTACCGAATCGACCAGGTTTTTCGTTGCGTTACCGATTAAATACTGAGATCCGGAGTTATAGACTCTGATCAATTGCAACCAGCCAATATTCACATCAGATAAATCAGCCGCAACCGTGTCAGCGGCAACAGATGTACCCAACCAGCCGATAGTCAACATATCGTTACCAATCGCCTGTCTTACCAGTGTCATATAACGTGCGGCAAAATCTGGGAATTTAGCCCACATGTCAATCAGCGCGTATTTAAGAGCCACATCAAACTCAGTGGCGGTTAATGTATAGCCTTTGCTGTCTAATTGATTTAAATGCTTGGGGACACGTTCGCCTGCTGCTGATGTATCAGTACGACTAGCAACACGCCCCGTTAAACTCATGCCAACTTTTTCGCCTGTCATTTCTGACACGGGCATGACGTTGATCAAGCTTAAAAAGGGGTTGCCGTCTTCAACAATTTTGTTATAAATCGTTTGCGCGGAGGTCACTGTTGCCGCGTAGTTTTGCCCTGCAAGAGGGTTGCCAGGCTGTAAACCATACGCTTTTGCTGTGTTAACAAAATGCTGGGCTAAAACTGCGATGGCCTTATTACTCAAATTCATTTTTTATGTCCTTTTAAATTACATGCAATTTGCAATATCGGTTGCATCATCCAGGTTCTCGCCCGCCTGGGTGCCGGGTTGCTCTTTTAATGCC
>CAZEZI010000227.1:0-2662 GCA_964516315.1 uncultured Thioalkalispiraceae bacterium
ATCAACCACCGACTATATCTGATTACAAGCAAGCGGGAATTCCCTGGTTTGAATACTATGCTGATGAATTGAAGGCAATTGGTGGATCGATAAAACTGGCAGGGCTGGATAGTGTCGCTGCGATGAAAATAAAAAAAGGCGAAGAGCCATTAACTGATAATGAGTCTATTATTTCAGATTATTTAAAAACGATTTCAGTGGGCGCTCGTAAAGTTAAGGAATGAGGCGGTTGAATTTATTTGATTTTTGGTAAGCTCTATCTGTCCTATGGCAATTAAAAATTACGGGGAAACACAAAAGGGGCTTATGTTTTTCTATGCCCGAAAAATTAAAGGGGCATTTTCATGATTAAATTCAGGTTTAGTGCAATATTATGCGCCTGTCTATTTTACGTGATCACCACTTCATCAAATGCGGAACAAAAGCTTGTCTTCAACACAAAAGATTTAGGTGTTCTACCTACAGGTTCTTCTCCTTCATCATATCGCGGTGCAGTTAATTTCTCTGGACAAGTGGCAGGTTCGATTGGTTCTGATGCCGTCGTAGCACAAGCAGGTGGAGGTATTACCTATATCCCATACCAAGGACAGTTTGCTCGAGCGAATGCAATCAATGAGGTTGGTGAAGTAGTAGGTATAGATGAGAGGTTATACGGCACTGGTAATCGACCAACTGCATTCTACTGGTCGATTGACACTGGCACAGTATTGCTAGGCATTAGTGCAAGTAACGAGTTATCTGAAGCATGGTCAATTACAGATACAGGTCTGATTGGGGGGCACGCAGATAACTCCAGTGGAGCAGTTTGGGCACCGAATGGTACAGGATTTGATCGTTATTCAATTGATGCGCGTATCAATGATATTAGTGATAGTGGTTTAGTCACTGGTACTATTCTGCGGGATGATGGTTTATCTGGTAGCCAACCCTATGTTTGGTCATTTTCTGATGCCAATCCCAATCCAAGCCAGATAACGAGAATAGATGCACTTGGTTTCTGGCACCCATTTGCGATCAACAATCAAGGACAAATGACTGGACATGTTGGAGGTTCCCCAGAATATGGTTTTATATCTGATTTTAACTCAACCAGTCAATTTATGGGTTTCTCTGGTTTTGTAAGCCCATATGGCCCAGAAGCACTTTCAAATATTTTCGGTACAAGTATAAATTCAATTGGACAAGTAGCTGGTCAGTGGGAGGAAAATGGTGCTGGCCGAGGGACACACACCATTTATTGGGATGCAATCAATGGAGTAACTGACCTAGGTACGCTTGGAGGCACCTATTCTAAAGCTTTTTCAATTAATGAGGCGGGGGAAATCATTGGTCTTAGTACTGATTTAAAAGGTGATTTGCGTGTAGCCTTGTGGACGCCTGTGGTAGTTCCGATTCCACCGACAGTCTGGCTCTTCGTTTCCGGCTTGATAAGTATAGTCTGGGTATCCGGATATAAGAAAGTGGTGTAATAGTTAAAATAGGTTTGTTTTGTGTCGGAATTCCTCTTTTTTTTGTGGCGTTAATTTTTCACGAAGCAATATAAAATGGAGACTTTAATAATGCTGTTTATCTATAAAAAATTTCGTTTGCGTCGTAGATTAGTGGGTAAACTTGCCCGTTGGGTGGATGACGCTTACATTAACTTAAGACACAAACATCCTACAGAAAACGAAAGAAATATACGGATAAAAATTGCTGAAACTCGTTATAAAAATGGAGAATTTAATCCAGCACATAAATCTGATAATGCAGACATATCTCTAACTATGAGGGTAGTTAACTCGAGCGATCTCACTGATATTGTTGTTGCGTTTATACGGCATGAAATAGGAACCGAATATGATAAAAAAGAAGATGATATGCGTTTAATGTATGCCGTCATTTTTGAAGAAATTTATAGATAAAGGTATATCGAGAGAACTCGCTATGCAAGGTCAAGGATTAGATTAGCTGCAAAGAGATTTCACGGTTTGACTTTTGAACGAGGGTTTTTAAAATGGGCATTATGAAATGGTTGGCGCGAAAAGGTGCGGTAGGTGGTACAACTAGATGGGCAGCGAAAGGATATATGGCACTTACAAATCAAGATCCAAATATTGAAATGGGTGATTTGTACGAGGCGTTAATTAAGAATAGATATGCAGTAATGCCAAACCCTGAGAAAGAATCAATTCTTTTAAGTATTGTTGATCAAATAAAGGGATTGAGAGGATTAGTAGTATCAATTCTTACTGTTGAGGCAGGTTTTTTAGAAAATACGCCAGATAATCAACAAATGTTTATAGGAATAATTCTCGAAGAACTAAAAAAATATAGAGTACCTAAAAATGTTATTCAGGGAAATATATCACCTACTGACAAAACGGCGGGGTATTGGTGCTAATTGGTTAGAGTGTCTCTGATGAAACTTCTAATACGTAGATCCAGAAAATAATTCAATGTAAACATAGGAAAAAGGGAAATTTAGTGGATCAATACTTAATTGCTTCTGCTGATAACTCAGCGCCTTAATTTATATATGGTGAATGGCAGCTTTTACTCATATTTTATTTTAAAACCTAAATATATGAATGTCCGCTACGTGGTGATTTGAGTCATCCGGGAAAAATAATTAGTCAGTCCTGAAAAACTCGCAAGTCACTAACAAACAAAGAAAAAGGGC
>CAZEZI010000228.1:0-2639 GCA_964516315.1 uncultured Thioalkalispiraceae bacterium
CGGTCGATGAGTTTGATTAAAATCAGGCCCTGTGTAAAAGTCAGTTTTCTCAAAGCATCAATGCCGGTTTCTTTGCGGCCACCGTGGGTAAAAATTCCCCATTTTTTTTTATTACTATTTGGGGTCTGGCCTTCTTCGCTCACGCACTTTGCATCAATGGCAACCACAATGCATTGTGAGCCAAATTTTTCGGCTGCTTCTTTTACAAACTCAGGGTTAAAAACAGCCGCAGAGTTAATGCCGATTTTATCCGCACCAGCATTGAGCATACGGCGGATATCTTCAACCGTGCGAATGCCACCACCGACGGTTAACGGAATAAAAACCTGCCCGGCCACCTGTTCAACGACATGTATCATGGTGTCGCGGTTATCCGAAGTGGCGGTGATATCTAAAAAGGTGATTTCATCCGCGCCTTCTAAATCATAACGGCGCGCGATTTCGACCGGGTCACCCGCATCGCGGATGTCAACAAACTGCACGCCTTTAACAACACGGCCGTCTTTAACGTCTAAACAGGGGATAATGCGTTTTGCTAAGCTCATCTGTTTACTCGTCAGCTTAACCGGTTAATTCGTCTGATAATTTTTGTGCTTCAGCAAAGTCGAGTGTACCTTCGTAAATGGCACGGCCGGTAATGGCACCGCTGATACCTTCATCCTGCACGGCACACAGTGCTTTGATGTCATCAATATTAGTGATACCACCGGAGGCAATAATAGGAATGGTAACGGCCTGTGCGAGTTTGACGGTAGACTCAACATTGACACCGGTCATCATGCCGTCACGGCCAATGTCGGTATAGACAATGGCGGCCACACCATCAGTTTCAAAATGTTTTGCCATATCAACCACATCGTGTTTGGACAGTTTCGACCAGCCATCAATCGCCACTTTGCCATCTTTTGCATCCAGGCCGACAATAATATGGCCGGGAAATTCGAGGCAGATGTCATTAACAAAATGCGGTGCGCTGACTGCTTTGGTGCCGACGATAACATATTGCACACCGGCATCGAGATAGGTCTGGATAGTGTCTTCATCGCGAATACCGCCGCCAATTTGAATGGGTAAATCCGGAAAGGCTTCGGCAATTTCATGCACTACGCTGGCATTAACCGGCTTACCGGCAAAGGCGCCGTTCAGGTCGACAATGTGCAAACGGCGCGCGCCTTGCTCGACCCATTGGGCGGCAACGGCGACCGGGTCGTCCGAGAATATGGTTTCATCTTCCATGCGACCCTGACGCAGGCGCACACATTTTCCGTCTTTTAAATCAATGGCAGGAATAATTAACATGATGGTTCCGTTGGTTCTTTGTTTTTTTTGAAAAGTGGTTTTAAGTTTAAGGGGTTAGAGTTTTCCATTCCAGCTCAGGAAATTGGCATAGAGTTGCAAACCGGCATGCTGGCTTTTTTCGGGGTGAAATTGCGTTGCAAAAATATTGTCTCTGGCAATGCTGACACAAAATTCAAATCCGTACTCACTGGTTGCTGCAATAACTTGCGTTTCATCTGGTTGAGTATAATAGCTATGCACAAAATAGAAACGTGCACAGTCCGAAATATTATGCCACATAGGGTGGTCGATGCGCTGCTGTACCTGATTCCAGCCCATATGGGGGATTTTTAAGTCACGGATAGATAGCGCTTTAAATTTGGAAGCAAAACTGTGCACATGGCCGTTGAAAATCCCGAGACATTGGGTGCCGTCATTTTCATCGCTGTTTTCCAGCAAGGCCTGCATGCCAACGCAAACACCTAAAAACGGTGTACCGGCGGCAATCACTTCGTGAACAATTTTATTTACTCCAAGGCGGTTGATTTCACCCATACAATCACGCATAGCGCCTACACCGGGCAGCACCACATGGTCAGCCGCCAGAATGGTATCGTGGTCGTGTGTTACAACCACTTTTGTAGCTGTTTGTAAGGACTCACTAGCATGTTCAAGGGCTTTAGCAACAGAATGAAGGTTACCCATTCCATAATCAATAACGGCAACGGTGGTCATAGAATTTTAACTGTTTTCATAAGGTGGACAGGATTTTATCGAAGTATGTCACTGCGAGGAAGAGTATAAAAATTTGTTTTTATACCCTGACGTGGCAATCTGTTTGAGAGTGTCCTTTTTCTTAATCAAGACTGCTTTGCTTACGTTGTTCACTCGCAATGACGTTTTATAAACTACCTTTGGTTGATGGCATTATACCGGACATACGTGGATCATCTTCTAAAGCCATGCGCATGGCTCGGCCAAATGCTTTAAAAATAGTTTCGGCAATGTGGTGTGCATTGCTGCCTTTTAAGCAGTCAATGTGCAGCGTGACATTGGCGTGGTTAATAAAGCCCTGGAAAAATTCGTGGATTAAGTCCACATCAAACGCACCGATCATACCGCGAGGGTAGTCGGCCGTATATTCCAGACCGGGTCGTCCGGAAAAGTCGATTACCACGCGAGACAAGGCCTCATCCAGTGGTACATAAGCGTGCCCATAACGGCGGATGCGTTTTTTATCTCCCAAAGCACCTTTTATAATGTTATTGAAATCTTCGGCTGTTGATTTGATATATTTTTTATTTTCTTCTTTGGCGATTAATGCAGGTAATTTTAACATATCAGTAGGATCTAATTCATAA
>CAZEZI010000229.1:0-2635 GCA_964516315.1 uncultured Thioalkalispiraceae bacterium
TCGACATGATTGCCAAAGTAAGCGGTACTTTAATTTCAATACGGCTACCTTTACCCCATTTAGAATGCACTTCAACCGAGCCGTTAAGCTGGGTGATACTGGTTTTAACAACATCCATTCCAACACCACGACCGGAAATATCGGAAATTTCTTTCTTTGTTGAAAAACCGGGCTCAAAAATTAAATTATAGGCTTCATGATCATCGATTCGAGCTGCCGCATCCTTATCAAACATGCCACGTTCCACTGCAATATTTCGCAGCACATCAGCATCCATACCCTTACCATCATCTTCAATCGATAATAAAATGTGATCGCCTTCCTGCGAGGCAGATAAAATAACCGAACCCTGCCTGTCTTTACCCGCTGCAACCCGATCATCTGGCATTTCAATACCATGATCGACCGAGTTGCGAACAAGATGCACCAGTGGATCAGCCAGAGCTTCAACCAGATTTTTATCCAGATCAGTATCTTCACCCATCATTTCCAGACGGATTTCTTTTTTCAGACTACGAGCTAAATCCCTGACTACACGTGGGAAACGCCCAAATACTTTTTTAATCGGTTGCATTCGGGTTTTCATTACAGATAATTGCAGATCCGCTGTCACTAAATCCAGATTTGCAACCGCTTTCGACATTTCTTCGCCACCAATCATCGAACCTAATCGCGTTAATCGATTACGCACAAGCACCAGTTCACCTACCATATTCATAATTTCATCAAGTCGGGCAGTATCGACTCGAACCGATGTTTCAACTGGCTGTTTGGTATCTTTTGCTGCAGCAGGTTTGGGTTTGTCTGCTGCTTTTGGCTTATCTGCCGACTTCGGCTTTGCTGCAGGTTTGGGAGTAGCTGATTCTTTTACTACCTCTTTTTTAGCTGTTGCTGTTGCTTCTGCTTTAGGTGTAGCCGCCGGTTTCTCAGATGATGTATCCGCCGAACTCTTTTCTGTAACTTTTGTAGTATCAATTTTACCGGCACCATGTAAGTCATCCAGTAGTGATTCAAATTCATCATCACTGATCTCATCATTCATGGGCTTCATAGAATCACTGACAACATCTTCTTCTTTGCTTTCGGCTACCACATCGGGTGTTGTTTCTGAATCCTCAATATTGGAGGTACTAATTGAACCTGCGCCATGTATTTGATCCAGTAATGCTTCAAATTCTTCTTCACTAATTTCATCCGAATCCGCACTGCTGGTATCATCATCCATACCAAACAAATCCTCGTCATCTTCATTAGAGGAATCTTCTGTCTCAGATGCGGGTGTTTCTTTTCCATCCAGTGCATCGAGTAAAACATTAAACTCGTCATCAGTAATATCTTCACCACCACCAACGAGAGCAGCACCACTTTGTTCATCACTGGGCTGAGCACTTTCTGCTGCGGGTTCTTCCGCAACTTGCTCAGGTTCAGGTGCCGCTTCACCTTTAATAATCGCGTCTAATGCCGCAAGTAGCTCAGGATCAACTTCTTCTGTATCACTGCCTGAACGTAATGCATCAAACTGGTCATTAAGAACATCAAGCACCGGTAAAATTGTATCCATTAAACGGGTATTAATGGCTCGCTCACCATTGCGAACCATGTTAAAAACATCTTCAGCCCGATGGCAAACCGCAACCATAGGTTCAATCGCTAAAAACCCTGCACCACCTTTGATGGTATGAAAGCCTCGAAATATTGAATTCAATAATTCCATATCATCAGGTGAGTTCTCAAGCTCAACAAGCTCTTCATTTAGCCGCTCGAGAATTTCACCTGCTTCAATTAAAAAATCTTCTAGTAGTTCATCATCCACGACTGCCGTCCTTAAAATCCTAAACTTGAAAGTAAATCATCAACTTCATCCTGGCCAGATACTGTACTTGACTGTTCCAGCCCAGGAACAACTGGCCCATCAAGTTTTTCACTATCTTCAGTTTTGTTACTTTTGTTCGGCCTGGAGCCCGCCAGTTGAATAATATTAACCATGCTTGTTTCAACTTCTTCGACCAGGGAAATCACTCTCTTTATAATCTGACTGGTTAAGTCCTGAAAACCTTGCGCCATTAATACCTTATTTAAATGTTCATTAATTTTTTTCGCACTGTTTGAATTTATTTCAAAATAACTTTTTAATTCCTTACTTAATTTTTTAAATTCATCAACATTAAGTTCTCTATTTGAAAACCGCTGCCATTCATTTTCTACACTGCATGTTGCATTTAAAACCTGTTCACATAGCGGCATAGATTCTTCAACAGCAGTCAATGTGTTATTCGCCGCTTCATCTGTCATGGTAATAACATGTGCCAAACGCTGCCGTGCGTCTGGAATTTCATCTTCTGCAATGTCTGCCAAACGATCATCCAGCCCAAAAGTATTGATTGAATCATGTAGTTCACGGGTTAATTTACCAATTTCCTGGTATAACTCGCTTTCACGCATCTCAGCCAATTCATCAAAATAATCCTGTGATTTTTCAAGATCACCTGCTTCCATACTCGCTAAAAGATTTTTAACTTTTGCGATATTCTCAGTGGATAGCAAATTATGTTGTTGCTCCATACCACAACCCCTAACCGTCTATGCGTTCAAAAATCTTATCGAGTTTTTCTTTTAGTGTTTGCGCGGTAAACGG
>CAZEZI010000230.1:0-2626 GCA_964516315.1 uncultured Thioalkalispiraceae bacterium
AGCCCCAGCCCCCTCCTGAGTCAGAAATCCAGTATTATTAAAACAACTTCCGAGTGCGGCCATGAGCGGACATTCAATAATTAGCAGTTATGCCGCAGGAGTTAGCTGATTGTATACCACATCAAGTATTTGTCCTGCTATTGCTCTCGTATTCTCAACCGCATCTTGCCCTATCTCATGCATTGGAGTATTTAGTGAATCACGCAATGCATTTAATCTCGTAGCAAGCTCCTCTGAGATAATCCTATTATCACGCAAAGTGTTGATACAAACTGACAAATCTTCTTTAATAATGCCAAGTTCAGCTAGCTGTTTTTTATATCGACCACGGATTTCTTCTTCGAAGAATGGGCGCAATTCAGTAGATATGTTATCGTTTGTCGCGCGCTCCACAAATGCCTTAATCCTATCAAAGGCTATGTCGTGGTCAGAAGCTGTCATACTATCATTGTCAACAGCATTAATCTCAATGCCATTAGCGCCATGCATCAGTTTAATAGATTTTGCGATTTGCCGGAATTTTTTGACTGCCTTCGATGCCATCCCCTTGTAATGGGTCGTAATGATGATCTGCTTAACGTCACGTTGTAGCTCGTAGAATTTATTTAAGATAAGAGTAATTCGTTCATTATCAAAACTTGTCACTGGATCATCAAATACAAGAATCGCTTTTGATTTATTTTCAGGCGAAAGAGATAAAATCTTTGCCAAGAAAATGCACAATGCTAATGCCCTTCGGTCTGATTCACTGAATACATAATTTATCTTGTCTACAGGGATGCTCTTACCTTTAAATTTTACTCGCAGCTCGTAAACGACTTGCCGACCGCGATTATTAGCCACTTTAACAATCTCAAAATCATTACTGCCTAGCTCAGTAAAAAGCTGATTTACCAAGTGAAAATAATTTTTTAAATAGATACTCTGAGACTGTTCGAGCTGCTCTTTTCTCTGATTGTAGGTGGATTCGAGTGTCGATACCTGTTGATGCTTCGCTTTGTATTGTTGGCATAAAGGCTCTAAATCTATGCGCTTGATAAGCACCATTGTCACGTTATAGCTCTGCGCCATCTGTGCCATATCGCTTCTTAACTGTGGAGCCTCTACAGAAGCCTTCAACTGGTTTAACATCCCATTAATCCGTTCACACACTTGCCAATAAGTATAAATAGCTTGATTATATACCGTAGCCATTCCTACGAGAGCGGAGAAATCAATCGGCTGCATGACCTCATACGGCAAGCTATATTTTTGATTTAAAATAGGTGTCCAACACCCCGTTGCTACTTGCCTGCTATCTTCCAATGCATCGTAAGCAGCCGATAACTCCTGAAACCGCTGTTCAAGTGATGCCATAAAGTCGGGTAAAGAAGGGTGGTTGGAAATTTCAGATTCGTGGTAAAGAGCTACCGTATCCCGATTAGATTGATGGAACTGAGTAATATGTTCTTTTGCATCAGGGATTATAAATGGTTGTCTAAGTTGATCGAGTGCCTGTTTAATATTTCTATTAAAACTATCGAATTCTGCATTAAAGGCTTGCTGATAAGTAGCTATCAGTCCTTTAGCAGAATCGGCAAGCCCTTGCCCACAGAAAGGACATGAAGTGTCTTTGACAAAGCCAAGACCTTGTGCTGCCCAACCTTTAAAGGCAGCAGCGTTATTGACGTGGTTAGTTACATGATTATCAAGTGCAGTAAGCGCCTCTTGATGGACATTTTGGAGGCTTGCAGTTATTGATGAATTTATTCTTTCGATTGTCGGGCTGTAATCTATTTGTTGAGCGACCGAACTCAGAACGCGCCTTGCCTTAATTGCATCAGAATTCTGTATAGTAGCTGCAATCTGCTGCTCACGCTGTTTTTGCGCCGCAGCATCTACTTCTAATTCATGCTTTGACTTAACGGGAAGTGCTGAGTTTGCATACTCATGCGCGTTAGCAATTCCATGCGACCCCAACTGTCTTTCTAAATTCGTAAGGATACCGCGCTCATCACGCACTGATGTATTGAGCTCTGCCAATTGTTTATACAGCGCCGTGTTAGCTTCTCCAAGAATGAAACTCGTAACGTTCTCGGAGTTCTGCCGATCCTGTCTTTGACCTGTAATGACATTTCTATGGATAAAGCTATGATCAAATACATAGAGTTTTGAGCATTGAGGTTCAGCAACTTGCCAAGCTCCATTTTCAAAGAGAGCAACATGATTGCCACCGACTGAGTCAAATAATAATTCAACTTTTGGTGGGTTGGTTGCATCATCGGGTATAGTTTTTCGATTTAAAATTAAATCTGGATTATTTGACTCAAGAGAATATAGAGCATCACAAAGCGTACTTTTTCCATTCCTATTTTCAGCATAAATGACATTTACTTTTGCAAGTTCAAATCCACTGCCACGAGCTTGTTTATAACTCCCAATACCCTGTATTAGCTTAATCCTCTTTAGCATTGTCTAAATCCTAGAAACCCCAACAGTTGTCTTGTTGTTTTGAAAAATGGCACTTTTTTCATCATTTAGAAGTATCCGTTCAACGTCTGCTTAGGGTCGCAATCAGCCATATACCCTAAACTTCCATTAACTTATGGTTGCAAATCATTTTATCATTAAATCCAGCCATAAATGC
>CAZEZI010000231.1:0-2584 GCA_964516315.1 uncultured Thioalkalispiraceae bacterium
TCACCTCTCTAGTTTTGTGCCATGCCCGGCACACACGCCTTGCTCAGCGGCAATTCAACGAGGCGCGTTTTTGCGAACAGCAAAATAAGTGCCGCTTTGAATTGTCCGCTGGAGCTATTTGTTAGCCCTTAATGCTACTTATAGTATGTCGACGTATAGTGTTCATGATTTTATTATTGGCTAATGACTACGATTACACAAACATTTGGACACCAAGTTAGATATTACCGTAAGTTAAAGGGTATTTCACAGGAAGATTTGGCTGCGCTGTCGGAATTGCATAGAACCTACATCGGCGCAATTGAACGAGGCGAAAGAAATGTTAGCTTAAATAATATAGATAAAATATCTCAAGCTCTTGGTGTTCCTATCGCAGCTCTTTTAATGGAAACCAAGGCAAATAAATGAACTCAAACGAAAGTAAACTTGAGAACGCTATTGTAGCTGAATTACGCCATCATTTAGCGGGGTGGCGCACAAAAATTAAAAACGATTTTAGTCAAAAGAACTTTGAAAATGAATTGACTGCTTTAAAAGGCGATCCACTGTACCCAAAATTTAATTTTGACACAGCGGACTACGTGAATATTAGGTTTATGGGTAGAGTAAGTATTAGTATTGGTCGTAGGCTCGGTGAAATTTATGACAAAATACCACGTAGGCTTGTAATTGAAAAATATGGTATCAATCAAGGGCAGGTAGCACCTAAATTTGATGGATTAGAGTTAGACGTGTGTCTCAGGTACTCAGAACTAAAAGATAGAGATTCCAAATTTATTTCTAGCGTATGTAAAGAGCATATTAATGAGGATATTACTTCTGATGGTATAGGCATTGAAATAAGATACAATTTTAACCCCAATGATAGCTCTAGGCTTAGAAAAGATTGTGTTATGGCTGAAAAATTAATAGCAGCTAATCTAAGACCAGTATATTTAATATTTAGTGCCATAAGTCCTAGAGATGAGGCAATAAGTCGGCTAGAAAGAGCTGGCTGGGTTTTCGTTGTTGGGCAAAATGCTATTAACTTCTCATCTGAATTGTTTGGATTAGATTTATCAGATATTTGGGATCGCCCTACTATAAAAAAAGAAATTGAAACAGAAATAAATGGAATGATGGACGATATTAAAAGCTCGTACTCTTTTAAACAATTTCTAAAAAAAAGAGCAGATTAAAATTATTCTTTTTCAGCATATACAATAGATTCAAAAAGATCTTTTCCGCTATTTCTTTTACGAATTCTATCAATTGAATTAAGCTTGTAGCCAAGAGATTTAAAAATATTTCCTAAAAGAATATCTGTTGCAACATAGCGACCTTTGATTCTTGAATTTCCTACCACATAAGCACATCTTAGATTTCTTTGTGGAAGTTGCTCCATTGCATGTATTTGTTCAGCTAGAAGGTTAAAGTACTTCATTACATAATTTGCCATTAAATTATCATCTTTCCTTATGTCTTCTACAACTTTCCAAACGTCATTTTTAAGAAAATCAAATGATGGCTCAACTATACCTTTTCCAAGTATTGATGTAGCAGTTCCCCACGTACCACCAATTGTTTCTTTGTCAAGAGATGATGCTTCTTTTGGTGTGGTAAAAAAGTCTAAGAAATATAAATGAGGTCGTGTATTCCAAACGTAACTATAACGATTTGGATATGGCGGTGATGTAATGACACAACTAATGGGCTTAATTAGATTAACACCTTCAAGGGTGACAGAGTTAGTGTTAAAAATTTTAGATTCGCTAGTTAGCTTTAGAGCCTTAATATCTATAATATCACTAATCATTAAATCCAGATGGTTAATATATGTTTCTATTACATTAATTTGATCTTTATCCCTTTCAATAAAATGTAGTTGAAGCTTACCGAGCGTAACATTTGTTAAATCTGGTACTAACACACCAGCTAAAGCTAATAAGAAAAAATCTTTAATCTCACTTGATGATGAGCACTCATGAATTGCGCGCTTTAGAATAAGAAGATCAGTGATTACATCTTTTCTCCACCACCTGAGAGGATTGTGGATAGGCGGAATAAATAGATCATTATCTTCTAAATTATCAAAAGTAATGTATTTTTTTTGCTCTTTAAACTGTTCAAGTATTTCAAATTTATTTCTATTTAGAATCTCGGTATCTAAATTCCAATTGGATGAGGCTTTACCTACCCAATATAAAAATGGATTGATTTCAAAACCATAAGAATCTATACCTTCTAATTTGCTCTCAATCAGTGTAGTACTTGCGCCACTAAATGGATCAAGTACCACCTCGTCTTTAGAGCACGACAATTCGCAAAGCATTTCCCGTACTAAGTCAGGGCCGAAACTAGGAGTAAGCCTAAACCATCTATGGACATGAGCAGCTAACCCCGCTTTGAATGTGGCTTTTTGTGCAGAAATATCATTGTAGCGGATAGCTTCTTGTGCCATTAAATATATACTCTTAATACTTTCATTGAATGATGACTAAAAGTATCATTGTGTGCTCAAAATAGCAAGTACTTACGGGTTTGTTTGTGGGGCTAATCGGGATAGGAGGATGCCTCACAGCATCCTTCCTCCCACACCACCGGG
>CAZEZI010000232.1:0-2561 GCA_964516315.1 uncultured Thioalkalispiraceae bacterium
CTCGTTCATATAAGTGTGATACATGCTCAGGCACTCAGAGGTGTTATTGACGGGTTTTGCAAGTACCGGGTCGGTCAGTAAGAATAGTGCTAACAGCATGAATATAAATTTCATAATCAACTCCGTTGATGAATGGAAGTCAGTTTTGTCGCATTTATACCCACGCTATAAATATAGCCGGTTTTTCGCGGAAAGCGTTAAAGGGGATGTGTTGTTGTGTTTATGCTTTTATCAGCGTGCCACAGAGTAGTGTCTGCAAAGCCTCACCTGACATGGGACGGTGGTAGAAAAATCCCTGCATGCCATGCACGCCTTTCTTTTTGAAATAATCAACCTGTTGCTGAAGCTCGACACCCTCGGCAATGCACTGGATACCGAGTTGTTCTGTCATCACCAGGATGGCATTGACGATAGCCTGAGTGTTATTTTTTTCCGAGTAAAAAGCGGTGACGAATGATTTATCAATTTTAAGTATTGAGATAGGCAGCTTATGCAGGTAGGCGAGGGATGAATAACCGGTGCCGAAATCATCCAGCAGAAAATCGATATTGTTCTGATGAAGTTTTTCCATTTTTTCGATGGTCAGGTCGACATTGTCGAGCAACACATTTTCGGTGAATTCAAGCTTGATAAAACCATTGGGTACGTTGCAGGCATCGATAACTTTGATGATTGAATCGACAAAATCAGTCTGGATGAACTGACGCGGACTGATGTTGATACTGATGTAACAGAAGCTCGAATTCTCATCGAGTTGTGCATATAAGGTTTCAGCATAGGCGCAAGCGTGTTGTAGAATCCACTCGCTCAGTCCCAGAATCAGGTTGCTTTCTTCAGCGATGCCGATGAAATTAGCTGGTGAAATGTTGCCGAATTTTTTGTTCTTCCATCGTATCAATGTTTCCGCGCCGATGATGTTTTCATCGGTATTAACGATTGGTTGGTAGACCAGACTAAGCTCGTTGTTTGTAATTGCTTTTCGCAGGTGGTCCTCAATGATCAGCCGTTGTACGGCTTCGACATGCATTTCCGGATTAAAAAACTCATAACAGTTTCGCCCCTGTTTTTTGGCGCGGTACATGGCGGTGTCTGCATGGCGCAGAATGTTTTCGCTATCGGTGGCTTCATCAAACGCGTCGGGAAAAATCGCAATGCCGATGCTCGGTGTGATATGCAAACTGTGTTCGCCGATTTCGATAGGTTTTGCCAGGATTTCGATGACGCGGATAGCAACCGTTTGCGAAGTGCGCATGGCGTCTGCCTCGCTGTTGCCGATATTACCGAGGATGTAGACGAATTCGTCGCCGCCGATGCGAAACACGGTGTCGCCACTGCGCGCCTGTTCGGTCAAGCGTTGTGCGACCTGGGTCAGCAGCATGTCGCCGATGGAGTGTCCGAGTGAGTCGTTGACGTTTTTGAAGTTATCGAGATCGATGTACATCAATGCGCCGTAGTAGTCATAGCGTTGTGCGTTGGAAATTTCTCTGGAGAGGGAATAACGAAATTCACGACGATTCGGCAGGTTCGTTAAGGGGTCGCGTTTTGCCTGTAGTTCGTAGGCGCGTTGTGTTTGTTTGCTTATTCTGGCCTCATCGTTCAGCTGTTTTGTTCGTTCGATTAGCTGGAAATATTCGGCTGATTTGTTGATGACGGGGACAAGTGCATCTTTGAGGGCGTCCTGAAATTCCCCATATTGATTTTCGAGAAGTAATATTCCGTGGCTGCCAAAAGTGAAAGCGAGGATTTCATTAGCTTCCAGTTTCTCAGTTATGTGTGTATTAACAGTATTATTTTTAAAATGCTGTAGAAGTTTTTTTGTTGCAGGCGTCTGTTCTTTTACAGGTTTTTCAGTCGGCAGTGACAGAAAATTATTCAGCGGTTTTTCGGCGGTTGAAGATTCTTCTAAAAAATAAAGATGCAGGCTTTTCAGTCCCAGAGTTGTGTACAGAGTCTGCATGAATTTGTGCAGGTACTCATCAGCGTTAAGGCTGGTGTCAGTCGACAGCAGTAGCTGGTTTTGAACGGTGATTAATTCAAGTGTGTTGAAGTGATGGTTTGTCAATTTTAGACTATATCTTAAAGATATTTAAAAAAGCGGGAACATTCCCGCTGTTGCTATTTAGTTTCGCTTAAGCAGGTGAAGGATACAAGTGTTTTAGTGATGATCGGTTTTTTTTTAGAATATGAGAGGTGTGTTTGAAAGTGATTTTTTGAGTCAGTCTAAACAGGAAGAAGGAAAATGACAGAGGTGAATGTTTTCTGTGGTTATGACGCCGTATCATCATTGTTGAGTACAGTCGATGATACGGCCTGGGTTAAAGTTAAGCCGGTAAATATGGGGGTGACTTTTTACCGGAATGAGTGTGCTTTTTATTTTCAGTATTTGCTAAATACCTGCGGCTGACCTTCTTCGCTTATCAGCAATACAGAATAAGCATCTTTACGGTGACCTTCCATGCCTGGTGAACCCATCGGCATACCTGGAACAGTGAGTCCGGCGGCTTTTGGTTTTTCTTTCAGCAGTCGTTTGATGTCGTCTGCCGGTACGTGTCCTTCGATAA
>CAZEZI010000233.1:0-2551 GCA_964516315.1 uncultured Thioalkalispiraceae bacterium
GTGCTATTTTTGCCACAACACTTGCAGCCAGCAATATTGCTAATGCTTCTGAAGCAGGTGCAAACCCGTTTGCAATGACCAATCTTGAAGGTGGCTACCAGGTCGCTAAAGATGGCAAATGCGGTGGCAATATGTCTGACCCAAAGCAAATGAAAGGCAAATGCGGCGACAGCATGAAGAAAAAAGAAGGTAAATGTGGTGAAGGCAAATGCGGCGGCAAAAAGACCATGAAAAAAAGTGAAGGCAAGTGTGGCGAAGGCAAATGCGGCGGCAAAAAGACCATGAAAAAAAGTGAAGGTAAATGCGGCGAAGGCATGAAAAAGGACAAAACTAAAATGGGTGGTAAATGTGGCGCAAACCACAAAAAAATGAATGAAGGAAAATGTGGCGGTCACTAAACCCACTGTATGCGCTCTAATATGAACAGGAAAGCAGCCCCCGTTTCCTTTTCTATTCAGGGTGCAGGTATTGGTCTACGGCGAAGTATTATGGATTCGCTGTTAGACCAACCTCCTTCTCAAGTCGGCTTTATGGAAGTGGCTCCCGAAAACTGGATCGGAGTCGGTGGCGCTGCAGGTAAACAGTTCAGATCGTTTACTGAACGTTATGACATGATCTGCCATGGTCTATCACTTTCCATTGGCTCACCCAGCCCGCTAGACGAAGCCTTTCTACATCGCCTGAAACGCTTTTTAGATGAACACCAGATTAAAATCTACAGCGAACATTTAAGTTACTGTAGTGATGATGGTCATTTATATGACCTGCTCCCCATTCCCTTTACAGAAGAAGCCGTTCATTACGTGGCAAAACGTATTAAACGTGTTCAGGATATTTTAAAACGCCCGATTGCAATGGAAAATGTCTCCTACTATGCCGCACCCGGGCAGGAAATACCCGAAATTGAATTTTTAAAGGCTGTACTGGAAGAAGCCGACTGTAAAATGCTACTCGATGTTAATAATATTTACGTTAACAGTATTAACCACCAATACAATGCATCTGACTTCTTAAATGCTATTCCCGCTGACAGAGTCGAATATATTCATATTGCAGGGCATTATGAAGAAGCAAAAGATTTGATTGTCGATACCCATGGTGCTGATGTTATCGAACCAGTGTGGGGTTTACTGGAACAAACTTATCAACGCTACGGGGTTATCCCAACCTTGTTAGAACGGGATTTTAATATTCCTCCAGTGGCAGAATTACTCGTGGAAGTGGATCGTATTATTTCTATTCAGGAAAAATGGCAAACTACTGTAAGCAAATCCTCTCAACAGGTATCGTAATGTCTACCAGCAATAACCAGACTCAATACGATTTTCAGAAAATGCAATACGTATTTACTGCACATATTCGCCAACCCGATCTCAATGCCGCACCCGATAATATCGAAGATCGCCGGATAAAAATTTACAGCAATCTTTTTTATAATAATATTGAAGATTTTATGTCAACAACCTACCCGGTGCTCTGCGAAATATTGGGTGAACAACGCTGGCACACACTTATACGGGATTACTTTGCAAATCATAAAGCACATACTCCCCTGTTTCCTGAAATGCCACGCGAATTTTTAGTTTATCTGGAAGAAGAACGTCAACCACAAGCAGATGACCTCCCCTTTATGCTTGAACTGGCACACTACGAATGGATTGAACTCGCACTCAGTATTTCCGAACTCAGCAATGATGCATCTCTGCTTTCTGAGCACGCAAACTTTCTGGAAGAAGTACCTGTACTCTCAAACCTGGCCTGGTTGTTAAGCTACCAATTCCCAGTTCAGCAAATAAGTAAAGACTATCAACCTGATCACCCCGCTGAACAGGCAACCCATATTGTTGCAGCACGGTTAGAAGATGACGCACAAATCAGTTTTACCGAAGTTAATCCGGTTATTGCACGTTTACTGCAACTTATAAAAGAAAACAAACAGTCATTAAATGGCAAACAATTACTGACTCAAATTGCCAATGAATTAGGCAACCCGGACATCAACAGCATTATCGATTTTGGCCTGCAAACGCTCACAGAACTGCATAATAAAAATATTATTACTGGAACGCTGAAACAATAGTCCCTGATACTCATTCTTTAAAGTAACACGAACAACATTACAAGGAGTTTAATATGGATAAGTTATTGCAGTTGCAAGGCTTACTCAATCGTACACGCGCGGTTGATTTTCTCGCGCCACTTGCACTTCGCTTATACCTTGCCCCGATATTCTGGATGGCCGGTTTAAGCAAATATAACAGTTTTGAAGACACATCCGCCTGGTTTGGTAATCCTGACTGGGGGCTTGGTCTACCCTTTCCGGATCTAATGACCTTTCTTGCAACATCAACCGAATTAGCTGGCGCAGTTATGTTGCTATTTGGCTTTGGAGTCCGTTGGGTTTCCATTCCGCTTATGTTCACAATGATCATTGCTATCTTCAGTGTCCACTGGGTTAATGGCTGGCAAGCAATTGCAGACGCAAAATTCTGTTTATTTAATTGCAGTGACGCCATCGCCGCATCTGAAAAACTTGATGCAGCAAAAAATT
>CAZEZI010000234.1:0-2545 GCA_964516315.1 uncultured Thioalkalispiraceae bacterium
AATGACCTACCAGCTCATATACACGGATAGTTATAATAAACGAGCAAAAAAGTTTCTACGTAAACATCCAGAGATACATAATCAGTACCGTAAAACCCTGCAACTGCTGGAGCTGAATCCTTTTCATCCGTCGCTGCGTTTGCATGGTCTGGAGGGTCGGTTGAAAGGGCTGTCGTCAGTTTCTATCAATATGAGTTATCGGATTGTGTTGGAGATGGAGGTTAAGGAGGATGAGATTGTTTTAATCAATGTTGGTAGGCATGATTGTGTTTACTAATAAAAATGTTCGTACTGTCGGATGGTGATGGTTTTACAGGTATACTGTTACTGGAATTCAAAGCAAAGATATTAATTATGGCTTGTCTCTGCTTGCTAGCATTAAGTGTGTTTTGAGTGTAAAAATATTTTTTATTTAATATGATTAAGTAATTATCAGTGGTTTTAACATGTTAAAACGTTTATTAATAAAAAACTTTAAATCTTGGGATAAGATTGATATGAGTCTTGCCCCGATTACAGGATTGTTTGGTGAAAATAGTTCTGGAAAAAGTAGTATTCTTCAATTTTTGCTGATGCTGAAACAGACAAAAGAATCTGCGGATAGAGGCTTATCTATTAATTTTGGGTCATCAGGTACACATGTAAATCTAGGCTCATTTCATGATGCAATATTTAATCATAATGAGAAATTAAATTTAAGTTGGGATATTAGGTGGGGGCTAAAAGAAGAGTTAGTGATAACTGATACTTCTAGTAGTAAAAAGGATGTATTATTTAGCGGTGATGTTGTAAGCCAAGCTGTATCAGTTGGTCTTCGTAAAAATACTCCGAGTACTAATAAATTAATATATCATTTTTCAGATCAATTTTTCTGCTTAGAGCGAAAGGAAAGCAGGCCGAGTGCATTTGACTTAAAGTCATATGGCGAAAATAGGCAGTTTAGATTTATTAAAACACCCGGGCGTGTTTGGGATATACCTGGTCCGTTAAAGTCATATGCGTTTCCAGATCAAGCAAAAACTTATCATAAGAATGCTGACTTGTTAAGTGATCTTGAGTTTTCATATGAGCAATTAATGGATGGTATTTATTATCTTGGTCCTTTACGTGAATATCCGAAACGTGAATATGCATGGTCAGGGTCACGTCCAATTGATGTTGGTCCACGAGGTGAAAGAGTTGTTGATGCGCTATTAGCAGCTAGAAATAATGGTGAGAAAAGGCAGTTGGGTTATAAGAGAAAATATCAATCTTTTGAAGAAATAATTGCTTATTGGTTGAAGAAGTTAGGGTTGATACATTCTTTTAATGTGAGTGAATTGGCTGCACATTCAAACTTATATAAAGTTCAAGTGCAAAAAACAGCAAAGTCCGCCCCCGTATTAATTACAGATGTTGGCTTTGGTGTGTCTCAATTACTACCTGTGCTTGTATTGCTTTATTATGTCCCAAAAGGTTCAATTGTATTGTTGGAGCAACCTGAAATACATTTACACCCTGCTGTACAAACTGGACTCGCAGATATAATTATAAACGCCGCACAAACACGTAACTTACAGGTGATTGTAGAAAGTCATAGTGAACATTTATTACGGCGTTTGCAGTTAAGAGTGGCAGAAGATGAAATAAAAACGGATGATATAAAACTATATTTTTGCGAAACGAAAGCAGGAGCATCAGTTTTAAATAACTTGATTGTTGATATGTTTGGCAATATTGAGAACTGGCCGAAAAACTTTTTTGGAGATGAGTTTGGGGAGATTGCTAATATACAAAAAGCAGGTCTTAAGAGAAAGATTGAGGCAGCTTAATGAATTTTAAAATATGTGATAGCAATGTGCTTATAGCCGCAAATGGAAGAGGTACTCATGCAGATGAAGTTTGTCAACTTGCCTGCATAGAAGCATTAGAAAATATAATTAAAAATAATGTGTTGGTGCTAGATCATAGCAATGAAATAATGGATGAATACGTTAAGTATGCAAGTTATTCTGGGCAGCCTGGTGTTGGGGATATGTTTTTTAAGCATATTTATCGCAATAAATATAATTCGGATTTTTGTCTTCTTGTGACAATTACAAAAACAGCTAATGATACTTATTTAGAGGTGCCTAGAGGGCTTGATGTCGCAGGATTTGATAAGAGCGACCAAAAATTTGTTGCTGTAGCTGTATCGAGCCGTGAAAATCCTGAAATTTTAAATGCTACGGATAGTGATTGGTATATTTATAGAAGTGAGTTGAGCCAGCATGGCATTAATATATTACAGGTGTGCCCCCAGCATCAAAATAAATAAAATAGTGTGTAAAACAATATGCTGAAGATTACGGCTTTTGCAGAAAAATTTGTAGCTTAAAAATAACTGTTACAGTGTGATTTTTACATGGACGTTATATATTTTTTTTAAAGACCCACCCAGAAAATCCCTCGTCAGAATACGCCTGGCTTCCAAGCACCGGCTCTAGTATATTCGCATTCTCATCAATCGCCGGATAAGGAATCCGTTTCTGCTGGCAGCAGTTGGCGATTTTTGGATGGCAGGCTT
>CAZEZI010000235.1:0-2534 GCA_964516315.1 uncultured Thioalkalispiraceae bacterium
CCTTTGTCACTGTTAGTTTGAGGGAAAACAAACCCTATACCGAAGATAACTTCTGGTGCAGTGAAAACGGTTTTTTGATTCCTGATTTGTAACGTTGGCCTAATCGGATGAATTAACAGCAACCCCCTATCCTTAGGCCGATACTTTCTTCTGAGATACGTCGGACCTCGTTTTTCCCCTTCAATCATTTGAAAGTCATTGACGTTACTTGGACATTTATCCACCAAATCTCCCATATCAATATATTCATCAACGGGAAAAGATACATTTTTTAAGTACCGTACATCTGGGTTTTTATGAGAGGAAAGTATCTCTGACAAAGAACGATCGGCTAAACCAATCGTTTTTCCGTTATTCAAACTGACTTTGTGAACTGAAGTCGATGTGGACACCACGGCCACTGACCAATCAGTGAGTTCATTCACTTCATTGAGTTGTCGAATATATCGGGAGAGATTTTTACGAGTAAATCGAATATTTTCCTCATGGATATTAATTTCATCCAAAAACTGCAGGATCAATTCTGATGAAACTTTGCGATACAATAGTGAGTCTTTGAATCGATGAAAATGGCTTTTTTCCAGCCTTGCACCATACTTTTCTAGATTGAATAACAAGTTATCAACCGCTTTTCGATCCTCAAGCAATGATTTTTGACTGAAGTCAATAAAAGAAGGCCATAATTTTGAGTACGAATAAGTCAATTTACAGCGCTCAGCGGTACGCATCTTCATCGGACTGGTCACGGTCATGCTCGAATGCGTTCGAACACGGATACCAACGTCAATGGGCTTGTCACCGCTATCTGCCATGGCACGAATCTCTTCTCTTATTTCATTTTCCACATTGGCTAAATGATAAAAACGGTCTTTAAGATCGTCAGTCATATAAATTCGGGTCAAATCCAAATAACCACCTCGATAACCAAACCAACGCCCCATTTGCATTAGCGAATCATAATAATTGGTTGTCCTCACAAAATAGCTTATCATCAACCCTTCTAAAGTCAAACCTATTGAGAGCGTATTACCGCCAATAATAATTCCCCAAAATTTATTTTCATAAGATAATCGTTGGTCAGATTCACTATTATCTAAAATAACTTGAATCTGCTCTAATACCGTTGTGCAATTTCTCCAAATCGTTTCAAAAGATATCGCCCCCCTCTCTGGGTCAATGGTTTGAGTGGTTGGCAAAAAATCATTTAACCACCGTGTTTTCAGTCGACCTTTTAAGGTGTCATGGTTGGTGTGAGCACACATCCTCATGTCTTCTTTAAACTGTTCAACTTGCTTGAATATCTCTTTCTGAATCTCAATTTTATGAGTGCAATGAATCAACATTGAAAAATGTTGTTTCCACTGTTTTCTCGCCATTCTAACCGCACAGGCTAATATAAAATCATGAATGGCATCATCAAGTGCAGGGCCAATTAAAAACTTTCCGTAGTTTGGGTTTTTGGGCTTGGTGATTTGATAAATGACGTTTGCCTCTTGTTTCGGTATTTCCCTAATAATGGGTAATCCCGGTTTTTCCTGACCACTGACCGGATCAATCACACCAAAAAGCTCTTCAGCACCCGTATATGATTTTGGTTTGCGTAAAGAAATAATAAAATCTTTGGGGTAAAGATCGTCATCAACATTGGAATCGATCAATACATTAGCAAAAGGAGTGGCCGTATAACCCAGATAGCTAACCACTTTAAAATGAGCGATAAGTGCTCTAATCGCACTATTGATGGCCGTGGGATTTAATTCGGGTTGTTTACTGGTATTGATGCTAGCTTGATCGGACTCATCATCAATGATCAAGACAGGACAGTTTTCAAGATGCATTTTTTTAGCCTGATTAAGCCAAAAATTGAAATTTCGTAAAACGCTTACATTTTTCTTAATAACCGCCATGGAGAACCCTTGATCTTGCCCACAGGCTCTATTAGCACTTTGTGAGGCACGAGGTGAAAAGTCGCCATTTTGATCGGTACGAGTGAGAGTGATACAATTGGTTTCGTTGGGTCCGATAATTTCTTGTTTTAATCTAACTTCCGTTTGATAACGTAAGTTGTTATGGATGCCAGACAAAACAATAATAAATTTGTAACCAGCGTCAATGGCTTTAGCAATCACCGCAGAATAATTTGCCGTCTTGCCGCTTTGAACATAACCTAAGACCAAACCCTTGGCGATTTTATTTTCTTCGTTTTTTATCCACTCTGGATTGGCTAATTTAGAAACCACACAGGTCGAAGCATGGTCCAGGCTTTCGACCATATCATTTGACCACTGTTTATTATTCAAGCTTTGTTTTAAACGAGACCAAACAGAATTTTTTGTGAGTTTAGGACCGCCGTACCAATCCTCTTGGTTAGTCGAGCCTTTTAATACATCTTCTTTATTGTTTTTTTCTAATTCCTTGAAATATTTCTTGAGCAGAGTATCAATCTCATTCTCAGGGTATCCGTTTTGTCTCAAGTAAGTTCGAACATCATCGGCTTTTTCACCCAATTGAAATTTTTGCACGACAAAGTCATA
>CAZEZI010000236.1:0-2522 GCA_964516315.1 uncultured Thioalkalispiraceae bacterium
CGCTTGCGTACCTCCTATACCTGCAATGGTATAATCTTGTACTGTTATTGGGTCTAAATCTGGATCTGAATCATTATTCAACAATCCATTGGCTACATTAACCGTTAAGGTAACATTTTCCGGTGTTGTATTGGTATCGTCAACTGCAACGGGGTCTTGGTTTAGAACCGGTGGTAATGCATCAGGACATGATGCTCCATCATTTTGACTAGTAACTTCACTATTAACAAATAAAGAAGCTGACGGTGTTGTAGTATAATCTGCAATAAGATGAATACCCCCTGCATTATTTGAAAGGTACAATGCCCCATTAACATCAGTATAAGCAGATCCATAATTTCCGTTAGGAAGCCCTGTTACCGCTCTTTGGGTAATTGTATTTGTAGCTAAGTCCCACTGATATAATGCTTGATCTTTAGCTCCCCAAAAAGAATTGGTACTTTGAATATAGACTATATCAGCAATATTACCTGGATTTGGACCTGTAAATGTTATCACTTCATAGGTATTGGTATCTACATTAACCTTAGTAAGATTTTGACCTGTTCTTACGTATAAATTCCCGTTACGATCCATATCAGCTGCGTTTGAACCATCAGGAAGTGGAACTCCTGTAACATTATGAGTAGGCGCTCCCATATCAACTGCTACTCCGGAAGCATCAATAACTACTAAATGGTCATCAAAGGAACCTGATCTGCCCATTCCATAAATTAAATTATGGCGTACATCCCAACCTGTGGAATTATAGCGTTCAGCGGAAGTACCTATTGTAGTATAAACACCTGTTGCTACATCTAAAACTTTTAAATCAAAACCGATAACTTGATAAAAATCGGTAGTACAAGAAAATGTATTACACGCAGCACTGTTATTAGCGTCTGTAACTGCTGTGGTAGTTGCTTGACCTCCGCTAGTGACAGTTGGAACACCATTTGCATCAACGCCACCTGTAAGCATATTATTCCCATCTAAATCTGCTGCTACAAATGTACCTGCTGCTTCTATGGCATCTGGGCAGCCATCGTTGTCAGAATCTGTATCTAAGCAATTTACAATACCATCGTTATCAGTATCTGGCATAAATAATACCGTAAATGTAATCCACTCATTAAATGTTTCTCCTGCACTTCCAGAAATACCTAAACCTGGTAAACGATTACCTGGACTTACTGCTGTTCCTGCCCCAAGTAAACCTGTTTTTAAAACAGTAGCATTAGCTGAACCTAATGGAAATTCAACATACCATTCTGCAAAACTGTTAAATAAGTTGTACACACGTAAATTACTTCCATTTGATATACTTCCTGCAGTTTCTAAGCCTTCTATTTGACGATTATCTAAATCAAATCCAACTGCTGCTCCTTGACTGTACATATTAATATTTGGAGTGGCCTCATCAACATAATATGCATCTCCTGTTCCTCCTGTCCATGAGATTGTAAAATCACTTGCTTCACTGTTACCTCCAGCTGTATTAATTGTTTGATGTAATCTAATTACTGGAATATATCCTGACGTAACACCTGTAATACTAATACTATATCCGAAAGAATCTGACCCTCCACCTGAATTATTGTTTTGAATCTTAATCCCATCTGCTGAAGCGGTATAACTTTGCCCGCTGTATCCTACTGAAGAGTTTTGCGTAATGGTATAATTTGCCGAAGCTGTTCCGTCAGTTAATGTTCCTGTTTGACCACCAGAAAATGTAGCCAAAACTTCGGGACATTCAACGGCGTCTAAAACACCATCATTATCATCGTCTAAATCTACATTATCAGTAATACCGTCACCATCTGAATCTATTTCAATAACAACACTATTTGTTTTTACTATTCCTCCTAAACCGCCATGAACATCAGCACCTTCACTTGTAGTAGTAGGAAACGTTGTTGGATCTAATAAATCTTGACTACCAGTACCGGTAACATCGCTTCCGAAGACTGAGATACCATATACGGTTTCATCAACTCCGATTCCTAAATCAGTAAAACTTACTACAGACATTCCTATTCTTTCACTAGTTATCGTATATTGTTCAGGATCACCTTGTGGTGCAGAAGTAGCATTTTCGAAAAGGCTCCAACCAAACGAAGCAATTGGGTCACCATAATTTGGTGAATCAACTAAAACCAATGGTCCATAAGAAGCAGGATTACCTGAGCCGTCAACTGAAGTTATTGCTGCAACCATGACACCATTATTTCCACTTTTTTCTGCTACTATAAATCCTACTTCATCTAACAGGACAACACTAGAAGGTGCTGAAAATGGTGTGAACAACACATCTACTCTTTCAATATTATTTTCGGTTTGACCTCCTACCACGTTATGAAAAACATCGAGAGCTCCCCGATTTATTATAGGCTGTAAAAGAGCGTCTTCCATTCTTGAGCCATTTGCATCAGCAGCCGGTAAACTAGGATTAACCATGACATTACTAACTGTATATTCTGCCATAAGTCCACTCCGGAAATCTGTAACTAGACCATTATCAACTCTTGTTATCTTAATTGTTC
>CAZEZI010000237.1:0-2515 GCA_964516315.1 uncultured Thioalkalispiraceae bacterium
CTGGGATCACCGTATTTGCCAATTAAACCAATTTTATTGAACTCATTTTTCATATGAGTCAACGTTATCATAGAGCCGGAGTGTGGGCTATAGATCTGTTTATGTTTGGCTCAGCGGTAACGCTTTGGTTCATTTTCATTGTTGTTACGGATTTTATGTTTTTCAGATTAGCAGTCTGGCAATTCGAGTGCTAAAATAAGTCTAGATTAGTTTTGCTAAAATAAATGTGTGGATATTGAGTTTTATGCCTGAGCACTCCGAACCGTCCGAACTTCCAGAATCCGGTATTTCCGAGAGAGCGCAATATTTGCTGAAATCCCTTGTTGAGCGCTATATTGCCGATGGCCAG
The DNA here is from genome assembly GCA_964516315.1 of uncultured Thioalkalispiraceae bacterium. GTDB lineage: Bacteria > Pseudomonadota > Gammaproteobacteria > UBA6429 > Thiohalophilaceae > SZUA-37. The sequence continues at coordinate 350 of CAZEZI010000237.1, forward strand.
CCGGTCGGCTCGCGAGTATTGGCAAAAGACAGTGGCATTAAGCTTAGCCCGGCCACCGTGCGCAATGTGATGTCGGATCTGGAAGATTTAGGCTTGATTACCGCACCACACACCTCGGCAGGGCGGATCCCGACGGTACAGGGTTACCGGCTTTTTATCGACAGCTTACTCACCATTGAGCCACTGGGTGATGAGCAGGTCGAGCAGTTTAAGTCTCAATTTGAACAACAGCCGAACTCTGGATCATCGTCATCCGAGAATCTAATCGAAAAAGCATCGGGCATGCTATCGGCCGTCACTAAAATGGCTGGCATTGTGATGTTGCCAAAGCATGACAAGGTCATTTTAAAGCACATCGAGTTTCTGATTTTATCAGCCAGAAGTATTCTGGTAATTCTGGTGGTGAATAATGACGAAGTCATTAACAAGGTGATTGACACACAGCGTGAATATTCATCCATTGAGCTACAACAAACCGCTAATTTGCTGAATCAGGAATATGCCGGGCACGAGCTATCGAGTATCCGCGCCAGCTTATATAAGAGTATGCAGGAGGTGCGTGAAGATATGCACCGCATTATGCAAACAGCGGTTGAAATGGCCGATCAGGTGATTGACAGGAATAAAGATTCAGACTTTATTCTCGCCGGCGAAACCAATTTAATGCAATACAACGAAATGGCCGACGTAGACAAGCTGCGCCAGTTATTTGAAGCCTTTAATACCAAGCAGGACGTACTGCACCTGCTGGATAATTCCATTCATGCTGACGGGATGCAGATTTTTATTGGTGAAGAGTCGGGCTATTCGGCGTTTGGTGAATGTTCAGTGGTGACTTCACCCTATCAGGTCGATGACCAGGTAGTGGGGGTTTTAGGGGTTATAGGCCCAACCCGCATGGCTTACGATAAAGTGATCCCGATTGTGGATGTGACTGCAAAATTATTGGGATCGGTCTTGAGCTCTGAATAATTGACCCCATATAGCCTTACAGAAACCAGAAATGAATAAATTAAGTATTAACCAATCTACTAGATAAAGGTATTTGGAGACGTGATGACAGATACAGAAAACAGCACAACGGAAGAGCAAGTGCAACAACAGGATACAGCGGAGCAAGAGGCAACCGAGCCACAAACAGATGATGTGGAAGAGTTGCAAAAGCGCCTCGCAGAAGCAGAAGCAGCACAAAAAGACGCACAGGACAAACTGTTGCGTGCACATGCAGAGATAGAAAATATTCGTCGCCGCAGTGAACGTGAGCTGGAAAATGCACATAAATACGGCATGGAAAAATTTGCGACAGAATTATTGCCTATCATTGATAGTCTGGAATTTGGCCTGGTGGCAGCCAGCGCAGACGATGCCGATATTGCAAAAGTACGCGAAGGCACAGAGTTAACCATTAAAATGTTGGCTTCTGTTTTTGACAAGTTTGGTATCAATTCGGTACATCCTGTCGATGAGGCATTCGATCCCGAGTTTCATCAGGCAATGACGATGATTGAGCATCCGGAAAAAGATCCAAATACGGTAATCGATGTGATGCAAAAAGGTTATATGCTGAACGATAGACTGATTCGCCCTGCAATGGTGGTTGTTTCCAAAGCACCGGCGAATGCAGACAAGGAAAATGACGAAAAAACATAGGCAACACTTGATGTTTGGGAAAAAGACCCTATTAATTAATCAGGTTAAATTTTAAGTAAATAATTAAAGTATTTTTTGGAGATAAATGGCAATGGGCAAAATAATTGGTATTGATTTAGGTACAACAAATTCATGCGTAGCAGTAATGGAGGGTGGTACTCCTAAAGTTATTGAAAATAGCGAAGGCGATCGCACAACACCTTCTATCGTTGCATTTACCGGCGATGAGGTGATTGTTGGGCAACCTGCTAAACGTCAGGCGGTCACTAATCCTGCCAATACGCTTTACGCTGTTAAGCGCCTTATTGGTCGCCGTTTTAAAGACGACGAAGTCCAGAAAGACATTTCCATGGTGCCATTCAAGATTATTGCAGCCGATAATGGCGATGCATGGGTTGAAGCCGAAGGCAAAAAAATGGCGCCACCTGAAGTCTCTGCACGTATTTTGCAAAAAATGAAAAAAACAGCAGAAGACTACCTTGGTGAAGAAGTCACCGAAGCGGTTATTACCGTGCC
>CAZEZI010000238.1:0-2510 GCA_964516315.1 uncultured Thioalkalispiraceae bacterium
GCACCGGAATGCACATGGCCAATTGTCCAGTCAGTATAATGTGACAAAGCATTCACACTTTTCAGTGACATTAACGGGCCTTCGAATGTCGACATGCCGTAGAACGCCAAAGCAACAATCAGGAAGCGCACAATAGGATCGGAGCGCAGCTTATCCCAGGCTCCAGACAAGGTCATGATACCGTTGATCATGCCGCCCCATGATGGCAGTAATAATAAAATAGAGAATGTGGCCGCAAGTGTTGACGTCCAGTCAGGCAATGCCGTCCAGTGTAAATGATGTGCGCCTACCCACATATACAGGAATATAAGTGCCCAGAAGTGAATAATAGACAAGCGATAAGAATAAACCGGCCGACCTGCTTGCTTCGGTACAAAGTAATACATCATACCAAGGAAGGCGGCAGTCAGGAAAAAGCCTACGGCGTTATGCCCATACCACCATTGTGTCATCGCATCCTGCACACCGGCCTGTAAGCTGTACGAACTTAAGCTGAATAAACCAATCGGCATCGCCATGTTATTAACGATATGCAAAATGGCAGTTGCAAGGATAAAGGCAATAAAGAACCAGTTAGCAACATAGATATGCGGCTGTGACCGGCGACGCAATGTTTGCACATAAATAACAAGATACGCCACCCAGGTCAGCGCAATTAAAATATCAATAGGCCAGACCATTTCGGCATATTCACGTGCTTGTGTGTAACCCAGCATGTAGGATACAGCCGCAGAACCTATCGCAAGTTGCCAACCCCAGAAGGTGTAGGTAGGCATTAATTCACCCCAAAGGCGTACCTGACAAGTCCGTTGCACAATATAGTACGATGTTGCAAATAGCGCGCTACCACCAAAGCCGAAAATAACCAGCGTTGTATGTACCGGGCGCAAACGCCCAAAAGTAATCTCGGGCGTGTCAAAATTAAAAATAGGCCAGGCAAGCTCAAGGGCAATATACAAGCCGGTGAACATACCGAGTACGCCCCACACAAGTGCCATAATGGTGAATTTTTTAACGATATCATAGTTATATGATTGTGGAGATATTTGCGATGTTGCAGCCATAAACGCGCCTCTAACGATAAACCTTAAAATGTGCATGCATTAGCGGCAGAAAAGGGGAAAGTTTTAATAGCAACTTAACCCTTGTCTGCTGTTAACAACATAGCATACGGAGGTTGTAATTAATGATATGCTAATATTGTAATATTTTTACGATTAGTCGGCAAGTATTGTATGAATATCCGCCATGGAAATTATTCCCCACAATTAGTGGATAACTTCTACACTATGAAAGATGGCTGGCTGGAAAGATAATAGGTGGCTTAATCCTTTAACCGACGAAAATACATGCGGAACAAACTAAAACATACCTTATATATAGTCCTGATTTCCAGCTTGTCACTATTTTTCCTGAATAGTTGCAGTGAAGACAATGCCGAAAAAGCGTTAAAACAGGCATTGGCCGAGCTTGTTAGTGCCGTTGAAAATAAACAACATCGCTCTGTTACGCAGAAACTCAGCAGCGATTTCCGAGGTAATAAACGGCTTAATCAACAAACCATGTCGGCACTTGTGTTTCGCTATTACCTTCGGCACAAGTTTATAAACATTTACACTCATATTAATACGATTAAGATAACTCAGGACAAAAACGAGGCCGATATGCTGTTTCATGCCGTGCTTACAGGCACCAAAAGCACGCTACCTGAACATATGCGTGCATTCAAAATTCAGTCACATTGGCTAAAAGTGGATAATGAGTGGAAAATAAAAGAAGCGAACTGGGTAGAAGTCCGCGCTCAAACGATTTACCCGGAAGCAATAAAACAATGGCCTGAATAGATCCAGAATAGATTCGGAATCGATCAGGCCAGATTAAAACGGAGAAGAATTTAAACCCGAAAACTAGCCGCGACTGGCTCGCTTGCCTTTGCCTTGAGAAACAAGCTTTAAGGTATGCTTGCAATTCAGGTGAATGCTGCCACGAGAAAGTTTTATACAACGTTTATGTTCAAAATCTTTAAGAATTCGGCTCACCATCTCGCGGGTTGTGCCAAGCTCATGGCCCAACTCACTGTGGGTAATGGCAATAGGCCGACCACAGTTACGTTCAAATTTTGCCTGTAACCAGCATGCAATACGTAAATCGAGCCGATCAAAGGCTAACCCGGATACCAGATTGACCATATTGGCCAGCCGCTCAGTTAAGCTGCGTAACACATAATTCCGAAAACCATCTGATTTTGACATCGTATTATGAAACTCGGTACGGCTGATGACCAAACCGCGAACACTGGTTTCTGCCTGAGCCATGATGGGATAAGGCATACCATTGACCAAATTATTCAGGTTATGGATACAAAGCTCACCAGGCTCAACACGATACAGAGTCATTTCACGCCCTTCATCTGAATCCTTAAAAACACGTACCGTTCCATCAACCACCAACATTAAATGCTTACACTCCATATTTTCGCTAAACATGACGGTATTTGCATCGAACGTGTG
>CAZEZI010000239.1:0-2505 GCA_964516315.1 uncultured Thioalkalispiraceae bacterium
TTACTAATAAAAATGTTCGTACTGTCGGATGGTGATGGTTTTACAGGTATACTGTCTCGGAATTCCATAATATTATTGTGTCTATTATAAAATTAAAATATAAAGGATTGTAAAATGCAGCTGCTTAACTTTCATGTTAACCGAATTATTATTCATCAGGTTTATCGTAGAGACGAAGACGGAAATAAAGTTACACCTACCCAGAGTCATGAATACACAAACTTTGACCGTAACGCTATGGGTGCCTTTATGACACGTGTAAAAGATGCGCTAGGTGAAGGTTCTAAGGCTGTTCAAATGGAAATTGTGGATCAAGAAGCTAATGATTTACCCTCACTGATTAACACAATGATAGAACAGGACAATGATGTGTTTGCTGCGTCTTCTTATGATATAGCTAAAAAGCTTACTGATGCACAGCAGAAAAAAAATATACCTGGTGGAATAGTTGTCGTTTTTTCTGGAACGCAAGGTGCCACGCCAAAAAAATTTCTAGGCATTATTAAAGCTGAGGTTCATAGTGGTTATGAAAAAGAGGTAAATGAGCAAACCAATGAAATATCATTAAAATTTGTAGAGGAGTTGTTGCTGACTCCTGGTACACGATTATATAAAACAGCAGGTTTTTTTGAGAAAGCTGATGTTAATCAAGCCAGTATGAACCTTAATGATAAATGGACTGTCATGGTATCTGATTATCAAATTAGTAAAGGGGAGGGTAAAGCTGCTGCACAGTATTTTTACTCAGATTTTTTAGGTTTTGGTTATCCGCAAACGAGTGCAAGGACAACCAAGCAGTTTTATGAGGCAACCACTGCATTTATATCAAATTTAGATGCCACGGCAGCGAAAAAAAGTAACCTTTTAAATGCACTGACTACATATTTAAAAGTTGATACATCTTCTACAATTAATGCATCAGATTTCGCTTCTACATATTTTGAGGATGTAGATGTGCAGGATGCATATACAAGTCACTTGAGAGATGTAGGGTTATCTGACAATGCTTTTACTAAGGATATAGAACATATTGAAGGAAAGTTACAGTATAGAAGGGTTATGTTTCGTAGTAATGTAAAAATTTCAGCACCATCTGAAACCTTTAAAAACCTTATATCTATAGAGACAATAGAAGGTGATCCTGATGAATCTGGTGGACCTACAGAGTGGACTAAAGTAATAATTAAGGACAAGATTACTCAACAAGAATGAATGAACTTGAATTCAAAGAACAGTGGAATTTAGATAAGCCGGCTTATAGTGCTTGGGGAGAATTTATTGTCGATACAATAAACCAAGGACTGGAAAGCAGAGGTAAGCATCTAAGTGAATTTCTAAAAATACCAGCTACATATCGTCTAAAAGATGATAATTCTCTGATTGATAAGGCGTTCTATCGTGCAGGAAAAAGTTATTCTGACCCGTATAATCAAATTGAAGATAAGGTTGGTGCTCGATTTATAGTTCTACTTTTAGATGATATTAAGGTGATATGTGATGTTATCGAAAAAAGTAATGAGTGGGAATTTGATGCTTGTAAACACTTTGATGAAGATAAAGAGAGAGAGCCTCTTCTTTTTACATACCAGTCTGTTCATTATATCCTAAAGCCAAAATGTGACATAAAAATTAATGGTGTCACGGTTCCAGTGTCTACATCATGTGAAGTGCAGGTAAGAACACTTTTGCAGCATGCACATGCTGAATTAACTCATGATGCAATCTATAAGGCTAATAGAACTATACAGCCTAAAGTGCATCGAACTGTTGCAAAAAGCATGGCGCTCATAGAAACAACAGATGACTTTTTTACTGCTGTTACACATCAGTTAAATTACGGCCCACTTGAAGAATATGGGATCATAAATAGGCTTGATGGTCTTTATTTGAATCTCACTGGCATTGGCTCCCATACCCAAAAATCGTCTATTGTTCTTTGGGATACGTTCGAGGAGTTTATTGATGATAGTCTTGTCGATAATATTCAAAAATTTCTCGCCAATCCTGAATATGCTTTTTTATCTGAGACTATCAAAAAACGATATATCGATAATGCATTTTATCAACAAAGTACAGTGTTATTTATATATTGGATGCTTAAAAACAAAAAGCGAAGATTGCTTAGAGATTGGCCATTTAAAGAAGAATTATTACAACCATTAGCTATTGACTTAGGTGTTAATACTTATGACGACTGAATAGGTCTATCTGTTTGTTAGCAGAGTCCATAAAAGCATAAAAGTGCCGGAGGGATTAAATTTTAATCAACTTTTAAAGTCCACTCAGCAAAACCATCATCCGAATCCCCATAACTCCCAAGCACCGGCTCCAGAATATTCGCATCTTCATCAATCGCCGGATAAGGAATCCGTTTCTGCTGACAGCAGTTGGCGATTTTCGGGTGGCAGGCTTCAAATAATAAAGTCATGTAGGTTTCTTTATCGAGTGAACAATGCTCGTACATGCCAGCCGCCATGCGCTGGTGGTAAGCCTCATATAAAACCA
>CAZEZI010000240.1:0-2504 GCA_964516315.1 uncultured Thioalkalispiraceae bacterium
TTCTGATCGAGTTCCCGTTCGGCCTTGTGTAGCAGTTTCTGCAAATTCAGAACATGCATCTCCCCGCCCTGACATTCGATCACACCCTCCTCCCGTAACTCTTTGAGCAGGCGGTTGACAACAACTCGCACCGTGCCGATCAGGTGCGCCAGCTCTTCGTGCGAGAGCCCATGCAGGAGATCACGCCCCGGATTCACCCTGCTCTCTTCGTAGTTATGCAAAATCAGGTGAGCCAGGCGGGCCATCGTGTCATGCAGGGCGAGGTCGGTCGCCAGTTCACTCAACTGACGCATTTGCTGATCAATGTAGTGTCGCATGGCGTTGCGCAGGCAAGGATATGAATCCAGCCAGTTATGCCATGTTGCAATGGGCACAGAGACGGCTATTACCGGATCCAGCGTTACGGCAATCACCTCATGACGCTCACCATCCAGAAGGCTGACTATGTTAAAACCGTCACCGGGACCCAGCAGAAAAAGGCTGAGTTCACGACCGGTTTCCAGATTCTGGCGAGTAATTTTAACCCGTCCCTGTAACAATATATAAAACCGCCTGCAGGTTGCTTCAGGGATCATGACAACCTGCCGCGACGGCCATTGTTCTACATCAAACAACGGAGCTATCTCCTGCAACACACGCCTGTCGAGCCCACGAAACAGTGGACTCTGCGCCAGTTGCTCGATATCTTCGCCAGTCAGTTTATGCAACGCTCTTTCCTCTTCCCTGTACCATAACAGTCGAGTCAGGGGAATGCCATGATCGAACGCCGAGACAATCCGCCTTACCACTGACCTCTGATTTCTGCTAGTGTTGGCTGCGTACGACACGTCAATTCATGCCATCATTGGCATGACTATCACTCCTGCCTCCGAGACAGATAGAACAATGTTCACACTGAACCAGTTTGTATCCTGGCTAACAGACTCTCACTGGCCCTGTATCCTTATCGCCATGCTGGTATTTCTGGAATCCAGCCCGGTAATCGGCCTGTTTATCCCCGGGGTCCTGCTGCTGCCCGCCATTGGCGCCCTGTCCGGCAGTAACCTTCTGGAGTTTGAGAAAATATACCTGTGTTGCCTGGTGGGCGCACTGGCAGCAGACAGTCTCGGTTATGGTCTGGGCCGACTGGGTTACGGCGAGTGGCACCACCGATTTACGTCCAGGGGACACAACCGGATCAGACAACAGGCCCGTAATTTTCTGCATCACTATGGAGGAATAGCGATCTTTGTCGGCCGCATCATGTGGCTAATTCATCCGCTGGTGCCCACCCTTGTTGGAGCCCTCGGCGCCCCGGCATGGCGTTTCTATCTGCTGGACACGCTGGCGGTGCTAGTCTGGCTGGCGCTGCAACTGGGCATCGGCCATGGCCTGCTGGTCTATACCCGCCAGTTCACCGGCTCCTTCGGCGACTGGCTAATCCTGGCGCTTGGCCTGATCGTCGTGCTGACCGGGCTGGGCTACTGGTGGCGCAGGCGATATAGAGGCAGACCGAGCTCTCAATGAAGACAGGCCGAATCCCGTCTGTCACCCAGGTTGCATCGTTTTACAAACAACTCTTTTAGCCTGTAATTACGGGGTAGCTGTTAAGGATATAGACCATTGTAGGTGCGTCTTCAGCCGCACAATCAGGGTGGGCGGGCAAAACATTATTTAACCGCTGTTGTTCGCCTCATGGTGCCCGCAGGGTAAAAGGCGAACCTACAAACAAATTTCTTATTCAGAAAAATGATGTATAAAGGATTCAGACAATTAGTTTACTTAATGAACCCTGATGGAGAAAAACCATGAAAAAACCATCACACCATGACCCGATTGATATCCTTGGTGAAGTCTATGAAAAAATGTTCGAGCGCGTCGCCGAGAATTTTCACAAAGCAGAGAAAAAGACCGATGCCCTGCTCCATAAGCTGATTGATGAGGCAAGAGACAAGGCTGTCGAACTCGGCGAAGTGTCCCGGGAAGAAGCTGAAAAAATCTCGACATACCTCAAACGCGACCTGACTGATGCCGTCCACTATTTATCGGAAACCGGCCACGAACTTAAAGACTGGCTTGGATTCGAAACCATACTGGTCGAAAGCGCCATTCTTGATCTACTCTTAACCGCCGCCGACAACACTACAGTCGAGTTGTTGACGATGAAAGAAAGTATGCAACAGGCATCAGTCTACAGGACGGGGGAAATTACCGGCCCCGGCACCCTTATCTGTGATCAATGTGCTGAAAAATTGCATTTTCATAAGGCCGGGAAAATCCCACCTTGCCCGAAGTGCCATGCAACAACGTTTCATCGTTAATATTCCACAGGGTGAAGCTACACCGGCTAAAGCCGGATCGAGCGGCCATTCGGCCGATTAAAATTGGTTGAGCATCCAGGCAAAATATCTGTCGTGTCTCGAATGCTATAACTCACTTAACCATCCGCTTTTGGTGGGCAGTGCCCACCCTACAGTAAGGAATGAAACAGCTGCTATTTTCGGGGTAAACGACGAACGTGTAGG